>DASQLF010000046.1:0-20438 GCA_035630135.1 Gaiellaceae bacterium
CTGGGACGCAGCCGAGGACGAGGAGCGCGCCCGTGCCTCACGGGGCGCGATGCGCGACCAGCTCGCGGCGACGGCAGGCATGGAGGTCGTCGACTTCGGCGTGTTCGAGGTCGTCGCCTCGGAGCTGGTGTCCGCCGAAGACGCCGAGGCTTAGCGTCCGCCGAGAGCTGCGGCCGCGCCGATTCCCTCGCGGTCCTCGCGCAGCGCCATCTCGATGTCGCGTTCGTCGTCCATTGCCGCCTGCGTCGCGGCCGTGAGGAGATCGAGTTGCTCGTCCAGCACGTCGACGCGGTCCGGCGGAACGATCGACCGGAGATCGGTGAGAGCGGCTTTCAGTCGGCGGGTCACCTGCGGCGAGCCCGCGCCGGCAAGCCGGATCTCGTCGAAGGCCAGGTGGACGTACGCATCCCAGTTCATCGCGAAGACGGCGAGCCGAACCTCATCCTCCTCGTCGCGGTACACGCCGTCCGGCATCGGGCGGCGCGCGAGCTGCCGGAGAAGGTCGTGGATCCGATCGAGCGCCTGCACGGAGGTCGTCGGATCCTGGAGCGGCGAGTCGGCGAGCGAGCGCTCGGCGATGTCGACGAGCAGGCGGAACCCGTAGGCGACGTCCTCGTCCAGTGTCGGCTCGAGCGACAGCATCAGCGCCGAATGGAGACGGCCTTCGTCGAGGTCGCGCGCGTCGCCGTGCACGCGGAAGAGCGGCGCGCCCGCGGGCACGAACTCGCCCAGCGCGGGAACGAGCTCGAGCACGCAGTCGACCCGGCACGCTTCTTCGACGAGCTCCTCCGAGCCTATCTTGGTGACGACTCCGGACTTGCGAGCGGCGATCACTGCCGGCGATCCCGGCTCGGGCTCGGGCGCCGTGCCCTCGTCCGGGTACTTCCGGTCTACGAGCTTTCGCGTCTCCTTCCCGACGAGCTCGATCAGTGCGGAGACGCGGAGCGCCTGACCGATGTGGTGCACGTAGATGACGAGCACCGCGATGCTGACGAGCACGAGCAGGAAAGCGGTTACCACCGCGATTCCGGGCACCCGCCCCGTGCCGTCGCCGTTGATGCCGATCTCGCGGGCGGCGAGGATCGAGTGCACGAACGTCGCGACGAAGAGCCCGATTGCGAGCTGGCTCGGCTTGTCCCGCAGGATGCGCTGCACGATGCGCGGCGAGAACTGCCCCATCGCGAGCTGGACGACGACCATCGTGATCGTTAGCACGAGCGCGGCCAGGCTGACCATCGAGCCCGCGATGGTCGTGAGGATCACGACTGCCGCATCCGGTCCGACCACGCTCGGGAGCGCCTTGTAGTCGAAGAAGCGGTCGAGCGCGATCGTCCCCAGGGAGAGCGCCACGCCCGCGAGCACGCAGAGCACGGGGATGAACCAGAGACTGGACCTCAGATGGATGAGGAACTTCGAGAGAAGCACAGCGCACAGCGGCGTACCCGTTCGCACGGGGTGAAAAACGACGCTAGAGCGGTTTGCGGTAGGCCGTCCAGGTGTTGACGACCTCGTAGCCGAGCCCGGCGTAGAGGTCGTATGCACCGTTCGGGTTCTCCGTGTGGACGCCGAGAGCGACCTCGGTGATGCCGCGCGCGGCCAGCTCACGGATGGACTCGACGATCAGCGCCTTGGCGATGCCCTGACGGCGACGGCGGCGGGCGGTCGAGATGTCCTCGGTCCAGCCGCGCTGCCGGCCGAACTCCGCGTTCTCGGCCGTGTCGATGAACGAGCGCACCTGACCGACCACGCCATCGTCGTCCCACGCGATCTTCCAGAGGGTCGGATCGGTGTACGGCCGCTCGAGGAAGCGGAGGTAACCGGCCTCGGTCGGCTCGCTGTAGCCCCAGTGGTCGCGGAACGCCTCCCCCTCGGCCTCCCAGAGCGCGCGCATGTCCTCCTCGCGCACCGGCCGGATCTCGACGCCGTCGGGGAGCCGGTGGTCGGGGAGGTCGTCGACGAACGGGCGCACCATCTCGGCGGAATACGTCACCGGCTCGTAGCCAGCGGCCGTCACGAGAGCCACGGCTGCGGTGTTCTTGTCGCCGAACCACGTCTCGAGGACCTTCTCGGGCGCGTCGTCGTGCTCCGCGGCGATCTCGCGTAAGCGGGCCTGAGCCCAGGCGAGAAACGCGGTGCCGATCCCGCTCCCGCCGAACTCCGGATCGACGAGGCAGATGTGCCGATATGTGCGCGGCCCGTCGACGATCTGATCCCACCAGACGCGCGTGTAGCCGACCGTGCGCCCGTCGCTCTCCGCGACGAGGAGGTCGTGCGCGGGATCGCAGCGGTCGAGGTTGTCGTAGCTCGTCGTGATCCCCTCGATCGTCTCGGCGCGCTCGTCGCCCTCGGCCCTCGACCAGGCGTTGATGATCCGGACGAAGTCCGGGTAGTCCGAGCGGCCGCCGAAGGGGCGGAAGCTGACGCCGTCGAGTTGCGGGAGATCGGGCACGCGGCCCATTCTCCCGAAACGCGCTAGACGACGATGCGGAGCGCCAGGTGCAGCGGGCAGCCCGCGCCGATGAGCGAGCGGGTCAGCTGCAGGTCGGCGCCCGAGTCGACGAGGAGCCAGGAGTCCTCGTCGCCGAAGCCGAGCGAACGGAACTGGTCGTAACGCCAGCCGACGACGCGCTGATCCTCATTGGACAGCTCCTCGGTCGGACGTGGTAGCTCGGCTGCGGACACACTTGCTCTAACGAACAGATACGCAGCGGGTTTGTGTGCGGATCGTAAGGGCGCGTTGCGAACGCGTTGTAGAGTCGGACGCGCAGTGTCCGAGTACACGATCAAGCGGCTCGAAGAGGTCGGCGACGTCCTCGGCGACTATCCCGGCGAGATGCGCATGATGACTGGCGATCTCGAGGCCGAGCAGGTCGCGTTCACGTACCGCCGGATGCCCCAGCACACCGGCGGCAAGGGCTCCTACGGACATCGCCACAAGGAGCAGGAGGAGGTCTACTTCGTCGCCTCAGGGAAGCTCCAGTTCAAGCTCGGAGACGACGTGGTCGAGCTCGAGCGTGGCGCGGTGGTGCGCGTTCCGCCGGAGACGTGGCGCTCGGTGTGGAACGACGAGCCCGAAGACGCGGAGCTCATCATCGTCTCGAAGATCGTGCCCGGCGGATCGAAGGACGACGCCGAGTACCTCGAGAACTTCTGGCCCGCGTAACGGCTGCCGCCGAGCGCCGAAACCGCAGCTACGCGCGAGCCCAGACGGCGAGCGCGTCGAGAAGAGCCCGCAGGGCCTGTCCCTCGCTCGTCAGCACGTACTCGACGTGCGGCGGGCGCGCGTCGCGCACCTCGCGCCGCAGCACGCCGGCAGCCTCGAGCTCGGCGAGTCGCTGCGCCAGCGTCGCGGGTGGGATTCGGCCGAGCGCGTGCCGGAACTCCGTGAAGCGCGTGCACCCGTGGTGCGACGCGTAGAGGATCGAGACGGCGTAGCGGCGCTCGAGGACGTCCGCCGCGCGACGGACGTCCTCGGGAACCGGCTGGTGGGGTTTACACCTGGACACTGGGCTGCACCGGCGTCTCCTCGAGCGCAAGTCCCAGCACCTCGGCGATCGACATCACCGGGTGGAACGTGACCTCGTCCCGCACGTTCTCCGGAATGTCCTCCAGGTCGGAGCGGTTGCGCTCCGGGATGACGATGTCCGTGATCCCGGCCGCGTGCGCCGCGAGCACCTTCTGCTTGAGCCCGCCGATCGGCAGGACGCGGCCCTGGAGCGTGATCTCGCCGGTCATGCCGACGGTGTGCTTCACGGGCCGCCCGGTGAGGAGCGACGCGACTGCGGTCGCCATCGTGATCCCCGCGCTCGGGCCGTCCTTCGGGATCGCGCCCGCGGGCACGTGCAGGTGGAACGCCCGCTTCTCGAAGAGCTCCTCCTCGATGCCGAGCTGCGGGGCGAGGGCGCGGACGGTCGAGAGCGCGATCTGTGCCGACTCCTTCATCACCTCGCCGAGCTGGCCGGTGAGGAGCAGGCCGTCGCCCTCCCGGTGCGAGGTCGCCTCGATGAAGAGGACGTCCCCGCCCG
Organism: Gaiellaceae bacterium; assembly: GCA_035630135.1. Taxonomy (GTDB): domain Bacteria; phylum Actinomycetota; class Thermoleophilia; order Gaiellales; family Gaiellaceae; genus GMQP-bins7. The sequence goes on from DASQLF010000046.1 coordinate 4,026, forward strand.
TGGCCGTGGCTGCGAGGCCCGTCGCGACACCGGGAACTGCGGTTCGCTCGGCCACCTCGCGGTAGAACTTCTTCCGGCCGAGCGCCTCCCGCACGGCATCGTCGTCGAGGACGACGGGTGGCTCGACGGTCTCGGACGCGACCTTCGTCGCGGTCTTGCGGAGAACGGTGCCGAGCTCGCGCTCGAGCTGACGGACGCCCGCTTCTCGCGTGTACTCGGACACGACGAGCTCGAGCGCCGACTCGGGGATCTCGACCTCGTCCTCGCGGAGGCCGTTCCGCTCGCGCTGGCGCGGCCAGAGGTAGTCACGCGCGATCGCGACCTTCTCGTCGGTCGTGTAGCCGTCGAAGCGGATGACCTCCATGCGGTCGAGCAGCGGGCCGGGGATGGTCTCGGCCATGTTCCCGGTCGCGATGAAGAAGACCTGCGAGAGGTCGAGCTCGACGTCGAGGTAGTGGTCGCGGAACGAGTGGTTCTGCGCCGGGTCGAGCACCTCGAGCAGGGCCGACGAGGGGTCGCCGCGCCAGTCGGCGCCGACCTTGTCGACCTCGTCGAGCATGATCACGGGGTTCATCGTCCCCGCGTCCCTGAGGGCGCGGACGAGCCGGCCCGGGAGGGCGCCGATATAGGTGCGGCGATGGCCCCGGATCTCGGCTTCGTCGCGGATGCCGCCCAGCGACATGCGGACGAACTCGCGTCCGGTGGCCCGGGCGATCGACTCGCCGATCGAGGTCTTGCCGGTGCCGGGCGGGCCGATGAGCGTGAGGATCGCGCCCGTGCGCTTGTCGTCCTCGACGCCGCGATCCTTGCGCAGCTTCTCGACGGCGATGTACTCGACGATCCGGTCCTTCACGTCCTCGAGGCCCGCATGGTCGGCGTCGAGCACCTCACGTGTGTGCTTCGGGTCGAGCCGCTCCTCGGAGCGCTCGCCCCACGGGACGGCGAGGAGCCAGTCGAGGTAGTTGCGGATGACGCTCGCCTCGGGCGACTGGTCGCCCATGCGATCGAGCCGCGAGAGCTCCTGCTCGGCCTGCTCGCGGACGTTCTCGGGCATGTCCGCCTCGGCGACCTTCGTGCGGTACTCCTCGACGACCGAGCCCTCGTCCTCGCCGAGCTCCTTGCGGATCGAGTCGAGCTGGCGGCGCAGGATGTACTCGCGCTGCTGCTTCTCGACGCCGGTCTCGACGTCCTCCTGGATGCGGCGGCGGATCTGCATGAGCGCGAGGCGCTCTTTCTGGAGCTCGAGGGCGAGCTCGAGGCGCTCGCGGACGCCGACGGTTTCGAGGAGCTGGACCTTCTGCTCGAAGGTCAGGTCGGGCGAGTAACCCGACGTGTCGGCGAGCGCGCCCGGCTCCGAAATGGAGCGGACGAACGCCGCGATGCGACCGTCGTCTCCGCGCAGCTCGAGGATCTCCTCGACCACGGCGCGGTACTCGCGCTCGAGCTCGCGGATGCGGCCGTCGGCGGTCTCGGGATCGGGGGCTTCCTCGACGTCGACGAAGAGCCGGCCCTGGCTGTCCGTGGTCGCCGCACCTGCGACGCCGCGGTAGAGGCCCTCGAGCGCGACAGCGCGGCCGCCGCCTGGCAGGCTGATGCGGTCCGTCACCTGGGCGACGGTGCCGACCTTCGCGTACTCGTCCTCGTGCTTGGGCACGAGCAGCACGCGCTCCTCGTCGCCGACGTCGACGGTGAGGGTGACGTTCATGTTCGGGAAGACGACGATGTCGTCGAGGGGGACGAGCAACAGGCTTGTCGTGTTCTCGTTCTCGCTCACGGTTCTCGCTTTCTCGGTCGAAGCCGAAGTCGTTCGGATGCCGTAGTTGGTTCAGAAACTGTACCGGCTGTCCCGATGCGCGCGCAGATCGTGCTCGTTCAGCCCTCGTTGCGGCGGAAGTGAGCGAGCGCGAGCGCGGCAACGCGGCCGGCGAGGCGATCGGACGAGCGCGAGACGCCGTAGGAGCGGTACGTCATGACGCCGACGACGAAGACGCCGCCCTCCCAGAAGACGAGGCCGGTGTCGTGACGCGCCGTGGAGATCCAGCCGGCCTTGTGCATCACGTCGACCTTCGCGTCGCGGCGCAGGGTCGCGTCGAGCTTGGGTTCGTCGCGCACGTGCGCAGTCAGCCAGAGGAGATAGCGCGCGTCGGCGGGCGTGAGCCTGGACCGGGACGCGCGGAGCGGCCCGGCGCCGGCGGAGGCGAGCCAGAGCGCTCGCCACAGCGAGGTCATGTCTCGCGCCGTCGTGTACTTGCCGACGCCGTAGTTCGGCGCCTCGTCCACGCGCAGCGGGATCCCGTCGGCGACGACGGGCGTGACGAGGTAGCCGCCGTACATCAGCGAGTCGCGGAGACCGATGGAGCGCATCAGGTCGTTCACGCGGTACGCACCCGAGCTGGTCGAGCCGCCGAGCCAGACCAGGAGCACGTTCGCGGTCGCGTCGTCCGACGGGATGATCAGCTCGCGAAGGAGCGAGTCCATGCGCGACCCCGGAGGCGGGATGCCGCGGTGCTCGGCGAGCACGGTCGCGGCGATCGCGAGCTTGAGCGTGGACGCGGCCGGGAAGCGCGCTTTCGCGTTCCACGCTGCGCCTCGCCCACCGGTCAGGCTCTGGACGTAGTAGCCGGCCGTGCCGGGGTAGCCGCGCACGGCTCGGGTCAGCCCCGTCGCGAGCTCGGGGTCGAGGCGCGACGCGACGTTACGCGGACGAGATCCTGGTGGCAGAGCAAAGACGTTCCGGATCTGCGCGGACGAGCCGCGTCCGTCCGCGCGCAGGGTGGTGACGCGAACGTTCACGTCGCCACGCGGCAGCGTCACGCGAAGAGAGAACCTGCGACCTTCGAGCGGACGCGACACGAGCCGCCTCCCGTTCGCGTGGACGACGATCCGCGTCGTGCCCTGCGCGGCGCGACCGCTGACGAGCCCGTACGAGACCTGGTACGGCGCCGGCTGCTCGATCGCGGGCGGCGGGAGCGCAGGCGTCGCGATCACGCGGCAACAGTAGCTTTGCGCCGGTGAGGATCCTGGCGCACCTCGACCTCGACGCCTTCTATGCCGCCGTCGAGGAGCTCGAGAATCCCGGGCTGCGCGACAGGCCGCTGGTCGTCGGCGGCGATCCCCACAGCCGCGGTGTCGTGTCGACCGCGAACTACGCGGCCCGCACGTTCGGGATCCATTCGGCGATGAGCGCGGCGGAGGCGCTTCGTCGCTGCCCGACGGCAGTCTTTCTGCGGCCGCGGCACGCGCTCTATCGGCAGTACTCGCGCGTCGTGTGGGACACGATCGCCGAGATCGTGCCGCGCGTGGAGCGCACCGGGATCGACGAGGGCTACCTCGACCTCGGTACCGTCGCGCGTGACTTCACCCGGGCGCGAGCCGTCGCGTCGGCCGTCCAGACGGCCGTCCGCGCGAAGACCAGCCTGACCTGCTCGCTGGGCGTCGCGACCTCGAAGGTGGTCTGCAAGATCGCCTCGGATCGGCGAAAGCCCGGCGGGATCACTCTCGTGCCAGCGGGCAAAGAGGCGCGCTTCCTCGCTCCCCTGCCGGTGCGCCTCCTGCCAGGCATCGGGCCGCGCGCGGAGGAGCGGCTGCGAGCCGCCGGCGTGGCGACGATCGGTCACCTCGCGGAGCTCGACGACTCCCAGCTCCGCGCGCTGCTCCCAGGATCGGTCGGGAGGATGCTGCGCGACCGCGCTCTCGGGATCGATCCCCGCGACCTGGATCTCGAGCTCGAGCCCGTGTCCGTCTCCGCCGAGGACACGTTTCCCCGCGACCTCACCGATCGCGAGCGCCTCCACGACGAGGTTCGCCGGCTCGCCGAGCTCGTCGCGGAACGCCTGCACAACTCGGGCCTCTCCGGACGCACCGTCACGGCCAAGCTGCGGTACGCGGACTTCTCGATCCGCACGCGCTCGACGACGCTTCCGGCCGCGGTCGACGAGGCCGCGCTGATCGGGCAGGTCGCGTGCGGGCTTCTCGACCGGGGTCTGCGGGATCGGCCCGGAGCCCTGCGCCTCGTCGGCGTCGGCGTATCGAGCCTGTCGACCTACCGGCAGCTCGCGTTCGAAGAGTCGTAGAGTCGGCCGGTGCTCGAGGCTGCATTCTGGGGGCTCGTGACGGCCGGCTCGCTCTGGGTCGGAGCCGCGCTCGCGCTTCTTCGGCCTCCCTCGCGCGCGATCGGCCTCGCCATGGCGTTCGGTGCCGGTGCGCTGATCGCAGCGGTGTCGTATGAGCTCGTGCTGGATGCCGTCGCGACCGACGTGCAGCTCGCCGCTCTCGGCTTCGCCTGCGGTGCGCTCGTCTTCTACGGGGGCGACTGGGCGATCGAGCGGCGAGGTGGGGGCGCGCGCAAGAGCATGACCGGCGACAAGCAGCTCGCGGGGAGCGCAAACGCGATCGTGCTCGGCACGGTGCTGGACGGGATTCCGGAGTCGTTCGTCCTCGGCGCCTCCCTGGCCCAGGAAGGCATCGTTCCCGTCGCGGTCGTGGTGGGCGTGTTCGTGTCCAACGTCCCGGAGGCGCTCTCGGGAACGACCGGCCTCCTCCAGGCCGGCTGGAGCCGCTCTCGGACGTTCGCCATGTGGTCCGGCGTCGTCCTCGTCTCGGTCGTCTCGGCGGTGCTCGGGTGGCGGCTCCTCGAGACGATGGGAACCGAGGGCGGCGCGTTCGCGACGGCGTTCGCAGCTGGTGCAGTTCTGGTGATGCTCGCCGACACGCTGATGCCCGAGGCGTTCGAGCTCGGCGGACGCGAGGCGGGGCTCCTGACCGCGCTCGGGTTTGCGGTCGGCTTCGGCCTGTCCTAAGAGCGGAGTAACGGCCGCGTGAGGCAGGTCGGGCCGCCGTCGCCCTTCTTCGAGATCTCTTCACCGCGGTAGACGACGACCTCGACGCCTGTCGCCTCCATGCGCCGCCTCGTCTCCGGGTTGCCGTCGAGGGCGAGTGCGTGACGCGGGCCGAGCGCGAGGACGTTCGGTCCCTGGCTCTCGAACTCTTCGTCCGGCACCTCCACCACCGCGATGTCGCGTTCCGCCAGCAGATCGAGGAGCCGCACGGGCGCGATGCGCGGGTAGACGAGCGCGAGGTCGCGGTCGAGTGGAGAGAGGAAGCTCATGAGGTGCATGACCTCGCCACGCCCGTTCCAGTGCGGGAGGTCGAAGGCGACTACCTCGACTCCGGAGAAGACGCCGCGCAGGGCGGCGAGCGCGGCCTCGTTCGTGCGGTAGCCGATGCCGACGAGCAGCGTGCGCTCGTCCAGCCAGACCGTGTCTCCCCCCTCGACGCTTACGGGCTCGGGGAGCTCGGCCGCGACCGGCACGTCCGCCGCGACGAGCGAGGAGGCGATCGCAGCGGGCTCGCCGCGCCGGCCCTCCTTGCCCGGACGAAGGAGCACCGCGCCCTCGTCACCGACCAGCACGGGGTCGTACACGTACATCGCGTCCGGGTTGCCGGGGTCGTGGCGCGACACGACGACCTCGGCACCTGCCGCCTCGAGCAACCCGCGGAAGAGCTCGTGCTCTGCTGCGGCCGCCGCGTGGTCGGGCGCGGCCCGCCAGCCGTACGAACGCCAGTGCTCGGCGTCCTCGGCGAGCGGCGGCCGCACGAGCACGCGCTCGAGCCGTCCGGTCATGGACTGGGAGCCGAAGCGGGCCATCGCGGGACGCTACACCGCGTTCGGCGGCGTGCGGCCCTCGAGGAGAACGGCGCGAAGCGCGACCACGACGAGTCGTCCCATCGCGAGCCGGGTGTCGCGCGTCGCGCTCGCGATGTGCGGGGTCAGCACGACGTTCTCGAGCGCGAGCAGCTCCTCGGAGACCGCGGGCTCGTGCTCGAAGACGTCGAGCGCGGCGCCGGCGATCGCGCCCTGCTCGAGCGCGTCGACGAGTGCCCGCTCGTCCACGACCTGGCCCCGAGCGGTGTTGACGAGAACCGCCGTCGGCTTCATCGCCGCGAGCGCGTTCGCGTCGAGGAGATGACGCGTCTGTGGGGTGAGCGGGCAATGGAGCGTCACGACGTCGGCGGTCGCGATGGCCGCGCTGAGGTCGTCGTCGCGTCCGACGAACACCGCATGTGCTCCGTGCGCCTCGGCGAGCTCGGCAACCCGCTGCCCGATTCTCCCCGGCCCCACGACGAGGACCTGCTTGCCCTCGAGGCTCTCTCCGACCATGAAGTCCGGCCCCCACTCCCACTCGTCGCGCCGCCTGAGCGAGCGATCGCCCTCGCCGATTCGGCGAAGCAGCGCGAGCATCAGCGCGATCGCGTGCTCGGCGGTCGCGTTCGTGAGGACGCCGGGGGTGTTCGTGGCGACGACTCCGCGCGCGCGGAGCGCGTCGCGATCGAGGTTGTCGATGCCGACGGCGTAGTTCGCGACCACGCGAAGCTGCGGCCCGGCCGCGTCGAGGTAGGCGGCGTCGACGGTGACGGCCGGTGTGACGACGATCCCGTCCGCGCCCGCCGCAGTGTCCACGAGGTCGAACGACTCCCGCAGCTCGACCTCGATCTCGGCGGGCACGCCGGCCGCCTCGTGAACCCGCGGCTGCGACAACGCCGCTACGCGAGCTCGCGCGGGACGTGCGACGAGGAGTAGACGTCCTTGCGGAGGATCAGGCCGTTCTCGAACGGGAACACGTCGATGCCGTCCCACTCGACCTTCCGGCCGTCACGCGTCGTCGCCGACGCCGTCCACTCGCTCACGACGAGCCCGTCCCGAACGTACAGCCGCCTCCCCGTGAACCGCAGGTCCGGGTTCCGCTCGAAGATGCCCGCGATGTGCGGCCCGACCGCGTCGCCTTCGGCACGATCGCCTGCCGTGTGGTTCTCGAAGACCATCCCGGGCGCGTGGAAGGACACGATGGCCTCGACGTCCTGCGCGTTCCAGGCGTCGTTGTAGCGCTCGATCGTCTTCTCGAGCTCGGCGGCCGCGTCTCTCGAATCCATGTGCGCGAGTATCGCATCCCAACGCATTGACATCTATCGATGAATAGCGGTAGATTCCCATCGACATCTATCGATGAAGGAGTCGGCAATGAGCACCGCGGCACGAGAACAGGTACGTGAGCGCTACGCAGAAGCGGCGACGAATCTCGCCGCCGGGTGCGGCTGCGGGTGCAACTGCGAGAGCATCGGCTGTTGCGGCGAGGAGGCGACCACGTTGTTCGGCCAGGGTCTGTACGGCGCCGACGAGCGTGCCGGGCTCCCCGGCAACGCGGTCGCCGCGAGCCTCGGTTGCGGCAACCCGCTCGCTCTGGTGGAACTGCGCGAAGGCGAGACCGTGCTCGATCTCGGCTCGGGCGGCGGCATCGACGTCCTCCTCTCTGCGCAGCGCGTCGGGCCGACCGGAACCGTCTACGGCCTCGACATGACCGACGAGATGCTCGCTCTCGCCCGCGAGAACGCGCGCGCCGCCGGCGCAACGAACGTCCACTTCGTGAAGGGTCTGATCGAGGACGTGCCACTCGCGGCGGAGAGCGTCGACGTCGTCATCTCGAACTGCGTCGTGAATCTCTCGCCCGAGAAGGAGAGGGTCGTCGCCGAGATCGCCCGCGTTCTTCGCCCCGGCGGCCGCGTCGGGATCTCCGACGTCGTCGCGGAGGATCGCCTCTCGGCCGCGGACCGCGCAGAGCGCGGAAGCCACGTCGGCTGCATCGCCGGTGCGCTCTCTCTCGGTGAGTACCGCGAGAGTCTCGAGCGTGCGGGTCTGGTCGACGTCGACATCGAGTTCACGCACGCCGTCGCAGAGGGCATGCACGGGGGGCTCGTCCGGGCGCGCAAGCCCGACACGGCTTAGGCGAGAAGCACGCGGTTCGCGGCGAGCGCAGCGACGATGCGGTCGACGTCCTCCTCCACGTTGTAGAGGTGGAGCGAGATGCGCAGGTTGGAGTCGCGCGTCGACGTGACGATGCGCTCGGCGGCGAGCGCGTCCACGAGAGCGTCGGGATCGGTCGAGAGCACGCAGATGAGCGCTCCGTGCTCGTTGGCCGCACGCGGCGTCATCACCCTTGCGCCGAGGTCGTCGAGGCCGGCGAGGAGGCGGTCGTTGAGACCGCGCACGTGCTCTTCGATCGCGGGCACGCCCACCTCCGAGATCAGGTCCATGCCCGCGACGCCGGGGTAGAGCGACGGCACGGGCGGCGTGCCGCTGTCGAAGCGACGCGCGCTCGCGTGCGGCGAGTAGTCGGCGATCGACATCGCGAAGATGTCCTCGTCGGCGAACCAGCCGGTCTGCGTCGGCAGGAGCTGCGAGCGAAGCTCCGGTCGGAGCCACATGAAGGCGAGGCCCGCGGAGCCGAGGAGGTACTTGACGGTGCCGCCCGTGATCACGTCCGCGCCGATCGCGCGCACGTCGATCTCCATGGAGCCGATGGCCTGGTAGCTGTCGGCGAGCAGGATCGCGCCGCTGGCGTGAGCAAGCTCGGCGATAGCGCTCACATCGTGGCGGTGCCCCGAGCGGAACGACACCGCCGTGCAGCAGACGAGCGCCGTGCGCTCGTCGATCGCGTCTGCGAAGCGCTCGAGCGGGATGCGCCCGTCGTCCTCGGGCCGCACGTGGACGACCTCGGCGCCGCGGAGCTCCTGCGCGTGCGCGATCTGACCCACCGTCGGGAACTCGTACTCGCTGACGACGATCCGCTTCCTCTCGCCCGTGAGATCGAGCGCGGAGACGAGTGCGCTGACGCCCTGCGACACGGACGTCGTGACGGCGACGTCATCCGGCTGCGCGTGGACCAGAGTCGCGAAGGCCGTCCGCGCCGCCTCGTTCCGCTCGACCCAGAACGGCCACTCGGCGCCGTTCTCGTCCCACCCGGCGAGCCATTCCTCCGCGGCCGCGCGCACGCGATTCGCGAGTGCTCCCTGCGAGCACGAGTTCGCGTACGTCGTGTGCTCGAAGATCGGGAACTCGGCTCGAACGGACAGGCCAGGGGTCAGACGCGGCGTCTGACCCGTGGGGTGTTCGTTGGAGCCCTGTCCTGGCATCGAGCGGAGCTTACGCAGCCGCTGCGGTAGCGTCGTTTCGCGTGAAGGTGAGCGTTCGTCTCGTGCAGTACCTCGGCTCGCCGCGCGACGTCGTCGACCTCGCCGTCCTCGCGGAAGAGGCAGGGCTCGACGAGATTTGGGTTCCACACGACCCGTTCATGTCGAACGCCTGGACGATCCAAACGGCGATCGCGGAGCGGACGGAGCGCGTCGCGGTGGGCAGCCTGGGCACGAATCCGTACACGACCGACCCGTCCGAGATCGCCACCCACCTCGCCACGCTCGACCTGCTGTCCGGCGGACGCGCAGCACTCGGTCTCGGGCTGCACACCACCTCGATGGTCGAGTGGCTCGGCCTGGACGCCTCCGACGTCGTCGAGCGGACGCGCGCCGCGGTGGCGATCGTCCGCGCGCTTCTTCGCGGCGAGACGGTCACTTGCAAAGGGCCGTACGCGTGGGGCGAGGAATGCGCGTTGCGCTTCGAGCCGCTGCGTGCGGATCCGCCCGTCCTCGTCGCCGGGTTCGGTCCTGAGCTCCTGCAACTCGCGGGCGAGATCGGAGACGGCGCGATGCCGATGGCGACGCCACCCGAGTCGGTTGCGCCGCTGCTCGCCGAGGTCGTGTCCGGTGCAAGAGCGGCGGGCCGCGATCCCGGCGATCTCGAGCTCGTGGCGTGCGCATGGCTCTCGATCTCCGCAGACGGACGGGGCACCGAGGATCCGCTGCGGCCGATGATCGCGACGTTCGCGCCGTATCTCGAGGAGCACGCGCTGGCGTCCACCGGCGTGAGTCGCGCTGACCTTGCGCCGCTGCGCGAGCTCGTCGACGGTGGACGTCTCGAGGAAGCGGCGGCCGCAGTCGCCGCGCCGCTGTTCGACCTCGCGCTGACCGGCACTCCCGAGCGCGTCGCCGAGCGCATCGCGACCCTCGCCGACGTGGGCGTCACGCACGTCAGCCTCGGCGGTCCGCTCGGACCTGATCCCCGCGAGGCAATCAGACTGCTCGGCGAGCGCGTCCTTCCGGCCCTGCGCGCCTAGCGCCCGAGATACGCCTTGCGCAGATCCTCGTTCTCGATCAGATCCGAGGCCTTGCCTTCGAGCACGATCCGCCCGGTCGAGAGAACGTAGCCGCGATCCGCGATCGAGAGTGAGACGTTCGCGTTCTGCTCGACCACGAGCATCGCCACGCCCGACTCGTGCACCTGTTTGATGATCTCGAAGCTGCGTTCGACGAGGATCGGCGCGAGCCCCATCGACGGCTCGTCCATGAGCAGGAGGCGTGGACGCGACATGAGTGCGCGGCCCATCGCGACCATCTGCTGCTCGCCGCCCGACAGCGTGCCGGCGAGCTGCGAGCGCCGCTCGTAGAGGAGTGGGAAGAGCGTGTACACGCGCTCGAACTCCTCCTTCAGATCGGCCTTCGGCCGCAGGTACGAACCCATCTCGAGGTTCTCGAGCACGGTCATCGGACCGAAGAGGCGTCGGTTCTCCGGAACGATCGCGAGCCCTCGCTTGATCCGGTGCGACGTCGCAACCTCGGTGACGTCCTCCCCGGCGAACGTGATGGTTCCCGTGCGGGGTCGGACGAGACCGAGGATCGTCTTCAACGTCGTCGACTTGCCGGACGCGTTGCCACCGAGGAGGCAGACGAGCTCGCCCTCGCCGACGTACAGATTCGAGTCCGTGAGGATGTGGATCGGGCCGTAGTAGGTGTTCACGCCCTCGAGCTTCAGGAGCGGCTCGGATCCGTTGCCGGTGCTCACTTGCGCTCCATCGCGCCCGTGCCGAGGTAGGCCTCGACCACACGGGGGTTCGTCGCGACCTGCTCGAACGTGCCCTCCGCGATCTTCACGCCGTGGTCGAGCGCAATGACGCGGTCGGAGATCCCCTCCACGACGTGCATGTCGTGCTCGATGACGAGGATCGTGTAGCCGCCTTCCGTCCGAAGCTGCGCGATGAGTTCGGTGATCTCCTGCGTCTCCTTCGGGTTCATCCCGGCTGCCGGCTCGTCGAGAAGGAGGAGGCGCGGGTTCGTCGCGGTCGCGCGGGCGATCTCGAGCCGCCGGCGATTCGCGTACGAGAGGCTGTAGGCCGGCTGATCCCAGCGGTAGCCCATGAGCCGGTCGCCGAAGAACGCGAGGCGCTTCTCGGCGAGCTCGCGGATCTCGCGCTCCTCCCGGCGCATGCCCGGCGTGCGCAGCATCGAGCGGAACACCCCCGCCTTCGTGTGACCGTAGGCCGCGGCCATGACGTTCTCGCGCACCGACATGTTCAGGAAGAGCCGAAGGGTCTGGAAGGTGCGGGCGATGCCGCGTTGCGTGATGCGATGCGGGCTGAGGCCCTTGATCGACTCGCCCTCGAAGACGATGTCGCCGCCCGTCGGCTCGTAGACGCCGGTGACGAGGTTGAACAGCGTCGTCTTTCCCGCGCCGTTCGGCCCGATGACGCTGAGAATCTCGCCCTCGTCGACGTGGAGGTCGAGCTCGTTGACGCAGGTGAGGCCGCCGAACGCCATGGACACGCCCTTGAGCTCGAGCAGCGCGGCCATCTAGACGATCTCCACTCGCCGCTCGCCGAGGATCCCGGACGGTCTCGTCACCATGACCCCGACGAGGAGCGCCCCGAGCAGCACGAAGCGCGTCACGTCCGGCTGCTGCGACATCACGTTCTCCCAGACGAAGGCCGCGAGATAGAGCGTGGGCACGAGCACTGCCCAGCGCCATATGCCCTTCACGGTCGTCGCGAGCAGGATGAGCGCGACGAGGCCGATGTAGGCGAGGGTCTTCGAGTCGCCCGGCGTCGCCGGGATCACGACCCACGCGTCGAGGAACCTCGTCACCGCGTCCGCATCGGCGGGCGCGGTCGTGGTCCACGACTCGTCGATGGCGCCCGCGAGCGCATGGACTGCGAATCCGAAGACGAGGGTCGCCGCGAGCACGGCCGCCACCACCCACCTCGGGCGCACCACGAGGACGAGCGCGACGATCGCGGCGATGTAGAAGACCCAGCCGGACACGTCGGGGTCGCGAAGCGCCTCGAGGAAGACGTAGACGACGACGGCTCCCAGCACAGCGCCGGTCTGACTGCCGACGCCGCCGAGGATGAGCATCGCGTAGACGGTGATGAGCAGCGTCAGCGAGAAGGTCTCCGGGAACACGCCGACCTTGAGCGACGCGAAGAGCCCTCCAGTCAGCGCCGCGACGGCCGCGCCGAACGCGAAGGCGAGCAGCTTGAGCCAGTCCGTGGGCATCCCCATGAGCTCGGCCGCGAGCGTGTCCTCGCGCAGCGCACGCCACGCACGGCCGATGCGCGAGTTGTTCACGAGGTAGAGCGCACCGAAGACGACGAGGAAGACGCCGAGCGCGATGTACACGTAGTTCGAGTTGAAGATCCCTTGCTTCGCGACCACGATCTCGCGGCCGAACAGGTCGAACGGGTCGAGGTTCGCGATCCCGTTGACTCCCCCGGTGAGGTCGAGCCCGAAGAGGTCGTTCCCGTTCGTGACGATGCTGATGAAGATCTGGTAGACGAACAGGGTCACGATCGCGAGGTAGTCGCCGACGAGGCGCCACGACGGCAGGCCCACGAGGAGCCCGAGGAGCGCGCCCAGCACGACGCAGATCACCAGGACGAGCACGGACGAGAGGTGCAGATCGAACTGTTCCGAGCTCAGGATCGCGTAGGTGTACGCGCCGACCCCGAAGAACGCGATGTAGCCGAGGTCGAGCAGGCCGCCCCAGCCCACGACGACGTTCAGGCCGATCGCGAGCAGGCAGAAGATGAGCGTGTCGAAGACGACCGCGTTGATGTAGCCGTCGTCCGTGACGAGCGGGATGAGGCCGACCGCGATCACGAACAGGAGGAGCTGCGCCCAGCCCGGAACCCGGTCGACCAGCTGCCGGAGGCGCGGCCGATCGATGTTGTCGCCCGCGCGGGCGACCCATTCGTCCTGTCCTATGCGCGGGCCCGGACCTTCGCTCATACCTTCTTGATGTCCGGTCGTCCGAGGATGCCCTGGGGCCGCACGAGCATGAACGCGATGAGCAGCGAGAAGATCACGAGGTTCGAGAGACCCACAGGGATGCCGATCCACTGGGTCACGTAGGTGACGGTCACGGCCTCGACCGTCCCGAGCAGGAAGCCTCCGAGCATCGCTCCGGGAATGGAGCCGATTCCCCCGATCACCGCTGCCGTGAAGGCGAAGAGACCCGGCGTGAAGCCCATCTGCGGGTAGAGATCCGTCCGGAGCGCGAACAGGACGCCGGCCGCGCCCGCGAGCGCGCCCGAGAGGATGAACGCGAACATGATCACGCGGTCGATGTCGATGCCCATCATCGCGGCCGCGTCACGATCGATCGACGTGGCACGCATCGCCTTCCCGATTCGCGTGCGTTCGACGAGCACCCACAGCAGGAGCATGAGCACGACCGAGGCGACGATCCCGATCACGCGCAGCCAGGAGATCGAGAACGAGCCGATCGTGACCGCAGGCTCGAAGAGCTTGCCGCCGGCCATGTTGAACGTGTCGTACGTCCGCCGCTCCGCCCCGAACAACAGCTGCACGCTGTACGAGAGGAAGAACGAGACGCCCAGCGCGCTGATGAGTGGCGCGATACGCGGCGCGTCCCGCAGCGGCCGGTACGCGAAGCGCTCGATGACGACCCCGAGCACCGCACACGCCGCCATCGCCGCGAGAGTCATCAGCACGAGCACGACCCAGATCGAGATCGACGGGTCGATCGCGCCGCCAAAAAAGCTCAACACGCCGAACCCGACGTACGCCCCGACCATGAATACGTCGCCGTGCGCGAAGTTCAGGAGCTTCAGGATCCCGTAGACCATCGTGTAGCCGAGGGCGATCAGGGCATACGTGCTCCCGAGCGTCGCCGAGTTGACGATGGTCTGGAAGAACTGGTCGTAGTTCACGGGTTGCGCGAGCCTACTGCCCGCCTTCCGAACGGCAAAGCGTGCGGCCCCGGCCGAAGCCGGGGCCGCACGAGGTACCTAGAGCCTTCCGACCTGCCGAGCGGTGCCGTCGCCCTGGATCTGGAAGAGCCAGAAGCCGCCGTTCCGCGGGTCGTTCGTCCTCGACGAGAAGCGGAACGTGCCGCCCAGGATCCAGTTCGGGATCGGGCCGGCCTTCATCTTGCGCTTGATGTTCACGCGCTCGATCTGCCGCTTGCCCGCACAGGCCCGCTTCGCGGCGTACAGGATCGACTGCACGGCGCCGTAGGCGGGAGGTCCGAACGGATCGAGCGTCCGCTCCGGGTTGTCGCGCTTCCAGGCGGCGATGATCGCCGCCTTGCCCGCGACGTTGTTCAGGTCCGGAGCGAAGTTCGAGTAGTACGAACCCGGGACCTTGAACGCGGGATCGGCCGTGCCGTCACCGCCGAACACGATCGCCCGCTTACCCTGCTCCTTGAGCAGAACCGCGATCTGATTTGCGTTCGCAGCGACCTGGAACGGCGTGTACACGATGTCCGTGTCGGACGCGATGCGCGTGACGAAGCTCGAGAAGTCGGTCGTGTTGTTCGTGACCGACAGCCTCTGCACCGAGACGTTCCGCCGCTCGAGATACCGCTCGATCGTGTTCGCCAGGCCGACGGAGTACGGCTCCTGTGCATCGAAGACCGTCACCTTGTCGGCGTTCAGCCGGTCGACCATGTACTTGCCGGCGCCGGTGCCCTGCACCGAGTCGTCGGCGACCACACGGTAGAAGTACGACGTCGCCTCCGGCGAGCCGCCCTTCGTCAGCGTCGTCCGCGTTGCGGACGGCGTCACGTGCACGACGCTCGCGTCGCGCAGCGTCTTCGACGTCGCCGCCACGCCACCGGACGTTGCCGGGCCGATCGCGGCAAGCACGCTGCGATTTCCGACGAGCCGCTGAGCCGCCGTCAGCGCGACGGCGGGGTCGAGGGTCGTGTCGTACCCGACGATCCTCGCCTTGAGGCCGAGCTGCGCGCCGACGCGCTTCGCAGCAAGTTCTGCCCAGCTCTGCTGCGACTGACCGAGGAATGCCGCCGGGCCCGTGAGCACGGTCAGGTTTCCGATGTTGATGGTTCCGTTGCAGCTGACGGCCGCAGCCTCAGAACGCGCGCTTGCCTGCGTGTCTGCGCCTGCGGACGCCGCAAGCGACGCCGCGACCAATGTTGCGAGAGCCGCGGCGATGAGTGCGCGTCTCTTCATACAGTTGCCCTCCTTCGTGGTTTCACGCTGAGACGTCCCTCCATCCGAGATGTTGCGGGGGGGAGGCAACTGTCGCAGCGCGTCCGTGACATGTCAATCAGCGCTAGCGGTAGGTCTCGGGCGCCCGGCGAAGCGTTCGCGACTGCTCCGGATCGTGCCCGTAGACGAGGAGCGCGCGGCGCTCGTCGGCGAGCTCGACGAGCCGGTTTGCGCTGCGGCGGGCAGCCTCGTCGTCGGAGGATCCTCCGTTCACGCCGGTCGCGACCTCGTGCTCGCGCGAGATCGCGTCGCAGGCGAGAATCACGGTGCCGGTCTCCGCCAGCTCGACCAGCAGGGAGAGGTGGCCGGGCGAGTGACCCGGCGTCGCGAGGAGCGTGAGGCCAGGTGCGATCTCCTCGTCGCCGTCGACGTCTCGAGAATGCGTGTTCGTCGGCCACTCGAGCGGGCGGAGATCGCCGTAGTAGCGCGGCGGCCCGGCCCGGCGCTCGGCGCTCGACATGACGAGCGTCGCGTCCGGGAAGTGGTGCATGCCTCCGACGTGGTCGATGTCGCCGTGCGTGAGCACGAGCTTGGTGACGTCACCCGATGCGAGACCGAGGAGGGCAAGCTGCTCCTGAGGCCGATTCTGTGGGCCGATCGAGACGAGATGGCCGAACGCGTCGAGCCCGTCCAGGCGGCCAGCCTCCTCGGCGTCCTCGTAGTAGGCGTGCGGGAAGCCCGTGTCCACGAGAACGACGTGTTCGCCGGATCGGACGACGTAGCCGCGAATCGGAATCCTGCGCCCGTCCTCGGCGACCTCGAACGTTCCGTAGTCGAGGAGGGCGAGCCAATCCGCGGTCACGCGCTTAGAAATAGAACTGCGTCCAGGCGTCCCACCAGGTGTCGGCGCGGGACACGATGGTGCGTGGCTCGACGATCTCGACGCCCGGCCGGTAGCGAAGCTTGTGCGCGGCGCCCGTGTGCTTGAACTCGACCTTGATCTCGCACGGGCGGCCGGGGTCGTACGGGAGCACGGCCGAGAGGTCCGACAGTGCCGTCTTCGCGCCCTCCTCGATCAGCTCTCGTGCGCGCGCCGGCGTGAGGTTGCGGGCGCTGAACGAGCTGAAGCCCCACTTCACGGAGACGGTCGTGAGTCCGTCGCCGAGGAGCTCGGTACCTTCCCGGCAGGAGGCGTCGTCACCGGTGACCAGGAGCACCGGGCAGCCCCACGTCCCGCAGAGCGCGGCGTTGATGCCCGTCTCCCCGACGAGCGTCCCGTTGA
>DASQLF010000047.1:0-14054 GCA_035630135.1 Gaiellaceae bacterium
GTCTTGACCGAGCTGATCAGCTTGAGCACCGATTCCTTCGCGTCACCGAACAGCATCGTGGTCTTGGAGTCGAGGTAGAGCTCGTTGTCGATCCCCGCGAACCCGGGATTCATCGAGCGCTTCATCACGATGATGCTCGCCGACTTGTCGACGTCCAGGATCGGCATTCCGTAGATCGGGCTCCCGGGGTCGCTGCGCGCAGCAGGATTCGTGACGTCGTTCGCGCCGATGACGAGCGCGACGTCCGTCTGCGGGAACTCCGGGTTGATCTCGTCCATCTCGAAGAGCTGCGTGTACGGGACGTTCGCCTCGGCGAGCAGAACGTTCATATGCCCCGGCATGCGACCAGCGACCGGGTGGATCGCGTACTTCACGTCGACTCCGCGCTCCTCGAGCAGGTCGGCGAGCTGGCGCACGTCGTGCTGCGCCTGCGCGACGGCCATCCCGTAGCCGGGTACCACGACGACCTTGCGTGCGAAGGAGAGCTGGACTGCGACGTCGTCGGCGGTCGTGGCGCGCACGGTGCGGCCGTCGTCGGTGCGCGCCTGGCCGACTCCAGCCTGCACCTGTCCGAACGCGCCGAAGAGGACGTTTGCGATCGAGCGGTTCATCGCCTTCGCCATGAGCAGCGTGAGCAACGTGCCCGACGCGCCGACGAGCATCCCCGCGACGATCAGCACGGTCGAGTCGAGCACGAAGCCTGTTGCCGACGCCGCCAGGCCCGTGAAGGCGTTCAGCAGCGAGATGACGACGGGCATGTCCGCTCCGCCGATCGGCAGCACGAACATGACGCCGAAGACGAGCGCGAGCACGATCAACGCGACGATTGCCCACTGGCCCTCGAGGCCCGCGACGATCGCGACCCCCAGGGCCGCGGCGCCGCCGAGGATCAGTACGTTCACGACGTTCTGGCCGGGGAACACGATCGGCCGGCCGCTGACGAGCTCTTGCAGCTTGGCGAAGGCCACGAGCGACCCCGAGAACGAGATCGAGCCGATCAATGCGGAGAGCGCGACCGAGAGCGCCTCGTCCCAGACGAGGACGCCGTCCAGCTCGTGGAACTCCGCGAGTGCGATCAGCGCAGCCGCGCCTCCTCCGACCCCGTTGAACAGGGCCACCATCTGCGGCATCGCGGTCATCTTCACTCTGCGCGCGCCGATGAAGCCGACGACGCTCCCGATCGCTGCGGCGATCACGATCAGCGCCCAGTTCGAAATGCCCTCGACGAGCAGCGTCGTCCCGATCGCGACGAGCATCCCGATCCCGCCGAGCCAGTTTCCGCGCCGCGCGTGCTTCGGGGACGAGAGGAAGCGCAGCGCGAGGATGAAGCAGACGATCGCGACGAGGTAGAGAAGACTGAGGATGTCCGGATCGGAGATCACGCGTCGTCTTTCTTCGGTTCGGGACGGCGCTTGAACATCGCGAGCATCCGCTCGGTCACGAACCAGCCGCCGACCACATTCGCCGTCGCGAGCACCATCGCCACGAACCCGATGGTCTTCGTGAACGTGTCGTCAGCGAAGCCGAGGATCAGGATCGCGCCGACGATGACGATGCCGTGGATGAAGTTCGTCCCCGACATGAGCGGCGTGTGCAGCATCGCCGGCACCTTCGCGATCACCTCGAAACCGAGGAACGCGGCCAGCACCAGGATCGTCAGCTCGAGGACGAAGGTGAGGTCTGTCACGTGGTCGCCTCCGGCCGCGTGACGCACGCGCCGCTCGTGATCTCGTCGTCCCAGTCGAGCGCAAGCTCTCCCTCCGGGGCGAGGTGGGCGAGGAGCGCGCCGACGTTCCGCGAGTAGAGCTGGCTCGCGTGGAAAGCCATCGAGGAGGGGAGGTTCGTCGCGCCGATGATCGTGACGCCACGGTGCTCGACGTCCTCGCCGGCCACCGTGAGCTCGCAGTTGCCACCGGTCTCGGCCGCGAGGTCGACGATCACGGAGCCGGCGCGCATCCCCTCGACCGCGCTTCGGGGGATGAGTTTCGGCGCAGGCCGGCCCGGGACGGCCGCCGTGGTCACGACGACGTCGAAATCGGGGATGCGCTCCTCGAGCGCCCGCTGCTGCTGCGCCTGCTGCTCGGCGGTGAGCTCGGTCGCGTACCCGCCCGAGGTCTCCTCGGTGCGCACGCCGAGATCGAGGAATGCGGCTCCGAGGCTTTCCACCTGCTCCTGGACGGCGGGACGGACGTCGAACGCGGACACGACGGCGCCGAGCCGCCGGGCCGTCGCGATCGCCTGCAGTCCGGCGACGCCTGCGCCGATGATCAGGGCGCGCACGGGCGCGATCGTGCCGGCGGCGGTCATCAGCATGGGGAAGAGGCGCGGTACGCGATCGGCGGCGAGGATCACGGCCTTGTACCCGGATACGGTCGCCTGCGACGAGAGCGCGTCCATCGACTGGGCGCGGGTGATTCGTGGGATCGACTCCATCGCGAAGCCGACGGCGCCTCGCTCGCCGAGGCGCGCGATGCCCGCCGCGTCCGTCAGCGGCTCGAGAAAGCCGACGACAACGGTGTTCGGCGCGAGCGCCGCGACGAGATCCGCGGAGGGCGAGCGCACGCACACGAGGCAGTCGACATCCGCCGAGACGGGGCCGTCGCCGAGCTCTGCACCGGCCTCCGTGTAGGCCTGGTCCGCGAACCCGGCAGCCACACCGGCTCCGCGCTCGACGCGCACCTGAAACCCCTCGCCGAGCTTCGACACCGTCTCGGGCACGAGCGCCACGCGGCGCTCGCCTGGAGCCGTCTCCTTCGGAACAGCGACGCGCATGGGCCGCCGAACTCTACGGAGCAGCCGTGTGAGTAGTGCCCGGAACCGTCATAGCGACGACCACACGTCGATCTTCGTGCGCGTGCGGCGGATGACCTCGTCCGTGAGCTCGGTGGTGCTCGAATGGCCGCCGAGGTCGGCGGTCCTGATGCCGTCCGCAACCGCCTCGAGGCATGCCTCGCGAATCGCTCGCCCGGCCGTCTGCGTGCGCTCGTCCTCTGCGTGTGAGAGGAGAACCGCGCCGGCGAGGATCATCGCCATGGGGTTCGCGACGTCCTTCCCTTCGAGCGCAGGCGCCGTACCGTGCGCGGCCTCCGCCATCAGCGCGCTCGGCACCTGGTCGTCGCCGAACGCGACGAGCAGCGACTCGGAGCCGGCGATCGAGCCGAACAGCGGCAGCACGAGATCGGAGAGGATGTCGCCGTCCCGGTTGAGCGCGGGAATGACCATCGGCGCGCCGCTCGAGGAGATGAGCAGGGCGAAGGTCGCGTCGATCAGCTGCGGCTCGTATGGCACGTCCGGGTGCCTGGCAGCGGCCTCGTCCATCTCCTCCTTGAGCATCCCCTCGTAGATCGGGCTCACCGTGTACTTCGGGCCGCCGAACACCTTTGCGCCCATCCGCTCGGCCTGGCGGAACGAGAACTCGGCGACGGCATGGCAGATGTTCCGCTCGATGCGCTCGGTGCGGAACGCGACCTCGTCGTCGCCCTCGCCCTCTCGCCACTCTTTCGCCCCGTAGGCGTCGCCGACGGCCATGCGCACAACGGAGATGGGCGCGTGCACGCCGCCGAACGGCACGACTCCGGGGATGCGTCGGCCGGTGCGCACGATGACCTTCCCGCCGATCTCCTCACGGAGGATCCGGTTCGGTGAGCCGACGTCGCCCGCCTTCTCGGGTGTCACCGTGGCAGCCTTCAGGCCGAATCCGTGCTCGCGAATCGCGGCGGCAGCCTCGTGGACAACGCCGTTGTCGGTGGCTCGCCGTCCCTCGAGCGACAGGTCGAAGCGTACGAACTCGAGGTCGACGCCCGTCACGTCGGGGGCGAGTGTGCGCAGACCTTCCTCCAGGAGTTCCTGACCGGTCTGGTCGCCTTCGAGGACGGCAATCGTCTGCACGCCTGGATCCTATGTCAGTGATCGACCTCCAAATCTCCAACAGCGCTTCACCTTGCGCTTTCAGAGAAGCTTTTCTAGGCTTCTACGGTCTGAGATATCTCAAGTCAAGGAGAAATCAGTGGCACGAAAGACCATTCTCGTATGCGACATGTGCAGCAAGGAAGTTCCCGAGAGCCGTGGTGCAGTGATGCGCCTCAATTACACGGATGCGCGACGCGGCTCCAAGCAGGCGGACCTGTGCGACGACTGCGCGGGTGGGATGCCCGGCCAGCAGGTCGCCAGGCGCGGCCGCCGGCCCAAGTCGATGGCCTAGATCGCGCGCGCGAAAGGCGGGGTCAGGCTCGAGCCTGACCCCGCGTCTGACGCCCGGGACGCGAGGCATTTCCACGCTCTTTGCACACGCCGCCCGGCGGCGTAAGGAGTTGCGCCCGAACCCGGGACTACCATGGCTCGATGGGTCTCTCGCTCGTCGCAGGGCCGGCTCACGTCGGCAAGGTCGCGCTGCTCCTGGAGCGCTATCTCGGCGTTCTCGAGCGCGAGCCGTGGCTCGTCGTGCCGAACCGGATCGACGTCGACCGGGTCGAGCGCGACCTCGTGCACAGGCGTCCGGCGCTGCTCGCGGGAACGGTCGGGACGTTCGACGATCTCTTCCGCCAGCTGGCAGGCGTCGACCCGTGGGGCTCGCGGGTTGCGTCCGAGGTACAGCGGACGGTTGCAGCGCGAAGGGCGATAACGCGCGTCGACCTCGGCGAACTCGGCGCCTCCGCGTCCACGGCGGGCTTCGTCGACACGCTCCTGCACACCATCGCCGAAGTCGAGTCGGCTCTCGTCGACGTCGACTCGCTCGACAGGAACCTGTTCGAGCTGCTCGTGGCGTACCGCAGCGAGCTCGCCACCCTGGGCCTGCAGGATCGCGACGGCGTGCGGCGGGTCGCCGTCGAGCGCCTGCGCGGCGACCTCGGAGCATGGTCGGGCTCCCCCGTCTTCGCGTACGGGTTCGAAGACCTCACAGGTGCCGAATGGGCGCTGCTCGAGGCGCTCTCGGCTCGAACCGACGTCACGGTGTCGATCCCCTACGAGCCTGGTCGCGCCGCCTTCGCGGCGCTCGAGCGAACCGTCGGCGACCTCGCCTCGCTCGCGGGAGGACGGATCGAGGAGCTTCGGCGCGCTCCCGTGCGCCCACTCCCTCCGGCGCTCACCCATCTCGAGCGCGAGCTCTTCTCCGACGAGGCTTCGCCCGGCCCGCCCCTCGACGGGGCGATCCGATTCCTCGAGGGAGCAGGCACGCGCGGCACGGTCGAGCTTCTCGCGAGCGAGGTGTCGACGCTGCTGCGCGGTGGGCTCGCCGGAGACCGCGTCGCCATCGTGTGCGACGCACCGGATCGCTGGCGCGCGCCACTCGGCGCCGCCCTCGCGCAGCTGCGAGTGCCCTTCGCGGTCGAGCACGGGCACCGCCTCGGAGACACGGCGCTCGGGCGCGCTCTGCTCTCGCTCCTCCGCTTCGCCTGGGTCGGAGGCAGCCGCGGCGACCTCTTCGTGTTCCTGCGCTCGCCATTCTCCGGGCTTGAGCGGCGCTCGGTCGACTTCGTCGAAGGGCGCCTGCGAGGACGTGCGATCGCGGAGCCGGAGCGCGTCGACGAGGAGAGCGTGCGGTTGCGGGGAGCCGAAGTTCCCGCGCTCTCGGCCCTGCGAGCCGTCGACGATCCGATCGACGGCGTCCGCGAACTCCTCGCCACGATGATGCGCAACGCCTGGGGCGTGGACGCGCCCCCGGTCACCGAGGAGGCGCGGGGCGACGCCCGTGCCTACCGCGTGGCCGTGCGGACGCTCGAGGAGCTGAAGTCGCTTACCGCGCACGGCGTCTCGCTCGAGCGCGAGGACGTACTGGCGGCTCTCGAACGGACACGCGGGGTGCCGGAGCAGCCGTCTGCCGGACGGGTCGCGGTCCTCGATCACGAGCACGCGCGGACGCGAGCGTTCGACGTCGTCTTCGTCCTCGGGCTGGAAGAGGGCGCGTTCCCGCGGCGTGCGCGCCCGTCGCCGCTCCTCGGGGACGACACCCGTAGCGAGCTCGGGGGCCGGCTGGAGCGGACGGATTCCGTCTCGCGCGACCGCTACCTCTTCTACACCACGTGCACGCGGGCGGCCCAGCGGCTGGTGCTCGTGCGGGAGGCCGCCGGTGACGAGGGCTCGCCGCGCGAGGCGAGCCCGTTCTGGCTCGACGTGCGCTCGTTGTTCGACGACGCTGAGGTGGAGCGCGCCACGCGTCGGCGCGCGCTCTCGGCGCTGACCTGGCCGCTCGAGTCCGCGCCGAGCGATCGCGAGCGGCTGCGTGCGGTCGTTCGCCTCGCGGCCGAGGACGTGGAGGGTGCCTACGCGCTCGCGGCCGCCAACGACTGGTCGCGCCGACTCGATCGGGCCCGGGCCGCGTTCGACCGCGCGACGACTCTCCGCAACCCTGCCGTGCTCGAGCCCTTCGCCGCCAAGACGGTCTTCTCGGCCACCGAGCTGGAACGCTTCGCCGACTGCTCGTCGGCCTGGCTGTTCGAGCGCGTGATCGACCCGAAGCGGATCGACGCGGAGCCCGACCCGCTCCTTCGCGGCTCGGTCCTGCACACGACGCTGCATCGCTTCTACGCCATGGTCCCGCGCGAGCTCGACTCCGAGCGCGTGACGCCGGAGAACGTCGATGCGGCGGTCGCGCTCGTGCATGCGTGTCTCGACGCCGCGCTTGAGACCGGCGTGCGGCTCGATCTGACGCCGCTGCAGGCGGCCGAGCTGCGACACACACTTCGCGCCGATCTCGAGGGCTTCCTCCGCGACGAAGCCGCGTCCGACGTCGGGTTCGTTCCTCGCCGGCTCGAGGTGGCATTCGGCTCCGAGCGTGCCGCACCCGAGCTCCAGCGCGGCCTCCAACTCGCCGACGACATGTTCCTCTCGGGGAAGATCGACCGGATCGACATCGACCCGTTCAGCGCCCGCGGGATCGTGCAGGACTACAAGTCGGGGAAGGGCGCGCACTCGGCGCGCGAGATCGACCGTGAGCTGCGGTTGCAGATCCCGCTCTACATCCTTGCGCTTCGCGATCTCGTCGGCGTCGAGCCGCTGGGCGGCGTCTACCGCGCGCTCGCCGGGCGACGACTCACGCGGGGAATGCTCCGCGAGGAGGCGCGAGAGGACCTCCCCGGCTTCGCCCGCGACGACTATCTCGACGAGGAGACCTTCTGGAGCCAGGTCGAGGGCGCACGCGACCGGGCGGCCGCGAACGCGGGCCGCATCCGGGTGGGAGACGTGCAGCACGATCCGAAGGGCGACGGTTGCCCAGCGTGGTGCGACCTGTGGCCGATGTGCCGGGTGCAGCGCGCATGACCGTCGTCGAAACGGAGACCATGCTCAACGAGGAGCAGCTGGCTGCGGTCGACGCCGAAGGCGCCGTCTTCGTCTCGGCAGGCGCCGGCACGGGCAAGACGTCCGTGCTCGTGGAGCGCTACGTGCGGTCCGTATGCGACCGCGGGATCGACGTCGACTCGATCCTCGTCATCACGTATACGCGGAAGGCGGCGGGCGAGCTCCGCACGCGCATCCGAGCGGCGCTCCGCGAGAGGGGCCGTCCCGACCTCGCGCGCGAGCTCGACGGCGCATGGATCTCGACGATCCACGGGTTCTGCGCGAGGCTCCTGCGTGCGCACCCGTTCGCGGCCGGGCTCGATCCCCGCTTCCGCGAGCTCGAGGACGCCGGCGCCGTCGTGTTGCGCGGCGAGGCGTTCGAGCGAGCGCTTGCCGCCTTCTGCGCAGACGAGGAGCCCGAGCGGCTGCGCCTGCTCGCGACCTACCGGGCGGACGGCCTGCGCCGGATGCTCACGGGCGTCTACGAAACGCTCCGGTCTGCCGGTCGCGAGCTCGTGCTCGAGCTGGGCGAGCGCCCCAGCCTCGAGGCGGCAGTCTCGGCGCTCCGCGCCGAGGCCGAGCTCCTCGCCGGCGACCCGTCGGCGACCGAGACACAGCGTCGAAACGCGGGCGAGGCGCTCCGCGTGGCCTCGGCGGGCTGCCCTCCCGAGAAGCTCGTCGATCTCTCCGCGTTCTCGACCCGCGGCGTCCGCGCCGCGGCCTTCGAGTCCGCGCGCAAGGAGGCGGAGCAGGCAGCGCTCGAGGAGCTGGCCGCGAGCGATCGCGACCTGCTCCAGGAGCTGCTCGAGCGCTTCGCTGCCGAGTACGCGGCTGCCAAGAGGCGCGAGTCGGCCGTCGACTTCGAGGATCTGCAGCTCGCGGCGCGAGACCTCCTGCGCGACGACGAAACCGTGCGCGACGCGACGCAGCTCCGCTTCCGGACGGTCATGGTGGACGAGTTCCAGGACACGAACCGCTTGCAGTGCGAGCTGATCGATCTCGTCGTGCATCCGGAGCTGACGGAGGTCTTCACCGTCGGCGACGAGTTCCAGTCCATCTACGGCTTCCGGCACGCCGACCTCGAGGTCTTCCGCGAGCGTCGCGAGCGCGCCGAGACCCTCCTCGCGCTGACGAGGAACTACCGCTCGCGCCCGCAGGTGCTGGCCGCGATCAACCATCTGTTCGGAGACGCGTTCGGTGACGAGTACCAGCCCCTCGCCGCCTCGTCCGAGTTCGCGGACCCCGTCTTCGGACATCCTGTCGAGCTGCTCGTCACGGACAAGACCAGCTTCGCGGGTGTGGACGAGCACTGGCGCACGGGCGAGGCAAAGCGGATCGCGAGCCGCGTACGCGAGCTTGTGGACGCGGGCGAGGCCGAGCCGGGCGAGATCGTCGTCCTCTTCGCCGCGGGAACGGACGCGGAGCGCTACGAGGAGGCGCTTCGCCGCGAGGGACTGCCGACGTATCGTGCGACGGGACGCGGCTATTTCGGCCAGCAGCAGGTAGTCGACCTGCTCGCGTACCTGCGGCTCCTGCACAACCGCTACGACGACGTCGCGCTGACCACCGTCCTGGCATCGCCGTTCGTCGGCGTCTCGAACGACGCCCTCGTCCTCCTTCGCCGGAATGCCTCCCGCCGGCCGCTCTTCACCGCGCTCGAACGAGCGTTTCCCGACGCGCTCGAGGAGAGCGACGGGCGGCTCCTGCGCGCGTTCCTGCAGCGCTACGAGCGGTTGGTGCGCGCGTCGGTCCGCATCGGCCTCGAGGCGCTCTGCGATCGCGTCGTCTCGGAGCACGACTACGACCTGGCGGTGCTCGCTCGCTGGGACGGGACGCGGCGCTTTGCAAATCTCCGCAAGCTCGGCCGGCTCGCGCGCGAGTACGAGGCGCTGCGCGGCTCGGACATCGAGGGGTTCGTGCGCTTCGTCCGAGACCAGGACGCGCTCGGCGCGAAGGAGCTCGAGGCGGTCGCGGAGGAGGAAGGAGGCGGCGCCGTGCGTCTCCTCACGATCCACGCGGCGAAGGGGCTCGAGTTCAAGGTAGTCGTCGTCGCAGACGCGGGACGCGACGTCAGCGGCCCGCGCGGCCCGGACGAGATCCTCGCCCTCTCGGACGGCCGCTTTGGCTTCCGCATGGTGCACCCGACGCGCGGCGACCGCCGCCCGGTCTTCCACTGGGACGCCGTCCGTCAGGCCGCAGGAGAGCAGGAGCGCGAGGAGCGGCTGCGCCTCTACTACGTCGCGATGACGCGCGCGATCGACCGGCTCATCGTGTCGGGCGCGATCGATTCGGGCAGAACCGCCGACCGCACGACGCCGATCGGGTGGGTGCTCGACCGCCTGGGCGCGCATGACACCGTCACCGAGACCGGCGACACGCCGCTGGAGCTCGACCACGGAGACGCACGCTTCGTGCTCACGGTCGCGCGCTACCGCGCCGACGAAGAGCCCGCCACGCCAGTCGACGAGCGGGCGGACGACTCCGAGCTTCAGCTCCAACTGTTCGACGAGGTACCGGTCGGAAGGCCGAGGCTGGGCATCGAGCTTCCCGCGCTTCCGGACATCCCCTCGCCGCCGCTACACGAAGTGCGGCGGCTCTCGTACAGCGCGCTCGCGCTCTTCGAACGCTGCTCGTACCGCTTCTATGCCGAGCGCGTGCTCGGCCTGCCACGGCGCGAGCGCGTGGCGACCGGCGACGGCGATGGCGTCGGCGGACTCGCCGCGACCGAGATCGGCGATGCCGTCCACCGCTTGCTCGAGGTCGTTCCGCTCGAGGCGCCTGCCGCACCTGCTCGCGAGCAGCTCGAGCTCGCCGTGCGCGGTTGGTACCCGGATTCGACCGACGACGAGATCAACCGGGTCTCGGCGCTTGTCGACTCGTACTGCGCGTCCGAGCTCGCGCAGCGTCTGGCCACGCTTCCGGGCGCACAGCCCGAGCGGCCGTTCGTGTTCGAGCACGACGGCGTCCTCATCCGCGGCCGTCTCGACGTGATGTGGCAGGAGGGCGAGCACGCGCTCGTCGTCGACTACAAGTCGAACGCTCTCGCAGGCCGTGACCCCGCCGAGATCGTCGAGGCCGAGTACGGGCTGCAGCGTCTCGTCTACGCGCTCGTCTGCCTGCGCGCCGGCGCGACCGACGTGGAGGTTGCGTACCAGTTCCTCGAGGCCCCGAACGACGTCGTCTCGACCCGGTTCGGGACGGTTGACGTCGAGCGGCTCGAGGGGGAGCTGTCGGCGGCGATCGCCCGCATCAACGCCGGCGACTTCCGGCCGACGCCCAGCGAGTTCGCCTGCTCGGACTGTCCCGCGCTCGATCTCGTCTGCGCCGGGCCGCGCCTCGGTCTCGGTCGTTAGCCTCGGCGCCGTGCGCGTTGCGGCGCTCTACGACATCCACGGCAACCTGCCGGCGCTCGAGGCTGTGCTGCGCGAGGTCCACGCCGAGAACCCGGACGCGATCCTCGTCGGAGGCGACGTCCTCTGGGGGCCGCTCCAGGCGGAATGCCTCGCGCTGCTTCGCGAGCGAGATGCGCGGTTCCTGTCGGGAAACTGCGAGGACGACGTCCTCGCAGCGGTGAACGACAGCTCTCGGTGGTGTCGCGAGCAGCTGAGCGAGGAGGAGCTCGCATTCGTCGCCGGCTGGCCGTTCTCCCTCGAGCTGGAGCTGGACGGGCTCGGTCAAACCGTCTTCTGTCACGCGTCCCCGCGTTCGAAGGTCGAGAACCTGACGCGGCTGACCCCGGCGCGCGATCTCGGCGCTGCATTCGTGGACGTGGACGCCGACCTCGTCGTTCACGGACACACGCACGTCCAGTCGGACCGCCGACTTCCGGATCTCCCGCGGTTGGTGAACGCCGGCAGCGTTGGTTTGCCGTACGAGGGGCGGCCGGGCGCGTACTGGACGCTCATCGACGCGGACATCCACCAACGGCACACGTTCTACGACGTCGACGCGACGCTGGATCTGCTCGCAGGCACGGGGTTCCCAGACGCACTCGGCATCTTCGGCGAGTCCCTTCGAGGCGAGGTGAGCGCGGAGTCGGCAACGGCTCACTTCGAGTTCGAAGCGGGATAGCCTCGCGGAATGAGCGTCGCCGCCATCAGTGATATCCACGGGAATCTCCCGGCGCTCGAGGCGGTGCTCGCGGACATAGAGCGCGAGGGCGTGGACGAGATCGTCGTCGCCGGCGACAGCGTCAGCGGGCCGTGGCCGGCGGAGGTGTTCGATCTGCTGGACGAGGCTGGCGCCCGCATCGTGCACGGTAACGCCGATCGAGCCGACGAGGTTGCGCGTTTCAGTCAGGAGGTTGCGGTGTGGAATGCGAGTCGCCTCGGCTCGCGGCGGCTCGCGACGGTCGCCACCTGGCCGTCGACCGTCGCGGTCGACATCGAGGGTCTCGGCCGCGTGCTCGTGTGCCATTCGACACCGAGCTCGGACTTGCCGATCTACACGCGCATCACGCCCGACGAGGAGGTGCTCACGCTGCTCGGCTCCGTCGAAGCCGACGTGCTCGTGTGCGGCCATACGCACATGCAGTACGACCGCACGCTTTCGAACGGCCTTCGGCTCGTCAATCCGGGCAGCGTGGGCATGCCGTACGAAGGGCGGCCTGGAGCGTTCTGGGCGCTGCTCGGCCCGGACGTGGCCTTTCGCCACTCCGCATACGACATCGACGCGGCTGTGGCCGCGATGGGTGTGCTGGGTGCACCCCGGCAGGAGGACGCCGAGAACCTTCTGACCCCTCCGGGGTCGGACGAGACGACCGAATATTTCGAGTCGCTGCGTGCCTCGTAGCTACGTCGGCGAAGCGCGGCGCCGTGGCCTCGGCCGGCGGCGCGAGCGCATCGTGCCGATCGTCGAGCGTCTGGCCGCCGAGCACGCCGATGCCGAGATCGCCCTCCGCTTCCGGTCGGACCTCGAGCTCCTCGTCTCCGTGATGCTGTCGGCGCAGACGACCGACGTGAACGTCAACAAGGTCACGCCCGCGCTCTTCGAGAAGTACCGGAAGCCCGAGGACTACCTCGCCGTGCCCGCCGAGGAGCTCGAGCGCGACATCTACACCACCGGGTTCTTCCGGCAGAAGGCGAAGGCGATCCGCGGGACGATGCGGATGCTCATCGAGGAGTTCGACGGCGAGGTTCCCCGGCGGCTCGACGCGCTGACCCGCCTCCCGGGCGTGGCACGCAAGACCGCGAACGTCGTGTCCTCCGAGCTTGGCCACGCGCAGGGCATCGTGGTCGACACCCACGTCAGGCGGCTCTCGCAGCGGCTTGCGCTCACGCGGCAGGAGGATCCGGTGAAGATCGAGCAGGACTTGCAGCGCGTCGTCCCGAGACCGGACTGGGCACGCTTCCCGCATCTCCTGATCTGGCACGGCAGGCGCGTCTGCGACGCGCGGCGACCGCTCTGCGAGGAGTGCGTACTCGAGGATCTCTGCCCGTCGAGCCGTTTGCGCTAGCCGAGCTCGTCGAGCCAGGCGTGGTGCGGGTGCGTCGTTGCCAGCGCATCCCGCAGCCACGAGCGTCGACCGGCGTCGAGGTGCGGCAGCACGGTTTCGAAGTCGGCGACGTCCTTGGGGCGAGTCGCCTTCGCCTTGAACAGCAGCACCAGCTCGGGACGGAGGAACGGGACTTCCTCGGGCGACCGCGCGACCACGCTCGCCGTGGGAAGCCTGATCCGAGCGTCGCGTCGGTAGATCCACTCGTCGCCGTCCCAGCGCTCACGGATGACGTCGAGTCGCCACGGGCCGCCCGGCTCGCGTACCCAGGTCTGGAAGTGGGCTGCCAGCGTCTCGTCCGTCAGAGGCCAGGCCTGCCCGTCTCCGACGACGACCAGCTCGAAGTCCGCAAGTGCCGACCGGATCTCCGGGAACTCCTCCGGACGAACCCCGATCTCGAGATCGTCATGCAGGCGTGTCTCTCGTTCCAGGAACAGGTCCAGCGCACAGCCACCGAGGACGTACCAGTGGGCGTCAACTCCCCTCAGCCGCTCCGTGGCTTCGGTCGGGCTCCACGGATCCCAATTCTCGAGATCGGCCTCGAGCGGACTCAGATCCATCCACGCCAGCGATAGATCGCGAGCTGTGCGAGCGTCGTCGTGACGATCAGGCTGCCCGAGAACGCCAGACTCCAGTGCCAGTCGTCGAAGGATCCCTCGAAGTTCTGTCCGTAGTAGCCGACGATGAGCGTCGGCACGAGCACGAGCGAGGCGATGACCGTGAGGGTCTTCACGACCTCGTTCTGACTCTCCGCGACCCGCGCCTGGTGATGGTCGCGTGCGCTTGCGAGCAGCTCGCGAGCGACGTCCAGCTCGTCGTCGGCTCGCACGAGCGTCTCGTAGGTGTCCACGAACAGCAGCTCGACATCGGCTGGGAAGAGACGATCGTCGGCGACGTCGAGTCGGTGATCGACGATCCGGCGCACAGCGTTGCGCGTCGCCGAGACGTTGCGCCGAGCATGCAGCAGGTCCTGTCTGAGATTTGAGACACGTCCGCGCACGCGCTCGGGCATCCAGTCCTCGATGTGCTCCTCGAGCTCGTCGATTTCCTCGTCGATCGCTCCGACGGCGCCGAGAAACGACTCGGCGACGTCGTCGATCAGACGGTGCAGCAGCGCTCCTGCCGATCCTTCGTCTCGCGCGCTCATCTCGAATGGAGGGCTCGTCGTCTGCGAGCCGGGCGAGGTCTTGCGGATCGTGACGACGAGCTCCGGAGTCGCGATCAGGTCGATCTCGCGGTAGGTGATGCGGTCGTGCTCGGGCTCGGGAAGGGCCTCGAGGAAGAT
>DASQLF010000048.1:0-25168 GCA_035630135.1 Gaiellaceae bacterium
GAGGTGCGCGCGAAGGTGCACCAGGGCGTCCCCATCGCCCAGCCGCTGATCGAGGATCCCGTCTTCCCGCCGCTCGTCTCGCAGATGGTGAAGATCGGCGAGGAAACCGGCGAGCTCGAGAAGATGCTCGACAAGATCGCCGACTTCTACGAGGACGAGGTCGACACCTCGATCGCCGCCCTCACCTCGATCGTCGAGCCGCTCATGATGATGGGCGTCGGCGCGATCATCGGGATCATCGTGATCGCGATGTATCTGCCGATGTTCAAGCTGCTCGAGCTCGTCCAGTAGGTCTCAGCCGACGCGATAGCGCTCCAGCGCGTCCCAGTCGGGGACGACGCCCAGTCCCGGGCCGTCGGGCGGGCCGACCGTTCCGTCGGGGGCGACCTCGAGGGTCACGGGGAGGAGCCAGTCGCGCCGCTCCGCCGACCACGCGGGTGGATCGAACGGCACCTCTATATAGGGGCACGTGGAGAACGCGAGCGCCGCATGCAGGTTTGCGAGCAGCCCGTAACCGTTCGACCAGGTATGCGGGCTCCAGACCCGGCCGTGCCCGGCCGCAACGCTCGCGATCGCGCGGGCTCCTTCGATTCCGCCGGTCAGGACGACGTCGGGCTGGACGACGTCGACGCCTCCTCGCGCGACGAGCTCGCGGGCCTCGGCCGTGGATCGCACCATCTCGCCGGCCGCGATGCGCAGACCGCCTCCGCTCAGGCTCGCGTAGCCCTCGACGTCGGCCGTGTGGAGAGGCTCCTCGAGCCAGTAGACGCCTAGCCGCTCGAGCTCCGTCGCGAACGCGCCCGCGGTCGCGACATCCCAACGCGGAGTCAGGTCGCCCGGCATGCGCCAGCCCTGGTTCGCGTCGACCATGACGTCGAGCTCGGGAACGGCGTCACGAACCGCTTCGATCACGGGTAGATCGACGCGCCAGTCATGTGAGTGGAGCCGCAGCTTCACCGCCTGCACGCCTGCGTCTCGGAGCGCGCCGCAGCGCCGAACGCGTTCCTCGGCGTCGACGAGCTCGCCACTCGACGCGTACGCGAGTCTCCGGTCCTTCGTGCCGCCGAGGAGGTGCCAGAGAGGCTCGTCGCGCGCACGCCCGAGCAGGTCCCAGACCGCGACCTCGACGATCCAGTTGCGCCCGTGGTGGAAGTCGACGGTCTCGACGATCCCGTGCACGCTCGGCGTGTCAGTGACGTCGCAGCCGACGAGCAATCGCTCGAGGAGCTCCCGGTCGGGGACGTCGTCGCCGCTCGCGTAGCCCTCGACGCCGTCGTCGGAGCGAACGACGACGATCGTCGCGTCCTGATGCGTGCGTGGTACCGGATCCCACGCGGCCGCGAACGGCGGGTCGAGCGGGTAGCGGTAGCGCCGCGTCTCGATCGAGACGATCTTCACTCGCCGGAGTAGAACGGGTTCCGGAGCGAATCGCGCCGCTCGACGAGCGCAGCCGCGGCGGCCGCGTCTCGTCCCTCGACGCAGACACCGAGCGCCTTGCGCACGGCCGCGCGGTTCGCCTTGCGTACCGCGGTCTCGTCGTTCGCCGCCGGGTCGACCCACACCGCGACGAGCACGAGCAGGTCGCCGGTCGCCTCGACGAGCCCGTCAGCGACGGCATCGAGCACGCCCTGGCCGATTCCGAGCTGCGCGGCGCCCCACGTCATCGTCTGGTGGGCGTCCTCGAGTGCCGTGGCCTTGTTCATCATCAGCGTCGGCGGCCAGATCGGTTCGTACTCGGCCTGCGACGGCCCGACGCAGACGAGCACCGGCGTATGCCCGGGCGTCGGGTGGGCGAGCATGGAGAGCGCGGCAGCGGCCGTCGGGCTGCCCCGGCGCGCGAGGACGACGTTGACATGCGAGCCGTTCGGCGTCTCGCCGCTCCAGCCCTCGCCCATGCGCCCGTCGAGGTCGTCGAGGATCACAGCTCGAGCACCACCCGCGTCGCCTCGCCGGAGTGCATGAGCTCGAACCCGCGCTCGGCCTCCTCGAGCGGGAGCCGGTGCGAGACGAGCCGATCGAGCGGAAGCCGTCCGCTGCGATAGAGGGAGAGCGCGTGGGGAAAGTCGCGCTCGGGCTTCGAGGAGCCGTAGATCGAACCGAGCACGCGCCGCTCCATCCGGGGGATCGTGCCTGCCGGGAGCGCAAGCACCGCGTCTGCGCGGGGGATCCCGATGAGCACGGCGGCGCCTCGCGCACGGGTGGAGAGGAACGCCGCCTCCATCGCCTCGGGCCGTCCGGTCGCCTCGATCGCGTAGTCCACGCCGCCGCCCGACGCGGCGCGAACGGCCTCGGCGGTCGCCTCCGGCGACCCCTGCCAGAGGACTCCGTCCGTTGCGCCGAACGCGCGCGCGGCGTCGAGCTTCCCTGCGGCCGCATCCACGGCGAGCACCGGCTCGGCACCTGCAGCCACGGCCGCCATGAGCGCCGACAACCCGACGCCGCCGCAGCCGATCACCGCCACGCGATCTCCCGGCCGCACGCCCGCCGTGCGCCACACCGCGCCGACTCCGGTCGTGACGGCGCAGCCCACGAGTGCGGCCACGTCGAATGGCACATCGTCCGGGATGGGGATGCACGAGCGCTCGGGCACGACGCACGCCTCCGCGAACGTCGAGAGGAACGAATAGTGGAAGACCGGATCTCCGTCCCGCGACAGCCGGGGCGTGCCGTCCAGCAGCCCGCCCGTCCCCATCGCCGGCCACATCCTGGAGCAGAGCTGCGTCAGGTCGCGTCGGCATTCCTCGCACTCTCCGCACGAGGGAGCCCACGAGAGCGCGACGTGATCGCCTGCGGAAACGCGCGTCACCCCCTCGCCGACGGCCTCCACGATGCCCGCACCCTCGTGCCCGAGGACGCACGGGCACGGATTCTCGGCAGTGCCGTCGACCGCGTTCCAGTCGGAATGGCAGACGCCGCTTGCGCGCAGCCTCACGAGGACCTCCCCGGAACGTGGCGGCGCGAGGTCGAGCTCGGAGACGACCAGCGGCCCGCCGGTGGCCTCGAGCACCACGCCTCGAATTCGCATCGGCGAGCTAGGCGACGCCGAGCAGCTCGTCGGCGTACGTGATGCCGATGCGACGCATTCCGCGCGGCCCGGGCTCGTAGTGGCCCATGCGCCAGAGAGCGGGCGAGTAGAGGTGCACCGACGTCGCCAGCGGAAACCCGGGGCCCGGATGCCGCACGCCGTGGATGTCCGCCGCGTCGAAGTCGAACCTGCCGCCCGCTGCGTGCTCCGTCGTGCGCTCGCGGACCCAGCCGTCCTCCTCGACGCGGAACCAGTCCTCGAGCAGCACGCCCTCGCAGACGCAGACTGCGCCTGACGACCTGTCGTGGTCGTGGTAGCCCGTGTTCTGGCCGTCGACCCAGCAGATGAGCCAGACGTCGATGTTCGGGTCGCGGTACAGCTGTTGGTAGAAGCGCGACTCCTCGTCGTGCTGAACGGAGGCGCGCCAGAGGTGCTCCGCCGCCGCAAGCTCGCCGGCGAGCTCGGACATCGTCGGCCGGTCGAGGTCGGTGTCGGCGGGAACGCGGGCACGAAGCCACGACGCGAGCTCGCTCACCTCGACGACGCCGGAGTCGCTCACCTCATGAGGCCGGACGGAGTGTCCGATTGGAGAACATGTGCCACAGATTCGCCGAATCCCCGGACGGCAGCAAGGGTTGGCTCCGAATCGACGACCGGCGTGTCGCTCCCGTAGACGAGCTGATGCACGCCGAAGGTCTGGATGAGGAGTTCGATCGCCCTGCGTCCGTACGTCGCCACGTCGAAGAACGTGTTCGGATCCAGTGCCGACCGCACGTCGACGCCACGGTGCGCCAGCCGCTCGAGCTGGAACGGCGCGCCGCCCGCGAGCAGAGCGAAGACGACTCGCAGCTTCGGCCAGCGCTGACGTCCGGTGCCGATCCACGCGAGGTAGGCGGCCTGCATCTGCGCGGGGTAGCCGGCGACCCACGTCCACCAGAACGGAAGTCCCGCCCCGGCAGGCGCTTCGGCTACGGGGTGGACGAACACGGGGAGCTCGAGCTGGCTCGCCTCGTCGAGCACCGGTCCGGCGCCATCGGGATCGAGCAACGCGGATGCTCCGAAGCAGACCCCGGGGAACCCGTCGCGAGGCCGGGACGGCGAGAGGGCGAGGAAACGTCCGTTGCTGCCCGCGACGAGCGAGCTCGTCTCCTGCGCCCAGAGCTCCTCCAGCTCCTCGCGCTCACCGGCGTCGAGGTGCTCGAGGCCGAGGCTTGCCTGCAGCGAGAGGACTGCGACGTCCACCTCGTCGCGGTCGAGGGCCTGGATCCGCGCATCGGGATCGTGCGCGGACAGATCGACCCCGAAGCGTCCCTCTACCGTGACGATCTCGCCGTTCTCGAGATGCGGCGGCGTGGTTCGCGCCCTGAGGGCGGTCACGAACGCCTCGGGCCAGAGATGCTGGTGGACGTCGTAGGTCGCCATCCGGGGGAGGGACTCTACGACGGCGACCTCCGATCACGCGGTTCGGCCGTAGAACATCTCCTTCGTGAAGTCGCTCAGCACCGCGTCGGGAGTGGGCGCGTAGGAGAGCACGGCGTTGATACGCGGACGCTCGCCGAGGACGGGCGTCACATGGTGGGGGCTCCAGTGGCCGCGGAAGAGCGCAAGCGTGCCCGGCGCTCCGCTCATCGAGCGGACGCCGGATCGGTCGCCCCGCAGGAGGCTGCGCACGCCGTCGGCGTTCTCGTCGTCAGGGCTACGCAGCATCGGCGAGTACTCGAACGCACCTCCTTCGAGCGACGGTTGCAGCATCAGGGTCACGACGGAATCCGCCCCGTCGAAGTGCCAACCGAGCTCGTCGCCCTCGCCGTAGTACATGACGTTCAGCGCCCCGAGCGGGTCGGAGTGGCGGTGGAGCACGTCGACACCGAGGGCCGCGCCGACGAAGGCGGTGAGCTCGTCCGACTCGTAGACCGAACGCAGCGGCGACTCGAGTGGGATTTCGTCGTATGCGAGGCCGCTCTTCGCCGAGCGGACTTGAATCCTGCGCGGGTCGTCGACCGGGAGCTCTGGATCGGGGGTCGTGAAGTAGACGTTGTGCTGCGTCTCCGTCCGGTACGCATCGGGCATCGCCGTCATGGCCCACGCGACGACGGGCTCGATGGCCTCGGGGCGCATGAAGCCCTCGAGGTCCGACGCGCCGAGACCTTCGAGGTCGCGGCGGCAGCGCTCGACGAGCGCGCGGCCGCTGGTGCTGCCGAGGTCGTGGATCGGATAGCGCTCGAGATCGACCACGTCCGCGAGGCTCACCGTGGCGAAGGTTCCGCGTTCCATGCAGCGAGCGTCGCAGCTCGACGGCGATCGGTCAAACAGGCAGAGGCAGCACCGGTGGTGGCGGCCGCGACCGCGCCGACGGCATAGAGTTGCTCCATGGTTCGGCCGGGGCACCACGTTCACCCCGAGCCGCCCGTCCGGCGCGGCCGATGACCGTCGTCCTCGCCGGTACGAGCCTCACGCTCGAGGAGGTCGTGCGTGTGGCTCGTGGTGGTGAGAAGGTCGAGCTCGCGGCCGACGCGCTCCGCCGGATCGCCGCTTCGCGCGAGCTAGTCGAGGCGACGCTCGCGAAGGGGGAGGACGTCTACGGCTTCTCGACCGGGGTCGGGATGCGGAAGCTCTTCGCGATCGAGCGCGATCAGGCTGCGTTCAACCGCATGCTCGTCCGCGGGCACCTCGTCGCTCAAGGCCCGCTCGCGCCGGCGGACGTGGTGCGCGCGACCATGGTGAAGCTCGCGAACATGCTGGCGCAGGGTGTCAGCGGCGTCCGGCCCGAGCTCGCCGAGTTGGTCGTCTCAGTTTTGAACGCCGATGCGACGCCGCCCGTCAGGACCCTCGGGTCGGTGGGTCAGGGCGACCTCGGACCCATGGCCGACCTCGCGGACGGGATGCTCGATGGCTTCGAGCTGGCCGCCGGCGAGGCACTCGTGCTCATGGACAACAACGCCTTCTCGACCGGGTCGTCTGCCCTGGCCGTTGCCGACTGCCTGACGCTCGCCGATGCGCTCGACATCGCAGGGGCGCTCGACCTCGAGGCGTTCGCGTCGAACCTCAGCGTCGTCGATCCCGCACTCGCCGTCGCTCGTCCGCACCCGGGTCTCGTATCGTCGATCGCGCGCATCCGCGAGCTTCTCGACGGAAGCTGGCTCTGGGCCGAGTGTCCGCGGAACCTGCAGGACCCGCTCACGTTTCGCACGCTGCCGCAGGTGCACGGGGCCCTCCGCGACACGCTTGCGTATGCGACGGGCGTGCTCGATGTCGAGCTGAACTCGCACCAGGGCAATCCGCTCGTCGACGCCAGCGCGGGCCGTGTCCTTCCAGCCGGAAACTTCGACGTCGTCCCGCTGGCGGCGGCGCTCGACTTCCTTCGCATCGCGCTCGCCCCCGCGCTCACGAGCGCGGGTGAGCGCGGGCTCAAGCTCCTGCAGGCATCGCACACGGGTCTGCCGGAAGGGCTCGGCGCGCGGCCGCAGCTCGCCGAGCCTGGACTGAGCGAATTCGGCGCGGCGGTGCAGGGCATCGTGGCCGAGGCGCGACTCCTGGCGCATCCCGTGTCCTTCGAGCTCGCGTCGTCGACGCAGCACGAGGGCATCGAGGATCGGACGACGATGGCGCCGCTCGGGGCGAGGCGGCTTGCCGAGATGACCGACCTGGGGGCGAGGAT
This sequence comes from Gaiellaceae bacterium, assembly GCA_035630135.1. Classification (GTDB taxonomy): domain Bacteria; phylum Actinomycetota; class Thermoleophilia; order Gaiellales; family Gaiellaceae; genus GMQP-bins7. Next base: position 6,684 of record DASQLF010000048.1, read on the forward strand.
CGTCGCGATCGAGCTCGTGATCGCCGCGCAGGCGATCGACCTGCGCGGTCGTCCTCGGCTCGGAGCCGGAACCGGCCGCGCGTATCAGCGCGTACGCGAGCTCGTGCCGTTCACCGAGGAGGGCACGCCGATCGCGCGAGATCTCGAGGCCGTCGTCGAGCTCGTGCGGTCCGGAGACCTCAGCTCGTAGCGAGGTCGATCGCCGCCGCGGCCGAGCGAACCACCGGCAGCAGCTCGCGGCGGCGCGCCTTCGTCAACCGGAACGTCGGCCCGCTGATGCCGACGATGCCGGTCAGCACGTCCGTCGACGAGCGCAGCGGAACGGACACGGCCGCGAGACCGTCCTCCAGCTCGTCGACGAGCTCGGCCCAGCCCTGACGCCTGATGCGTGCGAGCTCCGCCCGGAGAGACTGCACGTCGTGGAGCGTTCTCTCCGTGAAGGCGGTGAGCGGCGCGTTGGCGTCGAGCCAGGCCTCGAGCTCGGTCGCGTCGAGCTCGGCGAGGACGATCTTGCCGGCGGACGAGGCATGCAGCGGCACGTCGACTCCGACCCAGTTGGCGACGCCGACGTGGCGCTCGGCGTCGAGCTGCAGGACGATCTCCATGCCTGTGCGACCCCGCGGTACGGCCACGCTCGCCGACTCGCCCGTCGCGTCCCGCAGTCCCGCGAGCGCCGGGCGCGCTGCCTCTACGAAGCCACGGTTCGGGTCGGCCGATCGTGCCAGCCGGACGAGCTCGTAGCCGAGAACCCAGGTCCCTTCGCCTGTCTCCTCGACGAGCCCGGCGTCCTCCAGCGTCCGAAGCGTCCGTGAGATCGTCGCGCGCGGTTGATCCGTCGCGCGTGCGAGCTCCGAGGCGGACGAGCCAGCAGGGCGCTGGGCGATCGCCTGCAGGAGCTGCGTCGCCCGCGTGAGTGATCGCGTGCGGGGAGTACCGCTCACTAGGTGAGCAGGGTAGCGCATTCCTTGGTTCAAGGAGTATGATCGGCGAATGCTGGTCGACTGCGACATCCACGTCGGCTACGAGACGCTCGCCGACCTCTTGCCGTACATGGATGCGGCCACTCGCGAACTCGTCGTCGGCTCGGGGACGACCGGTCTGACGATGCCGTCGTACCCGTGGAACCACCCGACTGGCTGGTTCCGCCACGACGTGTACGAGCGCGCTGCCGCCTACGACACGAACTTCTCGTACGTCTCGCTCGACGTGCTGCGAGCGCGCCACCTCGACGTCTACGACGTCACCTTGGGCGTCGTCGAACCGGACGAGGCGGCTGCGTTCTCGATCATCCCGAACAGCCAGCTCGCGAGCCGTCTCTGCAGCGCCTACAACGACTGGCTGCTCGAGCGGTGGCTCCAGGAGGAGCCGCGCCTGCGCGGGATGCTGGTCGTCCCCGCCCAGTACCCCGAAGCAGCCGCGGCGGAGGTGCGCCGCGTCGGCGGCCGCGACGAGTTCGTCGGCGTCTTCCTCCCGGGCGGCGCGCGCATCCCGTACGGCAACCCGGTGTACGACCCGCTCTGGGAGGCCGTGAACGAGCTGGGCCTTCCCGTTGCCGTCCACACGCACTACGAGAGCGTCGGAATCGGCTCGTCGATCACGGCCGCGGGGACACCCGACTACTACGTCGAGTACCACACGCTCTGCGGATCCGGCATGTACGGGCACTTCGTCTCGATTCTCTGCCACGGCATCTTCGAGCGCTTCCCGGACACGCGGGTCGCCATGGTCGAAGGCGGCCTCGTTCCGTTCGTCGGGTTCCTCTGGCGCCTCGACACGAACTGGAAGGCATGTCGGAGCGAGATCCCGTGGTGCAAGCGCCGTCCGTCGGAGTACGTCTGGGATCACGTGCGCTTCGCGTCGCAGCCGCTCGAGACGCCCGACGACCCGGAGCAGCTGCTGGCAGCCATCGAGTTCCTGCGGCCGTGGGACACGCTCATGTACGCGAGCGACTTTCCCCACTGGGACTTCGACGAGCCGGAGCAGACGCTCCGCCAGCTTCCGCCCGAGTGGCGTGATCGCGTCCGCTACGGCAACGCCGCCGAGTTCTTCCGGCTGCCCGTTTCCGCGACGGCATGAGCGCGCGAGTCCGGGAAGCGCGAATCCCGACGGGCGAGGCTCCGCCGGAGGGCAGCGTGCGCGTCGTCGACGTCGGCGGCCACCGCGTCGGTGTCTACCGGGTCGCCGGTGAGCTGTACGCGCTGGCTGACCGCTGCCCGCATCGCGGTGCCCCGCTGTGCACGGGTGTCGTCGCGACACCGATCGAGACGGACGGCGACGACCTGGTGCTGGGGCCGTCGGGCAGCATCGTGCGCTGTCCCTGGCACAAGTGGGAGTTCGACATCGCGACCGGCCGCTGCCTGTCCGATCCCGCGCTCCGCGCTCGCCGGTACGCCGTCTGGGCCGACGGCGAGGAGATCGTCGTGACGCTCGCTCAGCCCGGCAGCAACGGCGCTTCCCGGGCGAGCGCCGCCGACAGCCCCGGGCTCGGCTGAGACGCAGCGTCCGGCGCGCCGGCGTGCCGACGCAGCTGTCCTTCGACGAGCTCGTAGTGCCCAATCTCCCTGAGCGCGGGCGAGTACACGTGGATCGTCACGGCACCGCGCTCGTGCTCCATGCGGTGGATCCCACCCGAGGGGAAGGAGAACGAGTCGCCGGCGAGGTGCTCCGTCACCTGCCGCTCGCCGCCGAGCGTCAACCCCTCGTTTCGCGCGACGCCCTCGAGCACGTGGACGCCGACGCACGACGCGCCGTGGTCGTGGAAACCCGTGTCGCGAGGCTCCCACCAGAGGTTGAGCCAGCCTTCGGAGTGCTCGTCGCGCCACAGGAGCTCGAAAGAGCCGTCACCGGTCCGTTCGACGCTTCCGAGGTCGACGAGCCCGGCAGCGTCGCGCGCGAGCTCCGCACACTCGGCCGGATCGAGTGCGCGGCCCCGCATCAGCCCCTGCAAGCGGCTCGAGTCGACCATGACCCGGATTCTGTATCAGGCGGCGAATCCGCGAGGATGAGCCGGTGAGCCGCATCGCGCGCGTCGAGGCCTGGCCGGTCAACGCACCGCTCGAGGCGCCGTACCTCATGGCGCCGGGGACAGTCGCGGGGATCTGCCGAACGATCGTGCGCGTGACCACGGAGGACGGTGTCGTCGGGCTCGGCGAGAGCCCGTCGCACCGCGACGCCGCTGTGATCGAGCACGAGCTCGGCCCTACGCTCGTCGGCCGCGACTCGGACGCGGTTCGTGAAGACCTCGACCCGGGTGAGCTCCTACCACCGCAACATCGCTCGGACGGGAAGGTCCTGATCGATCAGCCCGCCGTCGGAGTCGAGATCGCGCTCTGGGACATCGCGGCGCGCGAGGTGGGAAAGCCGCTCCACGAGCTCCTCGGCGAGACGTGTCGGACCGAGGTCGCCTTCTCCGAGTATTTCGCCTACCGGCCGGGGCTCGAGGACACACCCCGTGCGGTGGCGGCGTTCTGCGAGCGGATGGCGGAAGAGCACGGGTCTCCGGTCTTCGAGGGCAAGGTGGCGGTGCGGCCCGTCGAGGAGGACGTGCAGCTCGTCCGCGAGATCCGCGGCGCGATCGGTTCCGACTGCGAATTGCGGCTCGACGCGAACATGGGCTGGTCACTCGAAACGGCCCGACGCGCGCTCGAGCTCTTTGCTCCGTTCGACATCGCGAACGTCGAGGAGCCGGTCGCCGCCTTCGCCGACATGGCCGAGCTGCGACGTTCGAGCGACATCCCGTTCTCGGCGCACACGCCGGACGTGAACGCTGCCGCCCGGCTCGGTGCTCCCGACACGCTCGTTCTCGGTCTGGGCACGTGCGGCGGCATCGCAGGCACGCTGAGGTTCATCCGGACGTGCGAGGAGGCCGGGGTCGGGTTCTGGTTCTACAGCGGCGACTTCGGGATCCAGACCGCGGCGTACCTCCACCTTGCGGCGGCGACGCCGTTTCTGGACAGGCCGAGCCAGTCGCTGTTGCGCTGGACGAGGGACGACGTGATCGCCGGTGGGCCGTTCTCGCCCGAAGGAGGCATCGTGCGCGTTCCCACCGGACCCGGGCTCGGCGTCGAGCTCGACGCCGCGGCTCTGAGGCGCTGCGTCGAGCGACATGCTCGAGAAGGCGCCTACGACTTCTACGCCGCAGGCGCGCTTCCGCGATACTGACGAGCGTGAAGGGTCTCCTCGAGCGACTCGACGACGGTGTCGTCCTCGGCGCCGAGGGCTACCTCTTCGAGCTCGAACGGCGCGGCTACCTGAAGAGCGGGCCGTACGTGCCCGAGGTCGTGCTCGACTTCCCCGACGCGGTGCGCGAGCTGCATCGCGAGTTCCTTCGCGCGGGTGCCGAGGTCATGGTCGCGTTCACCTACTACGGCCACCGCGAGAAGATGCGGATCATCGGCAGGGAGGACGACCTCGAGCCGCTCAACCGCAACGCGCTGAGGATCGCGCGAGAGGTCGCGAGCGAGGGCAACGCACTTCTCGCGGGCAACATCTGCAACACGTGGGTCTACGATCCGGCCGACCCGGAGGGGTCGGGTGCGACCGTGCGCGAGATGTACGAGGAGCAGGTCGGCTGGGCCGTCGAGGAGGGTGCCGATCTCGTCATCGCCGAGACGAACGACTACCTCGGCGAGGCGCTGATCGCCACGCAGGTGATCAAGGACGCGGGGTTGCCCGCGGTGGTGACGTTCGCGTCGTCGACGCAGGAGGCGACGATGGACGACGTCGCGCTCGACGAGGCGTGTCGGCGGATCGCCGACGCCGGCGCCGACGTGGTCGGCCTCAACTGCTCGCGCGGGCCGGCCACGATGCTGCCGATCCTCGAACGAATCAGGGCCGCGGTCGACGTGCACGTCGCTGCGCAGCCGGTCCCGTACCGGACGACGACGGAGGAGCCGACCTTCGTGCTTCTCCGGGACGAGAACGGTGTCCCTCCCTTCCCAATCGGACTCGATCCGTTCACGTGCACCCGCTTCGAGATGGCGGATTTCGCAGTCGCAGCCCGCGACCTCGGAGTGGGGTACGTCGGCATCTGCTGCGGTGGGGCACCGCACCACGTTCGCTCGATGGCCGAGGCCCTCGGGCGCGACGTACCCGCGAGTCGCTACTCCCCGGACATCTCGCTGCACCCCGTCATCGGGGACAACGTGCAGGAGAAGGAGAAGAAGTACGCCGGCTGGCGCGACTGAGCCGGCTACGCCGGCTCGCCCATCCCGGGTAGCGCGTTTCCGTCGGCCACCGGCGCATCGACCACGGGCAAGCCTGCGCCACACCACGCTTCGAAGCCGCCGACGAGATCGGTCGCATTCGTGAACCCGAGCTCCTGCAGCATCGCGGCGGCGAGGCTCGTCGAGTAGCCGTTCGCGCACACGAGGACGATCTGCCGGTCCAGGCCGCCGACGTGAGGGTTCCGGTACGACGGATCCGAGTCGGGATCGAGACGCCACGGGAGCACGGAGAGCGGCACATGGAGGGAGCCAGGAATGACTCCCTTGCGCGCGCGCTCGTCGGCCGAGCGCGTGTCGACGAGAAGGGCCGCCGCTCCTTGCGCGGCCAGTGCCTCCTCGGGTTCCAGCCGGTTCAGCTGGGCGCGCGCCTCGCGTAGCAGGTCATCGATCGTCGTCCGCGTCACGTCGAGCGGCAATCCTCGCACGCTCCGCGCAGAACGACGTCGTGCGCGGCCACGACGTACCCTCGGCCGTCGGCGACGCGCTCGATCGCCGACTCGATCGTCGCGTCCTCGAACGGCTCGACCTTGCCGCAGTCGTCGCACACCAGGTGGTGGTGATGGTCGCCGCCGGCGTGCGCGGGTTCGAACCGCGCGACGCCGTCTCCGAGGTCGACCCGCTGCACGAGTCCGAGCGCGTCCATTCCCTCGAGCGCGCGGTACACGCTCGCGATGCCGACGCGTGAGCCGGCGGCGAGCGCCCGCTCGTGGAGCTCCTGTGCGGAGAGGCAGCATTCGTGCTCGCCCAGGATCCGAACGACGACCCGCCTCGCACCGCCGCTGCGCCCGGTCGCCTCGCGCAGCCGGTCGAGAGCTTCGTCTGTCCAGAGCATGGTGATAATGATACCCGTTCTCAAAGAAGTGCTACGTTGACGCGATGCGCGTGCTGCTTCTCGTCCTCGTGCTCGCCGGCTGCGCGACTGGCTGCGCGCGCGGCGAGCCCGACCCCGAGCTCGACGTCGTGGCCTCCGTCTATCCGCTCGCCTGGGCGGCGGAACGTGTCGCGGCCGGCTCGATCGACGACGTCGTGAACCTGACGCCGCCCGGTGCCGAGCCGCACGACGTCGAGCTGAGCCCTCGCGACGTCGAGACCGTTCGTGCTGCGGAGCTGGTCGTCTACCTCGGCGGTGGCTTCCAGCCCGCGCTCGAGGACGCGGTGGACTCGCGGGATGGCCGGTCGCTCGATGTCCTCGAGGGGGAGGAAGACCCGCACGTCTGGCTCGACCCGGTCCGGTTCACCCGCGCAATCGAGCGAATGGCGCGTGGCCTCGGTGAAGCGGGCTCCACCGCGGACGAGATCCGAGAGCTCCAAGACCTCGATATCGATTACCGGCGCGGCCTGGCCGACTGCGATCGCCGCGTGATCGTCACGACCCACGCGGCGTTCGGGCGGCTCGCCCGACGGTACGGGCTGACGGAGTTGTCGCTCGCGGGGCGCTCTCCCGAGGCCGAGCCGAGTCCGCGCGAGCTTGAGGAGCTCGTGGCGCAGGTGGAGTCGTCGGGCGCGACGACGATCTTCGCCGAGCCGCTCGTCTCCGACGAGGTCGCCCGAACCGTCGCCCGCGAGTCCGGCGCGACGCTCGCGACGCTCGATCCGATCGAGGGTCTGAGTGAGGAGCAGATCGAGGCCGGGGAGGACTACCTCACGGTGATGCGCTCGAATCTCGCCACGCTCCGCGAGGCACTCGGGTGTCGCTAGCCGCAGAGCTTCGAGGGGTCGCCTTCGGCTACCGCCCCGGCCAGCGCGTCCTCGAGGACGTCGACCTTGCTCTCTCCCCGGGTGAGTTCGTGGCGGTCGCCGGGCCGAACGGTGGCGGCAAGACGACCCTCGTGCGCGTCCTCCTCGGGCTCGACCGCCCGACCGTGGGGGTCGCACTCCTGTACGGCGAGCCTGCGCACCGGTTCTCGCGGAGGCGCACGCTCGGCTATCTCGCCCAACGCTCGCAAGTCGGAGGAGACGCACCGGCGACGGTTCGCGAGGTCGTGAATGCCGGCAGGCTGCCATCCGGGCGCCTGGTCAGGCGCCTCGGTTCCGAGGATCGCCGGCTCGTCGGCAACGCCATCGATCGCGTCGGCCTCGCGAGCGTCGCGGACGCGCCGATCCGGACGCTGTCGGGCGGCATGCAGCAGCGGGCGTTCATCGCAAAGGCGCTGGCGGGCGAGCCGTCGCTGCTCGTGCTCGACGAGCCGACGACCGGGGTCGACGCCGAGTCCCAGGAGTCGCTCGCCGAGCTTCTGGCTGCGTTGCACACGGAGCTCGGCGCCACGATCGTCTACGTGTCGCACGAGTTCGGTGCGGTCGAGCACCACGTCGGGCGGCTCGTCCTCGTGCGCCGGACGATCGTCTTCGACGGCCCGCCCCGCGATCTCCCCGGCGTCTGGCACGACCCGGGACACGTCCATGTTCGAGAGTGAGTTCATGCGTCTCGCGCTGGCGGCCGGCGGGATCGTGGGCGTGCTCGCACCGGCGGTGGGCTTCTTCCTCGTCCAGCGCCGACAGTCGCTGTTCGGCGACGGCATCGGGCACGTCGCCTTCGCAGGAGTCGCCGCCGGGATCCTGCTCGACGTCTCGCCTGTGCTCACCGCTCTCGTCTTCGCCGTCGTCGGGGGGATCGCGATTGAGCTCCTCCGCTCGCGTGGCGGCGCGGCCGGTGACCAGGCGCTCGCACTCGTCTTCTATACGGGGATCGCGCTCGGCGTCGTGCTCGTGGCCGAGGCCGGCGCGCTGAACGTGAGCCTCTTCCAGTACCTGTTCGGGTCGATCCTGACGGTGACCCGGGGCGATCTCGCGACGATCGCGGTGCTCGGCGGCCTGGGGCTCGCTACGGTCGCCCTGCTGTATCGCGCTTTCGCTGCCGTCGTCATCGACGAGGAGGGTGCACGCGTCGCCGGCGTGCCGATCGGGTCGCTCAACGTCGCGCTCGCAGCGCTCACGGCCGTGACGGTCGCGCTCTCGATGCGCATCGTCGGGATCCTCCTCGTCGCCGCCCTCATGGTGCTGCCGGTCAGCGCCGCGGGCCGCCTGGCGCGGAGCATGCGCTCGACTCTCGTCCTCTCGACTGCGATCGGTCTCGGCTCGGCGTTCCTCGGCCTGACGATCTCGTACTACGCCGACCTGCCGCCCGGAGGCACCATCGTCCTCGTCGCGGCGGCGACGTATCTCACGGCGCTCGCGGCGACGGCGCGACGCGGCTAGGCGGCGACGAGAGCCGCGCCGACGCCGGCCTCGTGGCACGTCCGGCAGCGGGCCTCGTACTGCTCGGCCGCGCCGACGACCACGGTCTCGCCCGAGTACGGTGCGGGAAGGCCGTCGACGAGGCGTTGGGTCGTCGTCGCCGGGCCGCCGCAGCGGTGGCAGACGGCCTGCAGCTTGTCGACGAACTCGGCGTGTGACAGGAGCTCGGGCATCGGGCCGAACGGGAGCCGCCTGAAGTCCTGATCGAGCCCTGCGACCACGACGCGGACGCCGCTGCTCGCCAGATCCAGCGCGTGTGCCACGATGGGCTCGCCGAGGAACTGCACCTCGTCGATGCCGACGACGTCGAATCCGTGCGCGCGCTCGGGCACGTCCTCGGCCGAGACGATGGGGACTGCCCGCATGCGCGCTCCCGCATGGCTCACGACGTCGGTCGCGTCGTAGCGGTCGTCGATCCGCGGCTTGAGGATCACGACGCGCTGCCCTGCGATCTCGGCGCGTCGGAGGCGGCGGATCATCTCCTCGCTCTTCCCGCTGAACATCGGCCCGCAGATGACCTCGAGCCAGCCACCTCGCTGCGGGGGGATCCGGATCACGGCGGCGATCCTAGTAGGGTGGTCGGCGGACATCGGACACGAGCGAAGGACGCTCCGACCCTTGCTACACTCTCGCCCGCGCGGCGGCGTAGCTCAGTTGGTTAGAGCAGCGGAATCATAATCCGCGTGTCGCAGGTTCGAGTCCTGCCGCCGCTACTCGAACACCCCTTTTTCGTCCCACCCGAACCGAGAAGAGAATGGCAACCGGAGTACGAGTCGCGATCACGCTCGCCTGCACGGAGTGCAAGCGGCGCAACTACCAGACGCAGAAGTCCAAGCGGAACTCCCCCGATCGGGTCGAGTTCTCCAAGTACTGCCGCTGGTGCGCCAAGCACACTCCGCACCGGGAGACACGGTAAGTGGCACGCGAGACCCGCAGGCAGCGGCGAGCCGCACGCGCGGCAGCCGGTGAGTCGGCGCCGGGCTCGCGCCGTTCTCGCGCGCAGCAGGTTCGCCCGTCTCAGCAGCCCGTCAAGCAGCAGACCGGCCGCAAGACGGAGAAGCCGCGCGGGCAGTTCGTCCGCGAGTCGTACGCCGAGCTTCGCAAGGTCGACTGGCCGACGCGCAACCAGACGTTCCAGGGGGTCGTCGTCGTGATCATCGCGTGCGCGATCGTCGGCGCCTACCTCTGGGGCCTCGACCAGATCTTCCGTCCCTTCGTCGACCGCGTTCTTCTCTAGGAGCCGCCGCATGTTTCTCTGGTACGTCATCAACACTTACTCGGGGCACGAGAACAAGGTCAAGACCAACCTCGAGCACCGGATCGTCTCGATGAACCAGCAGCCGGCGTTTCGGCGCGTCGTCGTCCCGACCGAGCAGGTCATCGAGACGAAGGACGGTCAGAAGGTGCAGACCGAGAAGCGCGTGCTCCCCGGCTACGTCCTCGTGAACATGAACATGTCCGACGATGCGTGGATCGTCGTCAAGGGCACGCCTGGCGTAACCGGGTTCGTCGGCGCCGGCACGAAGCCCGTGCCGCTCTCGCAGCCCGAGGTCGACCGGATCCTCCACCACGGTGCGCCGACCGGCCCCGGCCAGGTGCCGAAGTCGCAGGTGGAGTTCTCGCTCGGCGAGTCGGTGAAGGTGACGTCGGGCCCGCTGTCCGACTTCGACGGCGAGATCGTCGACGTCAACGCAGATCAGCAGAAGCTCAAGGTGCTCGTGGACATCTTCGAGCGCCAGGTTCCGGTCGAGCTCAGCTTCGACCAGGTGAAGAAGATCGACTGAGTTCGTCGGCGCAGAACGGAATCCGCGAGCGCGGATCCCGTTCGCGCAGATCCCTGAGCCGTCCGCTTCGCGGCCGGTTGCTCCGTGTCACATCAAGAGCTAGCCTCGGAAAGAGATAGTCATGGCGAAGAAAGTTCTGACAGTCATCAAGCTCCAGATTCCCGGTGGCCAGGCCAACCCGGCACCGCCGGTCGGCCCTGCGCTCGGCCAGCACGGGGTCAACATCATGGAGTTCTGCAAGGCCTACAACGCGCAGACCTCGCACGAGAACGGCCGCATCATCCCGGTCGAGATCACCGTCTTCGAGGACAGGTCGTTCACGTTCATCACGAAGACGCCACCGGCCGCCGTCCTCATCAAGGAGGCCATCGGGCTCGAGTCGGGCTCCGGTGAGCCCAACAAGGCGAAGGTCGGCCGGTTGACCGAGGCGCAGTTGCGCTCGATCGCCGAGGCGAAGATGCCCGACCTGAACGCGCGCGACGTCGACGAGGCGATGAAGGTGATCGCCGGCACGGCGCGGAGCATGGGGGTCGATACACCATGAGCGCGCACGGCAAGCGCTATGACGCGGCACGTGAGGCGATCGACCGCGAGCAGGCGTATTCGCCGCTCACGGCCGTACGGCTTCTGAAGGATTCGCCCGCGGCCAAGTTCGACGAGACCGTCGAGGTGCACTTCCGCCTCGGGCTCAACGTGCGGCATGCCGACGAGCAGCTGCGCGGCACCATCATGCTCCCGCACGGCATCGGCAAGGACGTGCGCGTCGCGGTGTTCGCCGACGGCGAGAAAGCCCGCGAGGCGGAGAACGCAGGCGCCGACGTCGTCGGCACGGCTGACCTCGCAACGAAGATCGAGGAGGGCTTCCTCGACTTCGACGTCGCGATCGCCACACCCGACCAGATGAGCGTCGTCGGCAAGCTCGGACGCGTGCTCGGCCCGCGCGGCCTGATGCCGAACCCGAAGACGGGCACGGTGACGATGGACGTCGGGAAGGCAGTGTCGGACGCCAAGGCCGGCAAGCTCGAGTACCGCACGGATCGCGGCGGGAACGTGCACGTCCCGATCGGCAAGCGGAGCTTCGAGGAGCGAGCGCTGCTCGAGAACTACGCCGCGCTCGTGGAAGAGATCGTCCGCGCGAAACCGTCGGCAGCCAAGGGCCGCTACATCAAGGGGATCACGCTGACCTCGACGATGGGTCCCGGCATCAGCGTCGACTCGACCGTGACCCGAGACATCGCCGAAGAGCTCGAGGCGGCTACAGTCCCGGCCTAGCAACCCAACGACACCCGCCGAAGACCGCCGGCAGCTCGCTGAGCGTAGGCCCGGCCGAGGCAGGTTCCGTCAGCGCGTCACGCGTCCGACCGAGCCCGCCTTGCGCGGGTTTCGCTCTCAGGAGGACACGACGTGCTGAAATCGCAGAAGGAACAGATCATCGAGGAGCTCGCCGCCGAGCTCGGCGCGGCGGAGACGCTGATCGTCGCCGACTACCGCGGGCTGACGAACAAGCAGCTCGAGGCGCTCCGCGACCAGCTCATCCCGCACGGCGCGCGCTTCCGCATCGTCAAGAACACGCTCACCCGGCGCGCCGCCGAGCAGGCGGGAGCGGAGTCGCTCCTCGTCATGCTCGAGGGCCCGACCGCGATCGCGTTCATCGAGGCGTCGGGCGATCCGGCCGCCGTCGCGAAGGCGTTGGCGACGACGGCCAAGGAGACGAACGTGCTGACGCTGCGCGGCGGCATCCTCGAGGGCAAGGCGCTCTCGGGCGAGGACGTCGATGTGCTTGCAAAGCTGCCGCCGGTCGACGTGCTGCGCGGTCAGCTCGTGGGCGCGATCGTCGCGCCGCTCAACGCGCTGCTCGGCCTCGTGACCGCGCCGCTCCGCGACCTCCACGGGCTCGTCGAGGCGCGGATCAAGCAGCTCGAGGAGCAGGGCGAGGTCGTCGAGCCCGCCGCGGAGGCGGCGGACGAGGCGGACGAGCCGGCCGGCGACCAGGAGTCCGGGGCGGACGAGCCTGCCGCGGAAACGGAAGAGACAAGCACCTCCGAGGCAGCGGTGCCGGCGGAGGAGCCGGCCCCGGAGCCCGAGGCGACCGAAGAGACTGAAACGGAGGAGGAGTAACGAATGGCCACTGATGTGAAGAGCGTTCTCGACTCGCTCGGGAAGATGACCGTCCTCGAGCTCGTCGAGCTCAAGAATGCGATCGAGGAGGAGTGGGGGGTGACCGCCGCCGCTCCGGTCGCGGTCGCCGCAGCTCCCGCCGCGGGTGGCGACGGTGCTGCTGCGGAGGAGGAGAAGGATTCCTTCGACGTGGTGCTCACCGGCGCAGGCGACAAGAAGATCCAGGTGATCAAGGTCGTCCGCGCGGTGACGGGTCTGGGCCTCAAGGAAGCCAAGGACCTCGTCGACGGCGCGCCGAACGCCGTCAAGGAGGGGGCCGCGAAGGAAGAGGCCGACTCGATCAAGGCACAGCTCGAGGAAGCCGGAGCAAGCGTCGAGCTCAAGTAGGGACGTTACGCACACGCCGTGACCGGGGTCAGGCTGAGGCCTGGCCCCGGTTTTCGGTCTTCGTGCCGTCGTCGCAGCCGCCCGGACTCGGCACGTCCGCTATCCTGTCGCGACACACCCCGCCGCCCGTGACCTTCGGTTGCGGAGGGGTTCCCTCGTGCGCTACTATCCGAGGTTCCGCCGAGGTCGTCCGTCCAACCCTGCCCGTAGCTCGTCTTTATCCATTTCACGCCCGCACTCTCTAAGGGAGGCTGTCTGTCTTGAGCAGCGTTGCTGTCGCGCCGCGCGCGCGTAAGAGCTTTTCGCGCCTGAAGCACGTTCTTGACCTCCCCGACCTGATCGACATCCAGAAGGCGTCATTCCACTGGTTCCTGGAAGGCGGGCTTCGCGAGACCATCGATGACATCTCGCCGATCGAGGACTACACGGGGACGCTTGCAGTTGAGTTCGCCGAGTACGAATTCGGTGAGCCGCAGTTCACAATTCAGGAGTGCCGTGAGAAGGACCTGACCTACCAGGTCCCGCTCTCGATCACGGTCCGCTTCGTCAACAAGGACACCGGCGAGATCCGCGAGCAGCGGGTCTTCATGGGCGACTTCCCGATGATGACGCCGTGGGGCACGTTCATCATCAACGGAACCGAGCGCGTCATCGTCACGCAGCTCGTGCGCAGCCCCGGTGCGTACCTCATGGAGCCGAAGGACGCCACGAAGCAGGTCTTCATGGCAAACCTCATGCCGTCACGCGGCTCGTGGCTCGAGGTCGAGATCGACAAGAAGGGCCTGGTGTTCGCGCGGATCGACCGCAAGCGCAAGCTTCCGGTCACGACGCTCCTGCGCGCGCTTCCCGCCGAGGATCCTTCGACCGGGTTCGCGCTGGACACGAGCTCGAACGAGAAGATCCTCGAGCTCTTCGGCGGCTCGGTCTACATCGCGAACACGCTCGAGAAGGATCCCACGACGCGCGAGGAGGAAGCCCTCGTCGAGGTCTTCAAGAAGCAGCGGCCCGGTGAGCCTCCGACGCTCGACAACTCGCGGAACCTTCTCCGCTCGCTGTTCTTCGACCCGAAGCGCTACGACCTGACGAAGGTCGGCCGCTACAAGCTGAACCAGCGGCTCGGCGTCAACGTGCCGGAGGACGTGCGGGTGCTCACGACCGAGGACATCGTCGCCCTCGTCCGCCGGCTCGTGAGCCTGCCCGACATGCTGGGAGTTCCGGAGGACTCGAAGGACTACGCGGCCGAGGCCGCGATGCTCTCGCGCGACCCGGTCCGTGGTGAGCTCGACGAGTACGAGGACTTCGGCAACCGCCGCCTGCGCACGACGGGTGAGCTGATCCAGGAGGCCTTCCGCGTCGGTCTCTACCGCATGGAGCGCGTCGTTCGCGAGCGGATGACGACGGAGGACGTCGACACGATCACGCCGCAGACGATCATCAACATCCGTCCCGTCGTCGCGGCGCTCAAGGAGTTCTTCGGCTCCTCGCAGCTCTCGCAGTTCATGGACCAGACGAACACGCTGTCCGGTCTCACGCACCGCCGTCGCCTGAGCGCGCTCGGCGCGGGCGGCCTCACACGTGAGAGGGCACCGATCGAGGTGCGCGACGTGCACGCGACCCACTACGGGCGCATGTGCCCGATCGAGACGCCCGAGGGTCCGAACATCGGCCTCATCGGCTCGCTCGCGTCGTTCGCGACGGTGTCGAAGTTCGGCTTCATCCAGACGCCGTACCGGATCGTGAAGGGCGGCAAGGTGACCGACGAGATCATCTATCTCGACGCCGCCGAGGAGCGCCAGTTCACGATCGCCCAGGCGTCCGAGCCCGTCGACGCGAAGACGGGTCGCTTCCTCAACGACCAGGTGCTGTGCCGGTCGCGCGAGGGCGAGGCGGTCGCCGTCCTTCCGAAGGACGTCGAGTACATGGACGTCTCCCCGGCGCAGATCGTCTCGGTCGCGACGGCGCTCATCCCGTTCCTCGAGCACAACGACGCGAACCGCGCGCTGATGGGCGCGAACATGCAGAAGCAGGCGGTGCCGCTCATGATTCCGCAGGCGCCGATCGTCGGCACGGGCCTCGAGTTCCGCGCCGCCGTCGACACGGGCGACGTCGTGCTCGCGCACAACGACGGCACCGTCATCGACGTCGACGCCGAGAAGATCGTGGTCGAGGGCCGCGGCACGCGAGACGAGTACCCGCTGACGAAGTTCATGCGGTCGAACCAGGGCACGCTCATTCACCAGAAGCCGGCGGTCATCCTCGGCGACAAGGTCAAGAAGGGCGAGGTCCTCGCGGACGGATCGTCGACGGACGGTGGCGAGCTCGCGCTCGGCGCGAACCTGCTCGTGGCGTTCATGCCGTGGGAGGGCTTCAACTTCGAGGACGCGATCGTCATCTCGGAGCGGCTCGTCAAGGATGACGTGCTGAGCTCGATCCACATCCACGAGTACGAGATCGACGCGCGCTCGACGAAGCTCGGAGACGAGGAGATCACGCGCGACATCCCGAACCGCTCGGAGGAGTCGCTCGCGAACCTCGACGAGCGCGGCGTCGTTCGCATCGGCGCCGACGTCGACGCAGGCCATCTGCTGGTCGGCAAGGTCACGCCGAAGGGCGAGACCGAGCTCACGGCTGAGGAGAAGCTGATCCGCGCAATCTTCAAGGAGAAGGCGCGCGAGGTCCGCGACACGTCGCTCAAGGTGCCGAACGGCGAGGGCGGCAAGGTCATCGGCGTCAAGACGTTCTCGCGTGACGCCGGCGACGATCTGTCACCCGGAGTCAACGAGCTCGTCCGTGTCTACGTCGCGAAGAAGCGCAAGATCGCGGAAGGCGACAAGCTCGCCGGCCGTCACGGCAACAAGGGCGTCATCTCGAAGATCGTCCCCGAGGAGGACATGCCGTTCCTCGAGGACGGACGCGCGGTGGACGTCGTCCTGAACCCGCTCGGCGTGCCGAGCCGGATGAACATCGGCCAGATCCTCGAGACCCACCTCGGGTGGGCTGCCGCACACGGTGTGTTCGGCGAGGGCGACCCGGTGAATCCACGCGCTCCGATCAACGCACCGGATCCGCGCTCGGTGGCCACGCCGGTATTCGACGGCGCGACCGAGGGGGACGTCGACGACGCCCTCGTCTCGCTCGCGCAGCTCATCGAGGGCGCGGGCGGCGGCATGACGGTCGACGAGGGCGCCGGGCCCGGCAACCGCTGCACCGGCAAGGTGCAGCTGTACGACGGGAAGTCCGGCGAGCCCTTCGCGCAGGAGGTCACGGTCGGCTTCATGTACATCCTGAAGCTGCTCCACCTCGTGGACGACAAGATCCACGCGCGCTCGACCGGCCCGTACTCGCTCGTCACCCAGCAGCCGCTGGGCGGCAAGGCGCAGTTCGGCGGTCAGCGCTTCGGTGAGATGGAGGTGTGGGCGCTCGAGGCCTACGGCGCGGCCTACACGCTCCAGGAGATGCTCACGATCAAGTCCGACGACACGATCGGCCGCGTGAAGGCGTACGAGGCGATCGTGAAGGGCGAGAACATCGCCGAGCCGTCGATCCCCGAGTCGTTCAAGGTGCTCCTCAAGGAGATGCAGTCCCTCGCGCTCGACGTGCAGGTGCTCTCCGACGAGGGCCGCGAGGTCGAGGTCCGCGAGGAGGACGACGAGCTCCTGCGCGCGGCCGAGGAGCTCGGCATCGACCTCTCGCCCGGCTCGCTGCGCGCAGCTGCGCGCCAGCCCACGGCCGAGGAGGTCGAGGAGGGCCAGGAGCACGCGGACGAGGGCGGCGAGCTGCTCGTCGCGGCGGACGAGGAGCTCGACTCGATCGAGGAGGCTCCGCTCGAGGCGGGCCTCGCAGACGTCGAGGCGGCAGAAGAGTCATGAACCAGTTCACGGATTGCAGAGAGAGAGGTTCGAGGCGCTAGATGGAAACTGGTAGACGCGGTCCCGACATCAACGACTTCGACTCGATCCGGATCGGCCTGGCGTCGTCGAAGCAGATTCGCGACTGGTCGTCCGGCGAGGTAACGAAGCCGGAGACCATCAACTACCGCACGCTCAAGCCCGAGCGTGACGGTCTCTTCTGCGAGCGCATCTTCGGTCCCACCAAGGACTGGGAGTGCTATTGCGGCAAGTACAAGCGCGTTCGGTACAAGGGAATCATCTGCGAGCGCTGCGGCGTCGAGGTGACGCGGCAGAAGGTGCGGCGCGAGCGCATGGGTCACATCGACCTCGCGGCGCCGGTCTCGCACATCTGGTTCTTCAAGGGCGTCCCGAGCCGCATCGGCTACCTGCTCGACATCGCTCCGCGCGAGCTCGAGAAGGTTCTCTACTTCGCTGCCTCGATCGTCACGCAGGTCGACCGGGAGAAGCGGCAGGAGGACCTTGCCGACCTCGAGGACAAGGTCGCAGGCGAGAGCGAGCGGGTCTACCTCGATCGCGACGAGGCGCTTTCCGCGCTCGACGACCGGCTCGCACGCAGGCGCGACTACTTCGCGTCGGGCAAGGAGAAGAACTTCGACGAGGACGACGACTTCTGGGGTCGCGGTCTCTCGAACTGGGCCGAGGAGGCGGCGCTGCCGCCGATCGACGAGATCCGCACGCTTGGCGGCGGTGTCTTCGTGAACCTGGCGAAGACGATCACGTCGGAGGATCCGCGCCGCGTGCGCGAGCTCGTCCGGCAGACGGCCACGCGTGACGACCGGCGACTCGCCCCGCGCGAGGTCGAGTCCGTCGCGGCCGCGTCCGTCCAGATCGAGGGCGCCCTCGCACCGCTTCGCTCGGATCTTGCGAAGGCGACCGGCTCGAAGAAGGGCGCGATCACGAAGCACCTGAAGCGCCTCCAGGAGGAGCTGCTCTCGGGCGCGGAGCTGTCCGAGGACGACGCGGCGATCGTCGAGGGCGTCGACAAGAAGAACCTCGAGCGCGCGCGCGAGGTGGGCGCAGGCCTGCTCGGCGACGTGCTCGCAACGGTCGACCCCGAGGCCGAGGCCGCCGACATGCGCGAGCTCGCCTACGACCTCTGTCTCGTCGAGGGCACGAAGAAGGAAGACCTCGACGCGATCAGCCAGTGGGCGCTCAAGGTGCGCGAGATGGTCGCGGACATGGAGATGCGCCGCGAGGACACGCGCGAGGCCGCGGTCGAGGCGGTTCGCCGGCTCGAGCAGACGTGGCTTCTCTTCAAGGAGCTCGAGCCGAAGATGATCGTCGGCGACGAGCAGATCTTCCGCGAGCTCAAGGATCGCTTCGGGTCGCCCTACGGCTTCGGGATCTACTTCCGTGGCGGAATGGGTGCCGAGGCGGTGCGCGACCTGCTCCGTGACCTCTCGCTCGACGAGGAGTCGCTGTCGCTGCGAGACATCATCAAGACCTCGAAGGGGCAGAAGCAGCAGCGCGGGATCAAGCGGCTCAAGGTCGTGGAGGCGTTCATCAAGTCGGGGAACAAGCCCGAGTGGATGATCCTCGAGGCCGTGCCGGTCATCCCACCGGAGCTTCGCCCGATGGTGCAGCTCGACGGCGGCAGGTTCGCCACGAGCGACCTGAACGACCTCTACCGCCGCGTGATCAACCGGAACAACCGGCTCAAGCGGCTGCTCGACCTCGGCGCGCCGGAGATCATCGTCAACAACGAGAAGCGGATGCTGCAGGAGGCCGTCGACGCGCTGTTCGACAACGGCCGCCGCGGGCGCGCGGTCACCGGGCCGGGCAATCGTCCCCTGAAGTCGCTCTCCGACATGCTCAAGGGCAAGCAG
>DASQLF010000049.1:0-7092 GCA_035630135.1 Gaiellaceae bacterium
ATGCCGAGCCTGTTCGGCCAGATGAGCGCGTTGACCTCGTTCATCTGCCAGCGCTGATGCCCCTTCGGCAGCGCCGGCCCGTTCTTCAGGACGATGTTCGTGCACTCGGCGAGATGGTCACGGCAGTAGATCCACCCTCTGAACGACGCCTCGAGAAACTTGACCGCGGTCGCCTGGTTCTTCGCGTCCTTGATCCAGTCGCCCCTGACGATGATCCCGTCCTGGAGCATCCCGGTGCCGAGGTCCGAGTACTTGAACACGTTCAGGTCCTTGAGCGTGTAGAGCTTGCCGGTCTTCGGGTTCTTCACCTCGAGCACCTGGGCGAGCTCGTTGTAGGTCATCGCCGAGGCGGCGTCGATCTCGCCGTTCAGGAACGCGAGCATGTCGAAGTTCTGCTTGACGAGCTGCACGTCCTTGTCGGGGTTCATCCCGTTCTTGACGAGTGCCGCGCGCTGCTCGAACTCGTTGCCGAAGATCCAGACGCCGAACTTCTTGCCTTTCA
This sequence comes from Gaiellaceae bacterium, assembly GCA_035630135.1. Lineage (GTDB taxonomy): Bacteria > Actinomycetota > Thermoleophilia > Gaiellales > Gaiellaceae > GMQP-bins7. The sequence goes on from DASQLF010000049.1 coordinate 503, forward strand.
TCTTCTTGAACGTGTTGATGCCGCTCGACTTGAACGTCACCTCGGTCGTGCCCGAGCGCGCGTAGACCTGGCCGATGTTGACGAGGTCGTTGCCGGTATCGCGCTGGGCGAGCGTCGACGGCATCCAGTTGATGCCGAACTCGGCCTGGCGACCGAGTACGACCTGCTCGGGGAGGATGTCCGGACCGCCGGCCTTGATGTTCACGTCGAGCCCGGCCTGCTTGTAGTAGCCCTTCGCCTTCGCCGCGTAGTAGCCGGCGAACTGCGCTTGCACCACCCACTTCGACTGGAGCGTGACCTTCGTCAGCCCCTGGCCCTGACTCGAGCCCGCCATGGCAAGCCCGGCCGCGATCGCAACCGCGACGGTCAGCCCGAGCGCGCCCGCGATCGTCCATTTACGTCTCCTCATGTGCCCTCCTTGGGTCATTCGACTCCTGCCCGTACCGACGGATGCCAGCTGAGAACGAGCCGCTCTGCGAGCGCCACGCTCGCGTAGAACGCGATGCCGAGCATGCTTGCGACGAGGATCGCCGCCCACGCCGTCTCGTACTGCGCAAGCGAGACCGCCGAGACGATCTGCACGCCCAGCGCCTCGGTGGATCCTCCGAAGTAGTCACCCACGACAGCGCCGATCATTGCGAGTACCGACGCGATCTTCAAGGCGGTGAAGACGAACGGCAGGCTGTTCGGTATCCGCACGCGCGCAAAGACGGTGCGCTGCGGCGCGGCGTACGAGCGCATGAGCTCGAGCGACTCCGGCCTGACCGAGGTGAGCCCGCGCAGGGTGTTGACGAGCACGGGGAAGAAGCAGAGCACGGCCGCGATGACGACCTTCGACCAGGGCGAGAGCGTCCCGAACCACGCGTTCGTGATCGGGGCGAAGGCCACGATCGGCACCGCGTTCGCGGCGATCATGTACGGCATCAGCGCGTTGCCGAGGGGGCGCCAGCGTGCGAGCACGAGGGCGAGCAGGAACGCGGTGCCGCACCCGAGCAAGAACCCGCCGACGGCTTCCTTGAACGTGATCCAGCCTCCGCTCAGGAGCTCGGAGCGGTTGTCCCAGAACGCCTGCAGGACGTCCGAGAGCGGCGGCAGGAGATAGCGCTCGATGCCGAGCGCCGGCAGGAGCCACTGCCAGGCGGCGATCCCGATGCCGAAGACCACGAGCGCCGGCCCCCACTTCCGGACGCGCTTGCGGGTACGGCGCTCGAGGAACGGCTCGGCGAGACTCGTCATTCGTCGGCCCCCACGAGCTCGCCGCTTGCGTGCAGCGCCTCGCGCACCTCGGTCACGAGCTCGAAGAAGCGCGGTTCTTCGCGCGTCTCGAAGGTGCGCGGCTGAGGGAGGTCGATCGGGATCACGGAGGTGATCCGCCCGGGCCGCGGCGACATCACGACCACGCGCGTCGACAGATACACCGCCTCCGAGATCGAGTGCGTCACGAAGATCACCGTCGAGCCGGTCTCCGCCCAGATGCGCAGCAGCTCCGCGTTCAGCCGCTCCCGGGTCATCTCGTCGAGCGCCCCGAACGGCTCGTCCATGAGCAGCAGGTCTGGCGAGAACGAGAGCGCGCGTGCGATCGACACGCGTTGCTGCATCCCGCCCGAGAGCTGCCACGGATAGTGCTTCTCGAAGCCCTCGAGCTCGACGAGCTTCAGCATCTCCGCGACGCGCTCCGCCCGCTTCGCGCGACTCCAGCCCGTCAGCTCGAGCGGCAGCGCGATGTTCTTTGCCACGGTGCGCCAGTCGTAGAGCACGGCGGCCTGGAACACGATCCCGTAGTCGCGGTCGAGCCGGGCGCGGTGCGCGGTCTTGCCGTTCACGAGGATCTCGCCAGACGAGGGCTCGACGAGGTCGCCGATCACGCGCAGCAGCGTCGACTTCCCGCAGCCCGACGGGCCGATGAGCGAGATGAACTCGCCGCGGCCGACCTCCATGTCGATGTCCTGCAAGGCCGTGACGCCACCCTTGCCGAACGTCTTCGAGATCCCGCGCGCGGCGACCACCGTTTCAGCGGTCATACGAGCTGCTCCGGCGGGCGGTGCACCACGAGCTTCTCGACGAGCACGACGAGGAGGAAGAACGAGATGCCGAGCAGCGCGGCGACGAGGTTGACCGCCCAGAGGTTCTCCGGCTCGAGCGCGTAGTACTGGTTGAAGTTGATGATCCAGCCGCCGAGCCCGTCCTGGATCGACGACGGCAGCTCGCCGATCACCGCGCCGACGACGCTCGCCGTCGCGGCGACCTTGAACGCGGAGAAGAGGTACGGCATCGCGGCCGGGACACGAAGCTTCCAGAAGATCGACCAGTCACGGGCCGCGTAGGACTCCATCAGCTCGACGGCCGCAGGATCGGCCGAGCGCAGACCGCGGACGGTGTTCACGGTCACCGGGAAGAACGTCAGATACGCGGCGATCACCGAGACGCGCATCCAGTCCTTCGGCGTCCAGCCGGCGACGCTCACGCTGCCGAGACCGACGACGACGATCGGCGCGAGCGCGAGGATCGGGATCGTCTGCGATGCGACCACGTACGGCATCACCCCGCGCTGAAGGACGCCGAAGCGCGCGATGAGAGCGCCGAGCAGGAAGCCGATCGTGGCTCCGATCGCGAACCCGACCGCGGCCTCCTTCGCAGTGAACAGGGCCGCGTCGAAGAGGTAGCGCGCGAGCAGCGGCTCACCCTCGCGAAGGGGGTCGAACAGCGCTCCGACGATGTCGTGCAGGTGCGGCATCGTCGTCGAGTTCACGGGGAACGGCCTCGTCCAGCCCGTCGACTCCCACAGCTTCCGATACCCCTCCCAGAGCGCCCACAGGCCGACGAGGACGAGGCCGAGAACGGCGACGCGCCCCGCCGCCGAGCCGATTCGCGAGCGCATCGGCGGAGCATCCCATACGCGCTCGTAGGGACGAGGCTTGCCTCGCACTCGCGGTTAGAGTCGAGTCGTGGCGCTCGATCCGAAGCGAACCGTGGCCGAGCTGAAGGAGCTCCGCGCGCTCACCGGCGACGAGAACGGCGCTCAGCGAGTCGCCTGGACGGAGACCTGGGAGCAGGCCCGCGGCTGGCTCCGCGACCTCGTGGCCGAGACCGGCGCCAACGAGTCGATCGACGCAGCGGGCAACCAGTGGTTCACCCTGCGCGGCGAATCCGAGCGCGCGGTCCTGATCGGAGGCCATCTCGACTCCGTGCCCAACGGAGGCTGGCTCGACGGCTGCCTGAACGTGGTCGCCGGCGCCGAGGTGCTCCGGCGAATCGCCGAGGAAGGCACGCCGCCGGTGACCGTCCGGCTCGTCAACTGGGCGGACGAGGAAGGGGCCCGGTTCGGCCGCAGCCTCTTCGGATCGAGCGCTGCAGCTGGCTCGATGGCCGACCAGGACGAGCTGCGCCAGCTGCACGACGCAGATGGCGTCTCGCTGCCCGAAGCGCTCGCCGAGTATGGTGTCAGGCTCGACACGGCCCTCGACGCGCGCTCCGAGCTGGAGTCGGCCGCTGCCTATCTCGAGCTGCACATCGAGCAGGGCCCGGTTCTCGAGTCGCTCGACCTGCCACTCGGTGTCGTGCTCGGGACGTTCGGCGTCGAGCGGCACCGGATCACGTGGCGCGGCCAGGCCGCACATGCAGGGTCGACGCCGATGGACAAACGGCTCGACGCGCTCGCCGGAGCCGCCAAGCTCGCGCTCGAGATCCGCGAGATCGCCGCGCGCACCGGCGATGGCGCCGTGTGCACCTCCGGCGGAGTGACCTGCAAGCCCGGAATCGTCACGTCCGTCGTGGAAACCGCCGAGCAGCTCCTCGACCAGCGCCACCTCGACGCAGGCAAGCTCGCCTCGATGCTCGTCGACGCGAAATCCGCGAGCGAGCGCTTCGCCGAGGAAGAGGCGCTCGAGGTCGCCTGGGAGCGGATCTGGTCGATCGAGCCCATTCTCTTCGACGACACGCTCACCGGATTCGCGGAGACGGCGATCGAAGCCGCCTCCGGCTCGACCCACCGACTCCCCTCGGGCCCGTTGCACGACGCCGCCGAGGTCTCGCGGGCGGGCGTTCCCACTGTGATGCTCTTCGTGCAGAGCCTGCGCGGGCTCTCGCACACGAAGCTCGAGAACACGAAGGAGGAGCACCTCGAGCTCGCGGTGACCGCTCTCGACGACCTCGCTTCGCAGACGGTGGACTGGGTCTCGGGCGGCGGCGGTCGTTGACCGCGGTCAGACCCAACGGGTCTGACCCCATCTCGAAGGCAGGCGTCGCAGCCGGACTGGCGGTCGGCGGCTGCCTGACCTGGAACGTCTCGAACGTCGGTGCCGTCGCCGACCCGCTGGCGGAGCACTACGACGTCTCCATCGCCGTCATCGGGCTCCTCACGACCGCCTTGTTCGTTACGCACCTCGCGGTGCAGCTTCCTTCCGGCCGAGCCGCCGACCGCATGGGCTCGCAGTGGGTCGCGCTCGTTGCGATCGCAGCCGCCGTCGTAGGCAACTGCCTGCTCCTGCTGGACGCGGGGCTGGAGCTCGCGCTGATCGCGCGCGCCGTCGTCGGGATCGGTTCTGGCGCCGCGTTCGTCGCCGGACTCGACTTCGTGCGCGCCGCCGGGGGCGGCGCCGCCCTCCAGGGCCTCTACGGCGGAGCGACGATGGCCGGCGGCGGGCTCGCGCTCATGGTCGTCCCAGCGCTAACGGACGCGACAAGCTGGCGGGCGGCCTACTGGAGCGCGGCACTCCTGGCCGTGCTCGCTGCGATCCCGACCGCGCTGGCCGGTGGTCTTCCTCGTATCGGGCACGCAGGCTCGTGGATCCTCCGCGATCGCACGCTCCTGCCCATCGGTGCATTGCAGGCGGCGACCTTCGGGCTGGCCGTCGTCGCCGGGAACTGGGTGGTGCCGCTGCTCGAGCGCTCGGGCGTGAGCTCGAGCGTGGCGGGAGTGGCGGGCGGGCTGATCCTGTTCGTCGGCATCGTCACCCGCCCACTCGGCGGGGTGCTCGCGGGAAGAGTGTCGGCGCGACGACTCGTCGCCGTCGCGCTCGTCGGTACCGCGCTGGGCGCGGCCCTGCTCGCCGCGGGCGGGCCGCTCGCGGTCTCGACGCTCGGCGCGCTCGTCCTCGGACTGACCGCCGGCCTTCCGTTCGCCGTGATCTTCGCCGCGGCACAGAGGACGCGACCGGACGCGCCGGCCGCCGCGATCGCGCTCGTCAACGCGTGCGCCGTTCTCACCATCCTCGTCGGCACGCCGCTCGCCGGACTGGCCTTCGAGCTCGGTGGCGAAGGCCGTCTCGCCTTCGGCGTGATCGCGGCTCTTGCGGCGGCGGCGTTGATCCCGCTCCGCAGCGCACGGCTGTAGCGCGATAATCGCTCCTCCCGCGAGAAAGAGAGCCCGAGATGGCCTTGAGCTTCGGCGTCACCGTCCTGCCAGACCCGCCCTACGCCCGGTTCCTCGAGCTGATCACGCACGCGGAGAACAACGGATTCGAGTACGGCTGGACGTACGACTCGCACGTGCTCTGGCAGGAGTCGTTCCCGCTCCTGACGATGGCCGTGCAGGCGACGTCGAAGATGAAGTTCGGACACTGCGTGACGAATCCGGGAACGCGCGAGCCGACCGTGCTGGCGAGCGCCTACGCCACCCTGCACGACATTTCCGGCGGCCGGATGGTCATGGGCATCGGTCGCGGCGACTCCGCCGTCCGCTACATCGGAGACAAGCCCGTCCGCGTAGCCGAGTTCGAGCGACGCTGCGCGATGGTGAAGGACTTCATGAACGGCCGCGAGGTCGAGTGGAACGACAAGCAGCTGAAGCTCGCGTGGGTGCGGCCGGAGCTCCCCGAGATCCCCATGTGGGTCGCCGGCTACGGCCCGAAGGCGCTCGCCGTCGCGGGACGCGTGGGCGACGGCGTGATCATCCAGCTCGCCGACCCGGTGATCATCGAGTGGATCATGGACACGGCGCGAAAGGCGGCTGAGGAAGCCGGCCGCGACCCGGACGCGCTGCAGTGCATCGTCTGCGCGCCGAGCCACATCACCGACGACATCGCCGACGCGCGCGACCAGGTGCGGTGGTTCCCCGCGATGGTCTCGAACCATGTGATGGACCTCATCGAGCGCTACGGGTTCGAGTCCGAGATCCCGCACGAGCTCACCGAGTACGTGCGCGTCCGCAAGTTCTACGACTACGACGAGCACTCCCGCGTCGGCGCGAAGCACGGCGAGTTCGTCACCGACGAGATCTGCGACCGCTTCTGTGTCCTCGGCAACGCCGAGCAGGCAACGGCGAAGCTGAAGGAGCTCGAGGCGATCGGCGTGAACCAGTTCAACATCTACCTCATGACCCACGGCCAGGAGCAAGACCTCGCCGCCTACGGCAAGGACATCATTCCGCAGTTCGCGTAACGGCTACCCGACAGCCTCCACCTCGCCGACCTGCACGGCGCCGATCTTCGGGCTTAACGCACCGTTAGAGGATCGTCTTGCCAAGCGCGCTCGCGACGAGCTCGACGGCGGTGATCGCCGTCGTGTTCTCCCGGTCGAGGATGGGATTGACCTCCACCACCTCGAGCGAGCCGGCCAGGCCCGACTCCGCGACGAGCTCGAGCGCGAGATGC
>DASQLF010000050.1:0-10973 GCA_035630135.1 Gaiellaceae bacterium
GAGCGGTGCCCCGGATCCCGGCTGGAACGACTCGGGGCTGCAGGCGCTGAGGAACGTGCCTGGCTCGGCCTTCGAAGCAGTCGACGTCTCGAGCCTGAAGGTGTCGAACACGTCGTACGCCGTCGCGGACGCGCCGCCGCCACTTCCGCGGCCGCCGCCGGTCGAACTCGTGACGAACCCCGGTTTCGAGACGGCTCTCACGGGTTGGGTAAAGGGCCACAACGGCACGGTGCTGGCGCGGACCTGCGCAGTGGCCCATGGTGGCTCGTGCTCGGCTGCGCTCGCTCGGCCGAAATCGGCGGGCGACGGTGTGCTGGACGACCTCCCGAACAGCGTGTCCTCGGCGACCGCTGGCGTGTATGCAGCGTCCGCGTGGGTGCGCGCGCCCGCGGGCAGGACGGTGACGCTCCGTGTCCGTGAGGTCGCAGGCTCGAGCGTCGTCAGGACGAACGTCGTCAGCGCGACCGCGACCGGCGCCTGGCAGCAGCTGGCGGTTACGACTGTGGCAGTCGCGGCCGGCAGGTCGTTGAGCGTCGAGGTCGTCGCCTCGCTCGCCAAGGGCTCCGGCGCGAACGTGGACGACGTCTCGCTGCGGCGGGCGTAGGGCCGGTCAGGCGGCTTTCTCGTCCAGCAGCTGTAGGAGCTTGTGCGCGGCCAGCTCGATCTTCTTGTGCCGCCACTCGGCTGCGCGGTACTGCGCCGCGATCAGCCCCGAACGGTGCACGCGCCTGAAATCGCCGTAGACGAACGCGTAGCGCGCCTTGGTCTCGTCCGTCGCACCCGTCGTCAGACCAAGATGCCATTCGGCGTAGTCGGCCCAGGAGTGCGACTCGAGGTAGGCATTCTCGTCACTCGCGCTCGGCTGCTGGTCTCCCCAGTCCGAGTCGAGGACGTACTGCCGGGACTCGATGAGCTTTCGCGCGTGCGCGACCGCCTTTGCGTTGAGCGTGTATTTCGCCATACGTTCATCACTACCCCGAATCGGGGTACGTGATTCGGAGAGCGCTCGACGAACGGGTGCTCAGACGACGACAGAGGAGGCAGCACATGTCCGTAGCCAAGGTGATCGAGCTCACTTCGAGCTCCCCGAACAGCTTCGACGAGGCGATCCGAACGGGAATCGAGAAGAGCGGCGAGACGCTCCGCAACGTCCGTGGTGCATGGGTCTCGGAGCAGAAGGTCGAGATCGAGAACGGCGAGATCAGTGCGTATCGCGTCACGCTCCGCATCACGTTCGTGGTGGACTGACGCATGAGCCAGCTGGACGATCTTCTCGGCGGCCTACTCGGCGGGAAGAGCGGCCTCGAGGACATGCTCGGCGGGCTCGCGGGAGGCCGCAGCGGAGGCTCCGGCATGGGGGCGGGCGGAGGCGCGGGCCTTCTCGGCGCGCTCCTGCCGCTGCTCGCGGGGTTCCTGCAGAACGGTGGGCTGGACAAGGTTCTCTCCGGCCTTCGGGCCGAGGGGAAGGGTGCGCAGGCGGAGTCCTGGATCTCGACCGGTGAGAACGAAGCCGTGTCGGGCGCGGATCTCGAGCGCGCCATGGGAAAGGAAGAGATCTCCAGGATCGCGGCCAAGCTCGGACTGTCCGAGGAAGAGACCGCCGACGCGCTCGCGGAGGTCCTGCCGCGAGTCGTGGACACGGTGAGCCCACAGGGCGAGCTCCCGGCCGAGAACGAGCTCGACGACCTCTTCGCCCAGGTGGCGAGGGCAGCGAGCTAGGACTGTGCGGGTCCGAGCAGCGTGCTCGGACCCGCCGGCCCTCGCCGATGTTTGCTGCATGGGTGAACGGGTCTAGGCTCACGACGTGACGTCAACGCCGTCGACGCGCGAGGAGACCCACTGGGGCAGGCAGATCCTGATCGGGCTCGGCGCCACAGTCGTGGTCGTCGTCGCGGTGTTGATCGCTTCGGCAGCCGTGCCGCGCTGGTGGGCGCAGCAGATCGGAGACCGCGTCGACGGGAGCATCACCCGCGGCGTGTACGTGGGGCTCTTCCACGGCTTCGTCTTCACGTTCCTCGCGCTCCTCGTCTTCATCCTCGTAATGCGGCGCGGGCGCGCCGTGAAGACGGTCGCGATCGGGCTCGGGGTGGCGATCCTCCTGGCGACTCCCAACCTGCTCACGCTCGGGATCGTCCTCGGTGTGGGCAGCGGTGCCCATGCCGGCGACCGTGTCCTCGACGTGAATGCGCCGGCGTTCCGCGGCGCGACCCTGGCGGGCGCACTCGTCGCCGTGCTGCTCGCCGGCACCATCTGGTACCTCGTGGAGTCGCGTGAGAGCGCCCGCGCAGGGCGCAGGCGCGCCGAGAAGCGCCTCGAGGAGTCGCGGCAGCCGGACGAGCTCGAGCTGCCGAGCCCGGACGAGCCTTAGACGCGACCCTTGAACGTGTCGCAGCTCTGAGGGCCGGAGCCCTCGATGCCGCGCACGAACCAGCTCTGGCGCTGTTCGGCCGAGCCGTGCGTCCAGGACTCCGGCGTCACGCGGCCCTGGGTTCGCTCCTGGATGCGGTCGTCTCCGACCGACGCGGCGGCGTCGAGCGCCTGCGCCACGTCCTGCCGGGTCAGATCCACGATGAAGCCCGTCTCGACCGCCTTGCCTACCCAGAGCCCCGCGTAGCAGTCGGCCTGCAGCTCCACGCGCACCTGGCCGCCCTGCGGCCCGGTGTCGCGGTCGGCGCTGCGCAGGACGCCCGTCAGGTTCTGGACGTGGTGGCCGTACTCGTGGGCGATGATGTACGCCTCGGCGAGCGGGCCGCCCTCGGCGCCGAGCTGCGACTGCAGCTGGTCGAAGAACCCGAGGTCGATGTAGACGTACTTGTCGTTGGGGCAGTAGAACGGCCCGACGGCGGACGACGCCCCGCCGCAGCCGGTCTGGATCGAGCCGTCGAAGAGGCGCGTGGCCGTCGGCTCGTAGCCCCGGAACGCCTTGTTCCAGTACGCCTGGATGCTGTTGATGCTGGCGAGGATCCGACAGTCCTCGCGCTCGTTCGCATCCTGGCCCGTCTGGCACTCCTCCGAGAGGTCGCCCGGTGGCTGGCCCGTCCCGACCGTCTGCCCGTTGAGCGAGCCGAGGTCTCCGAGGCCGCCTCCACCGCCGAGGAACATGAACGCGAGGACGACCAGGAGGACGATGATCCCGCCGCCGCCGCCAACCCCCATGGGGAGCCCGCCGGGGAGGCCACCGCCGCGCCCGCGGTGATCCTGGACCTGCGAGGGATCGAGCTTGGCGTCTTTGCGAAAGCGCATGAGGACGAACGTACCCCGAACCGACACGACCGGAACCTGCTGGTCGCAGGTTCCGGTCGCGCGTGAGCTCAGGTTGCCGGCTCGAGAGCCGGCTCGACGCGCGCGGCAGCCTCCTGGTGCGCAAGATCACGGCCGCGGACGAGGAAGAGCGAGACGAGGACGCCGGCGAAGGAGATCGCCGCGCCGGCCCAGAACGCCGCCTGGAACCCGTGGGTGAGCGCGGCCGGCTCGGCAACTCCGGCGGCCACGTCGTCGGTCGTCGTGGAGATTGCGATCGTCGAGAGGATCGCGATGCCGACGGCGCCTCCGATCTGCTGCGACGTGTTGATGAGGCCGGATGCGAGCCCCGCCTCCTCCGGCTTCGTGCCGGCGACCGCCGCGATCGTGATCGGCACGAAGGCGAACGGCATCCCGAGCCCGATGATCAGGAAGCCCGGGAACAGGTCGCTCCAGTACGACCCGTCCACGGACACCTGCGTGAAGTACAGGAGCCCGACCGTCATCAGCGCCATTCCGAAGACGAGCGCGGGCTTGACTCCCACCCGCGTCACGGCGGCCGCTGCGACGTTCGCCCAGATGATCGCGGTGCCGGCGACGGCGAGGTAGCCGACTCCGGTCTCGAGCGGCGAGAGCCCGAGAACCTGCTGCATGTACAGCGTCAGGATCAGGAACATCGAGAAGAGCGCCGTCCCGAGGACGAAGCCCACGATGTTGGCGGCCGTCAGCGTCTGCAGCCGGAAGATCGAGAACGGCACCAACGGATCCTTCGCACGGCGTTCCCACCCGATGAACGCGACGAGCAGCACGGCCGCCGTGACGAAGGTCGCGATCGTGCGCCCGGAGCTCCAGCCCCAGCCGTTGCCCTGCGTGATTCCGAGCACGAGGATCGAGAGACCCGACGTGACGAGCACGGCGCCGGGAAGATCGAAGCCCTGGCCGTGCCTGTCGAGGCTCTCCTCGAGCAGGATGGGAGCCAGGATCAGAGCGGCGATCCCGACCGGGACGTTGACGAAGAAGATCCACTCCCACGAGAGGAAGTCGACGAGGACCCCTCCGAAGAGGACACCGGCGGCCGCTCCGACGCCGCCGACCGCTCCCCACGCGCCGAGGGCGATGTTGCGCTCACGCCCCTCCTTGAACATGGCGACGAGAATCGAGAGCGCGGCGGGCGTGATCGTCGCCGCGCCGAGCCCCTGCAGGGCACGGAAGGCGATCAACGACTCGTCGCTCCACGCGAGACCGCAGAGGAGCGATCCGACCGTGAAGACGAGCGTTCCGACCATGAAGATGCGTCGGCGCCCGAGCAGGTCGGCGGAGCGCCCTCCGAGCAGCAGGAACCCGCCGAAGACGAGCGCGTAGGCGCTGATCACCCACTGCAGGTTCTCCTGCGAGAACCCGAGATCGAGCTGGATCGACGGCAGCGCGACGTTGACGATCGCGATGTCGAGGATGGTCATGAACTGAACCGCGAGGATGAGCCCGAGTGCGAACCACTTCTTGTTGCCGGAACCTGCCATGCGAAAACCCCCGTTTCAAGCCTTCTGCCGTGTCATAGGTCCGAGTGAGCGCGAGATGCTAGCAGCTCACTTGCATTTTGCAAGTATCTTCTTTCATTTTTGGAGTCGGAACGCTATACTCGGGTCATGGCCAGGTGCTACGACCAGTACTGCCCGATGGCCCACGCCCTTGATCTCGTCGGCGAGCGCTGGTCGCTGCTCATCGTCCGCGAGCTGCTCGAGGACGACCAGCTGCGCTACTCCGACCTCCACGCGCGGCTCCCGGGTTGTGGCACGAACATCCTTGCCGCGAGACTGAAGACGCTCGAACAGGGCGGTGTCGTTCGTCGGCACCGGCTGGATCCGCCCGCTGCCTCGTGGGTCTACGAGCTCACCGAGTACGGCAAGGGGCTTCGCCAGGTCCTGCACGTGCTGGCCCACTGGGGAGCCCAATCGCTCGGGCCGCCCGCGCCCAACGGTGATCTGGAGGCGGGCTGGCTGCCGGGCGCCATGCGCATCGCACTCTCACTCGACCGCGAAGATCTGCGCATCGAGTTCCGGATCGACGGCGACGTCGCGTCCGTGGACGGCGGTGAGATCGTCGAGGGCGCGATCGAGAGACCTGCTGCCGTGATCGTCGGCGACGGCGAAGCCTTCTACCACCTCCTGGTCGAGCGCGATCTCGACGCGGTGTCGATCGACGGCGACGTCGACGCGGTTCGCGCGCTCCTCGCGTCGCTGCCGAGCTTCGAGCCGACGCCCGCAGCCGCCTAGACGAGTCCACCGGGGTAGCGCCACGGCCCCGGCTCGAAGCGGATGCCGCGCTTGCGGCAGAACTCGCGTACCGAGTCGAGCACCTGCCCGCCGCTGCCGTGCACCTGCCGGCCGAGCAGGTCGAGCACCGCCACGCCGTGGGGAACGTCGCCGCGGACGTCGAACGTGAGAATCACCGCCGAGTCGGCGCCGCCTCGATACGCCGGCGTGAAGGCGACGCGGGTTCCCTCGACCTCGAAGCCGTCGTCGTCGACGGCGGAAACGGCGTGGCCGCGGAGCGCGAGCAGCTCGTGGAAGTCGTGGATCATCCGGCGCGCCAGCTCCGTGCGGCGAGCGTCGGAGAGCTTGTGGCTCGAGCTGCCCGTCGCTTTCGCGGGGACCCCGATCGCGAACGAGCCGGCGGGGATCTCGCCGACGACGTACGAGTTCGACGCGACGATCGCCTCCTCGCCGATGCGCGAGCCGGCGTAGAGCACGGCGCCGAGCCCGACCTGAGAGCGATCCTCCAGCACCACCGGCGCGAAGCGGTTCTCGAACCCCTCGAGCACGGAGTGGCCGACGTTGTGCGTGACGATCAGCGATCGCATCGTCAGGAACACCTCGCGCCCGATCAGCACGGGCCGACAGACGTTGACGAACGCCTCGTCGCCGACGAACGCGAGATCGCCGATGGCGAGGGTCGCCCACGGGTCGCGGTGGCCTCCGCCGCCGATGCGGACGGAGCGGCCCGCCCAGATCCCGGAGCCGAGATACGCCCGCCGGCAGCGAAGCTCGAGATCCGCTCCGAACTGCGAAAGCTCGCCGATCGCGAAAGCTTCCTCGCACACGACCGTCGCTCGCGGTCCGAGGCTGACGCCGTCGGCGATGACGATGCGCGGTGCCGCGACGTACGACCCCTCGCCGAGGTCGACATCGTCCCCGATGACCGCTCCGTACTCGCGCAGCCTGCTGACCTTGTCCGCAGGTGCGAGGGCGCGGAACTCGGCTTCCTCACGAAGGAGCTGGTCGTACTGCGGCGGCTCGAGCGCGCCCGACGCGGAGTCGGGGTCGAACGTGCTCGGCAGTGTGACGCCTTCGGTCGAGACACCTGCGAGCGCGGCGCTCCCACCCGGGGCAGCTGCTGCCTTCTGCGCCGCGACGACCGCCTCGACGTCCTTCTCGGTGATGAAGCCACGCTTCTCGATTGCGCCGAGGTCGATGCCGTGCAGCTCCGCGAGCTCGACCGCCTTCCGCGTCGCCTTGCGGTCGCCCGCGGGCTTCGTCGCCGGCTTCTCCTCGGCCTTCGCGTCAACTGCGGCGAGCTCGTCCGCCGACTCCGCGACGTATGCGATCGTCTTGCCGAGCTCGACCTCGACGTCCTCGTCGAACAGCTGCACGATCGTGCCCGCGCCGGGCGACTCGACCTCGACGGTCGCCTTCGTCGTTTCGACGACGCAGACGGGCTGGCCCGCGGTCACTTCAGCCCGGTCTTCGACGAGCCATTCGGCCAGGAGGGCGTACTCGGTGTTCGCGTCTTCGCGCGTGAGGACGATCTCGAGCACGAGGGCTAGCTTCGCACGCCGTCGAGCGCCATCACGGCGGAAACCACGTCCTCGATGCCCGGGAGCATGTCGTCCTCGAGCGGGCGAGCCGACGGGATGATCCCGTCGCGTGCCGCGACGCGCTGCACCGGCGCGCGGAGATCGCTCCACGCCGCCTCCTGCACGCGCGCGGCGATCTCGGCGCCGAAGCCGCCCGTGAGCGTGCCCTCCTCGGCGGTGACGAGCGCGCCCGTGCGCGCGACGGACTCGAGAACGGCGTCGAGCTCCATCGGCACGAGCTGAGACAGCGCGACGACCTCGCAGAAGATCTCGTGCTCGAGCACGAGCTCGGTCACCGCGTCGAGCGCCACGGGGAGCATCCCGCCGTAGGTCACGACGGTTGCCGCACCCTCGGTGAAGTCCGTCGCCGAGAACGTCAGCGCCGGATACATCTCGTCGCTCTCGCGCACCGCGAGCTCGCCGACGTGGCCGTCCTCGGCCCGCCGGATGGGCCGGCCGTACAGGAGCTTGTTCTCGATGAAGAACACCGGGCGCTCGTCGTCGACGGCTGCAATGAGGAGAGCGCCGACGTCATGACACTCGCTGGGCGCGACGACGACGATGTTCGGGATCCCGAGGAGGAGCTTCTCTAGCGACTGGGAGTGTGTCGGCCCGTAGCCGCGGCGCCCACCCATCGGGGTTCGCACCACGAGCGGAACCGTCACCTGGTCGTCGTACATCTCGCGGAACTTGGAGATCCCGTTCACGACCTGGTCGAGACCGAGCGCGACGAAGTCGCCGAACATGATCTCGAGGATCGGCCGTCGGCCGCGCAGCGCCATGCCGGCGGCGACGCCGAAGAGGGACGCCTCGCTGATCGGCGTCGTCAGGACGCGATCCGGATACGCGTCGGAGAGGCCGGCGGTGACCTTGAACGCGCCGCCGTAAGGGTCGAGAACGTCCTCGCCGAAGAGAACGACGTCGTCGCGCTCGGCGAAGAGCGCGTGCAGCGTCTCGTTCAGCACCTGGACGCCACGCTTTCCCTGAGCGGTGGTGCTCACGCGGCGACTCCGGGCGCGGCGGCCGGCGCCTCGTCGGCCGCTTCGACCGTCTCGGCGAGCCGCTCCTCGCAGCGCTCCTCGATCGCCCTGCGCTCGGCCTCGTCGAGACGCGCGCCGGCGACGCTCAGTGGGTCGCGCATGCGACGCTCGTCGATCTCGGCCGGGTCGCGCTGGTCGTCCGACTTCGAGTGCGGGCTGAAGCGATACGTGTTCAGGACGAGGAAGAACGGCGCCCCCGTCTCGCGGATCCGCCCGACCGCGCGACCGGCGGCCGTATGGATCTCCTCGACGTCGGTGGTGTCGAGCTCGTCGACCTCGACGCCGAAGGCGGCGCCACGCGCCGCGATCGACCCGGCGAGCTCGAGCTCGACCGGCGTCGACTGCGCGTAGTGGTTGTTCTCGACGACGAAGAGCACCGGCAGCTGCCAGAGCGAGGAGATGTTCAGCGACTCGTAGACGACGCCCTCGCCGAGGGTGCCGTCGCCGAGGAAGACCGTCGAGACCGCGCCGGTGCCCTTCTGCTTCTCCGCGAGCGCAATGCCCGTGGCCACGGGAACGATGCTCCCGAGCACGCCGTTCGAATAGAAGTTCCCCTTGCACAGGTGCTGGCTGCCGCCCTTGCCGCCGCACACACCCGGGGCCTTGCCCATCACTTCGCACAGGAGCCCGAAGGCGTCGTCCGTGTAGGCGAGGTAGTGCCCGTGACAGCGGTGGTTCGAGAAGATCGTGTCGACCTCGGGGTCGAGATGGTCGATCAGTCCGACGGCGTTCGCCTCCTGGCCGATGTACGTGTGCGTCGTGCCGACGAGCTTCCCGAGCGAGAAGAGGTCGAGGAGCGTTTCCTCGAAGCGGCGGATGAAGAACATCCGCTCGTAGAAAGTCTGCAGCTGGGACATCTAGAGGTAGCCGAGGTCGGAGAGACGCTTCGCGACCGTCGCCTCTTCCTCCTCCGTCAGCTCGTGGGTCTGTGCGCTCTCCAGCTCGCGGAAGACGATGTCCCGCAGCTCCTGCGGCGCGTCCGTCCGCGGCTGGAGCTCGCGCGGGTCGAGGTCGAGACGGTACGCCTCCTCCTCCCCGCTCTCCACGTCGAGGATGAGCTTCCACGGCGGCTTGCGCACTGCGATCTTCGTCAGTGCCCCCTTATCGGTGCCTGCGACGATCGCGTCGCGGTCGCCGTCCACGCGCAGAAGCGACTCGCCGTCGGTCTCGCGCGCCGGCAGCCCCGCGAGCTCGAGCAGCGTCGGCACGAGGTCGACCGAACGAACCTGGTGCTCCACCACGGCCGGCTCGAGCCGGCCCGGCGCCGAGAGGATCAGCGGCACCGCCACGATCTCGTCGAAGAGCGTCGCGCCGTGCATGTGGTAGACGCCCTTGACGCCCTCCTTCGCCGGGAAGCGCTCGCCCCACGACTCGCCGTGATCCGAGAGGAAGGCGAACACGGTGTCCTCGCGCAGACCGAGCGAATCGAGCTCGTCGAGAAACGAGGCGACGAGCACCTCCGACTGGCGCTCGACCGCGGAGCGATAGCCCTCCCGCATCGCCTCGAGCGCGGACGCCGAGTTGGACTGGATGCCCTCGATCACCTCTTGCTTCGCCTGCAGCCAGTTCTTGCGGTCGGCATGGACGATGTCGTAGGGCATGTGTGTCGCCCAGTTGTGCACGTACAGAAAGAAAGGTGTGTCTCCCCGCGCGCGCATCCATGCGAACGCGCCGTCGAGCGTCTCCGACGTGCCGAGAACGTTCGCCTCGGGAAGATCCTTGAACAGGTAGTTCGTGTCGAAGACGAAGCTCGCGACGTCGTACCCGTGGGCCGAGAACGCGCGGAACGCCGTCTCCGTCGAGGGGTCGAGCGTCGCGTCCCAGTGCAGGTAACCGTGGTGGTGCGCGTACATCCCCGTGACGATCGAGGTAGTCGAGGGCGCGGTCCACGGGGCGGCACTGATCGCGTTCGCGTAGCGGATGCCTCCCGCGGCGAGCTCGTCGATCGTCTGCGTGTTGACGTAGCGGGCGCCATAGCACCCGACATGGTCGGTGCGCAGGGCATCGGAGACGTAGACGACGACGTTCATGAGCGCGGCGGATTGTAATGAGGGTCTAGCGTGGCGCCGTGCCGAGGAGAGGCCCGCTCTATGCGCTCTACGCGGCAGACGTCGTCTCACTCGCGGGCAATGCGGTCGCGCAGCTCGCGATCCCCTGGTTCGTCCTGACGACGACCGGGAGCGCGGGCCTGACGGCGCTCGCCGTCTTCCTCAACTTCCTGCCGCTCGTCATCGGCGGGTTCTTCGGCGGCGTGGTCGTCGATCGCCTCGGGTTCCGGACGACGAGCGTGGTCGCCGACCTCGCGAGTGCCGCCGCGGTCGCAGCGATCCCGTTGCTGCACGCCACGGTCGGAATCGAGCTATGGCAGGTGCTGACGCTGGTCTTCCTGGGTGCGCTGCTCGACGCGCCCGGCTCCACTGCGCGAGCCGCTCTCATCCCGGACCTCGTCGACCTCGCCGGCTCGCGGATGGAGCGCGCGAGCGGCATCCGCGGCGCGATCCAGCAGAGCTCGCTGCTGATCGGCGCCCCGATCGGTGGCGTGCTCGTGGCCAGCGTCGGCGCCACGAACGCCCTGTGGTTGAACTCGGCGAGCTTCCTCGTCTCCGCAGCGCTCATCGCGCTCTGCGTGCCGAAGCCCGCACGAGCGGCAGTCGAGGAGACATCGGGCCGTTTCCTCACCGAGCTCACCGAGGGGCTCCGCTTCATCTGGAACCAGCGACTCCTCCGGGCGCTCATGGCGACGGTACTCGTCAGCAACCTCATCGAGGCGCCGTTCCCGGTGGTGATGGCGGTGTTCGCCGAAGACGCGTACGGAAGCGCGACCTCGCTCGGTCTGATGT
>DASQLF010000051.1:0-11563 GCA_035630135.1 Gaiellaceae bacterium
CGTCGCGCGCGTGGACGTCGGCGAGCACCTGCCCCGTCTCCACCGTCTGACCGCGCTTGGCGCTGCAGACGACGCCGACCGCATGGTCGATCTCGTCGTCCTTCGTCCGCCGTCCTCCACCCAGCTCGAGGGCAGCGATGCCGACCCGGAGCGCCGCGAGGCGGGTCACGACTCCGGCGCGGGGAGCGCGCACCTCGACGACCACGGGAGCCTTCGGCAGCGCGTCGACGTCAGGGTCTCCTCCCTGCGCCCGAATCCAGCGCTCGTAGGTCTCGCGCGCGGATCCGTCCGCCAGCGCCTGCTCGGCGCGCTCGCGGCCTTCGTCGGCGTCGATCCCGAGATCGGACAGGGCGAGCAGGCGCGCGCTGGCGTCGAGCACGAGCTCCGTGAAGTCCGGTGGCCCCTCGCCGACGATCGTCTCGACGGCCTCCCGCACCTCCAGCGCGTTCCCAACGGCCGCGCCGAGCGGCTGATCCATGTCGGTGACAAGACAGACGACCTGGCGCCCCGCGCGACGGCCGAGGTCGACCATCTGCTCGGCGAGGATGCGCGCGTCGTCGAGCGTCTTCATGAAGGCGCCGTCTCCGACCTTGACGTCGAGCACCATGGCTTCAGCGCCGGCGGCCAGCTTCTTCGACATGATCGACGACGCGATCAGCGGGACGATGTCGACAGTCGCGGTCACGTCGCGAAGCGCGTAGAGCTTCTTGTCGGCAGGCACGAGGTCGCCCGTCTGCCCGATGATCGCGACGCCGATCTCCTTCACCTGCGCGAGGAACTCCTCGATCGTGAGCTCGACGCGGAACCCCGGGATCGACTCGAGCTTGTCGAGCGTGCCGCCCGTGTGCCCGAGCCCGCGACCCGACATCTTCCCGAGGGGAACGCCGCAGGCGGCGACGACCGGCCCGACGGCAAGCGAGGTCTTGTCCCCGACACCGCCGGTCGAGTGCTTGTCGACCACGCGCCGTCCGAGAGCCTTTCCGACGTCGATCGTCTCGCCCGAGCGGATCATGGCGTCCGTCAGCGCATAGGTCTCCCGTCCGGTGAGCCCCTTGAAGTAGACGGCCATGCACCAGGCGGCCATCTGGTAGTCGGGAACGTCGCCGCGGGAGTACCCGAGGACGAGCTCCGAGATCTCGTCGTCGGGAAGCTCCTCCCCGCTTCGCTTGCGCTCGATGACGTCGGCGACGCGGATGGCCACGCGTCGATCATGCCCGAACTCCCGCCGAGTCCGGCTACTCGTCGTCGATCATCGCCGCGTCACCGGCCTCGGGGCTTGTGCGCGGCGCGCTTGCGGTCTTCGTCGTCGAGGCTCAAAGCTCGATCGGGCGGCCCGGCAGGCGCTTCCCGGGCGCCTTGCCACCGAGCCAGGCGTTCACGGTCGACCCAACGTCCGCGAACTCGCCCTCCTCGTGGATCCGGCCGGCGGCGTTGCGACCGGCCGCGTAGGCGAGGAGGAGCGCGTGCTCGCGCGAGTGATCCGTCGAGTCGGTGGTCGGATCGCAGCCGTGGTCGGACGTGATCACGAGCAGGTCGCCGGGCCGCAGCGCCTCGAGGATGTCGGGGAGGCGGCGGTCGAAGTCCTGCAGGCAGCGGTGGAAGTTGACCGGGTCGTTGCGGTGCCCCCAGAGCATGTCCGTCTCGACGAGGTTGACGAAGACGAGCCCGCCCTCCACGTTCTCGAGAAGCTCGATCGTGCGGTTGATGCCGTCGACGTTCGACTTCGTTGGAAACGAGTCGTCCACGTCGCACCCGGCGAAGATGTCCGAGATCTTTCCGACGCCGTACACGGTGTTCCCCGCGTCGCGGATCGAGCTGAGGTAGTTCGGCCGGCGAGGCTCGAGCGAGAAGTCGTGCCGGTTCGGCGTGCGCTCGTAATTGCCAGGCTCTCCGACGAAGGGCCTCGCGATGACCCGCCCGACCGCGTGGCGGCCGGTCAGGATCTCGCGCGCGACGCGGCAACCGTCGTAGAGCTCCTCGAGCGGGATCGTCTCCTCGTGGGCCGCGATCTGGAAGACCGAGTCGGCCGACGTGTAGACGATCCACTTCCCCGTCCGCTGGTGCTCCTCGCCGAGCTCCTGGATGACCTCAGTACCCGAGGCGGGCTTGTTGCCGAGGACGCCGCGCCCGGTCTGGTTCATGAACGGGTCGATGACGTCGTCGGGAAAGCCGTGCGGATACGTCGGGAAGGCGGTCGGCGTGACGACGCCGATGAGCTCCCAGTGGCCCGTCGTCGTGTCCTTGCCTTTCGAGCGCTCGAAGAGGCGGCCCGCGACGGCGGGAGCACCCGGCTGGGGCGGGCAGCCCTCGAGCGGCATCACGTTTCCGAGGCCGAGAGCCTCGAGATTGGGCAGGTCGAGACCTCCGACGGCGCGGGCGGTGTTGCCCAGGGTGTTCGAGCCTTCGTCCCCGTACTCCCCTGCATCCGGCAACTCACCAGCGCCGACGGCGTCGAGCACGATGACGCACGCTCGTGGCACGCGGGTATTCTACGGCCGCTTTGGAGGACGCCCTCGGCCTGCTGTTGCTCGTGGTCTACATCGTGGCGATCCTGGCCATCTCGGCTGGGATCACCTACGCGGTGGTCAAGATCTTCCCGACCGAGCGGGATCCCGGCAAGAAGGACAAGGACGACTCGCCGCCTCCGTCGAACCCGGACGGCGCGGGCAGGCTCTTCCGCCGCTCGAAGCGCCCGGCCACCTAGACAGCCTCAGGAGCGGCGCCGCAGCGCGAGCACCCCGCCGACCGCGACGACCAGGGCGGCGAGCACGAGGAGCGCGTTGACGGCGGACCGGTTCTTCTCGAAGAACGTCCGTGTGTCCGCCGGCGGCGCGAAGTCGTCGTTGAGCACCTCCGGCCCGAGCGTCCCCGCGACGGCGCGCTCGACCCCAAGGGCGCTCGCCGGAAGCTGGGCGAAGTCGTACGCCGGCGCGGCAAGCGCCGTCGCGCCGTAGTAGACGGCAAACGGAGGGGTGTGGCCCTCGGCCAGGAGGAGAGGTCTCGGACGCGCGAGAGCCGTGACGCGGAGCGCGGCGAGAGGAGCGTCGTCGCCGTTCGCGATGGTCACTCGCAAGTAGCGCTGATCCCCGGCGATCGCAATGCGCCCGAGATCGACGCCGCGGAAGCGGGCGATCTCACCACTGCCGAGCGAGGCGAAGGTCGCGTTGTCGTTCGAGCCTTCGACGACCACACGCCGCACGAAGCGATCGGTTCTCGACGAGATCTCCACGGCGTCCACGGGAACGTTCACGAACCCGAGGTCGAGCGTGACGACGGTCGACCTTGCGCTCTGGCTCGCGGTCGAGCTGGCGTCGACGGGATCGAGCGGCGGCTCGCGCGGATCGCGTGCCACGGTCGCGCCGTCGATCCTGGACACGCCGCGGGCCTGCACGAGGAGGTAGCGATAGTCGGTCGGCGGGAAGAGCGCCGTCGTGCTCCGGGCGTTGACGGCGCCGCGCACTGCGTAGATCTGCGTGGTGGAGAGGGTCGCGTACGAGCCCTCTGCTCCCGTCGTGCTTCCGAGGACCTCGACCTCACCGACGAATTCACGGTCGGGGACGATGAGCTCGATGCGGTCGACAACCTCCGCCGCGGTTCCCCGGTCGAGCACAACCGAGAACAGTCCGTCGAGCTCCCCGCGGGCCACGAGGTCGACCTGCCGCGCGGGCACTGCGTCCGGTAGAGGGGCCGTCCGCCATGGCACCTGCGTGCCACCCGCATCGACGACCCGCAGGTCGGAGAATCCCTGCGAAGAGTGTCCGTACATCGCTCCGTCGGGCTCGAAGACGACTGGCCCAGCTGCCGGTGCGTTCAGTGGGCGCTTGTAGCGAAAGTCCGAGGTCTCGACGTCCGCCGCGACACCGATCGCGACGAATGCGGTCGCGACGACGCTCGCGACGTTCACGCCTCCGACCCGGCAGTCCGCACGCGTTGATACGCGTAGGCGCCTACGAGGAGGAGAATCCCGACCGCCAGGAACGAGAGGACGCGGTACAGCGAGTCGAGCTCGGCCAGGTCGTACGCGAACACCTTCGCGACACCGAGTCCCAGGAGCGCCAGGCCGCCGTAGCGAAGCTCGCGGATGTTCGACGCCAGCCCGACGACGATCGCGACCAGCCCTACGATGCCCCAGAACGTGCTCAGCGCGACCTGCGCCGTCTGAGACGGCTCCGACGCGTCGCCCTGCAAGAGATCGACGATCGTGAGCGACACGGCGTACAGCAGCGCGACCGCCCCCACGCCGAGCAGCACGAGCTCGACGTCCGCGAGCTCGACCCAGCGACTGACGAGCAGCGCGGCGAGCGCAACGCAGAGCACGGCGGCCACCGCCACCCCGAGATCCGCGACGCCGTCGATGAGCGAATCCGGAGGCGCTTCGACGACGAGCGTGTGCAGCGCCGCGAGACCCAGGAACGCGATGGAGAAGACGAGCGCGCGCTTCTCACCCGTGCGCGACGCGACCCAGGCGAGGAGCACGGCTTCCGCCGACCAGCCCGCGACGAGCGCCGGGCCGTCGAGCGCGAGGGCGAGCGTCACGCCGGAGAGCCCCACGCCCACGGCCACGAGCAGCGCGGCGATCTCGGTGCTCATGCGCCGGCGGAAGCCCACACCTCCGAGGAGGACGTGGGCAACGGTCACGGCGAAGACCCAGGCGGTCGCGCCCTCCGGTAGCCCACGATCGTCGATGAGCAACCATCCGAGCGCCGTCGTGAGCGCTGCGTTCAACAGCAGCACGGAGGCGGACGAGACGCGCAACGCCGAGGTCGGAACACGAAGCTCGTACCCGATCGCAGCGACGACGAAGAGGGACCAGTTGAGCGCCACCACGGTGAGCGGCAGCGCGAGGTCGTCACGATCCCAGGCCCAGAAGACCAGCTGCGGCGCGCTGACCAGGAACGCGCCGAGCGCGAGCCAGCCCCAGCGCTGCCACAGCAGCACCGAGACCGTGGCGACCAGCGCGACGACCATGAAGGCGAGCGACGAGTCGGATGTCTCGCCGCCCACGAGCACCGGCGCGGCAAGCGCGCCGACCAGTGCCAGACCGGCGACGAACTGGGATCGCCACCGGATCGCGATCGCAGCTCCGGTCGCCCCCACCAGTGCGGCGACCACGAGCCCGGCCTCCGTCGCGATCACGTCCTTCACCGCAGTCGCGTAGGTCAGCGAGGCGTACAGCGCCGCGAGAGCGGCGGCGACGGCGGCGACCGCTGCTTCCGTCTGCCCGCGGCGTTCGTACAGGAAGAGACCGCCGGCCAGGAGGATGGTCGAGCCGGTGAACGCGAGTGCGATGCGGGCCTCGACGCCGATCCAACCGCGATCGACCGCTATGACGAGGAAGAAGACGGCGCCGATCACGATCGCGAGAGCGCCGAGCCACGCAAGTATCCGGCCGCCGAGTAGATCCTCGAACGAGAGTTCGGGTCGCTTCGGCGCCGCGTCGGGCGGCTCGATCGGGGGGCGGGGCTGCGTCGGCTCCGGGGCGCGCGCCGCCGGCGCGACCATTACCGGTGGCGGCGGAGTGGGCCGCGTCTGCGGCGGTGTCTCGGGACGTTGCGGAGGTCGTTCGAGCTCGAGCTCAGTGACGCGGACGACGAGAGACCGTACGAGCGCTTCCATCTCATCGAGCCGTTGCTCGAGCGAGCGCGCCGGATTCATCGGGGCGGATGGTACGGCGGGCGTCGGCGGCGAATGCTCAGTTCGCGTTGCGCACGCGGACGACGATCGTGCCGACCATCTTGTCGTAGAGCGTCTGGTTGCGAGGATCCCACAGCGGCCAGAGGTACGCCAGTACGAGCGGCAGCCAGAGGATCGCCAGCAGCCACACCGAGCCGACTCGAGCAGCCGAGCGCGCGTAGGTCACGGGGCCTACGTCATTCGCGCGGAGCACGCGGATCCCGAGCGCCATCTTGCCGAGCGTCTGTCCCCACGTTCCCACCATGAGCCAGGAGTAGAGCGCCGGAAGGACGAACGGGATCAAGCCGAGTCCGGACTCGACCCCAGGGAGCAGCACCGCACCCCAGACGATGAGGACTAGGACTCCGTCGAGGAGCAACGCGGTCGCGCGTCTGCCCCAGCTCGCGTAGGCCGCAGCCGCGACCGGCTCTTCTGGGAGCGGAACCCCTGCCCGCAGCCCGCGCCGGCGTTCCGTGTACTCGTCGGCGGTGAGCTTCCCCGCCATGTAGTCCGCCTCGAGTCGAGCCTGAGCCTCGAGCTCCTCCTCGGGCGTCAAGCGATCATGCGACGCCGGCGGCGAGTGCGTCGTCGAGCGGCGTGTAGTCCATGGCGTGCGCCTCGGCGACCGCCTCGTACGTGAGCATCCCGCGCAGGGTGTTGACGCCTCGAGCGAGCTCCGGGTTCGCCACGACCGCCCGGAGCGCTCCGACATCGGCGAGCTGCTCGACGTACGGGAGCGTGACGTTCGTGAGAGCGCGCGTCGAGGTGATCGGCACGGCGCCCGGCATGTTCGCGACGCAGTAGTGGATCACCCCGTCGACCGTGTAGACCGGGTCGTCGTGCGTCGTGGCCTTCGAGGTCTCGGCGCAGCCGCCCTGGTCGATCGCGACGTCGACGAACACGGAGCTCTCTTTCATCGTGGGCAGCAGGTCGCGCGTGATCAGTTTGGGCGCGAGCGCCCCCGGGATGAGCACGGCGCCGATCGTCAGGTCTGCGTCCTTGATCGACTCCTCGAGCTGCAGCGCGGACGACATGAGGAGCTGCACCCGCCCGGACAGGATCTGCTCGAGGTAGCGCATCCGGTCGACCGAGCGTTCGAGGACGGTGACCTGGGCGCCCATTCCGAGCGCGATGACCGCCGCGTTGTAGCCGACCATCCCCCCACCGATCACGAGCACGCGCGCGGGAGCGACGCCTGCGACGCCCCCGAGGAGGATCCCGCGGCCTCCCTTCGGCTTTTCGAGGTGATCGGCGCCTGCCTGCGCCGCCAGCCGGCCGGCGATCTCGCTCATCGGAGCGAGCAGCGGGAGCGCGCCACGGTCCGTCTCGACGGTCTCGTACGCGATTGCCGTGATTCCCGAGTCGACGAGCGCGCGCGTCAGCGGCTCGTCGGCGGCGATGTGGAGGTAGGTGAAGAGCGTCATGCCCTCGCGTAGTCGCGGATACTCGGACGCGATCGGCTCCTTGACCTTGAGCAGGAGGTCGGCGCTCGACCAGACGTCGTCGACCGAGGCGATCGTTGCGCCGGCCCGCTCGTACGCCTCGTCCGGGAACGCGCTACCGAGACCTGCGCCCGTCTCCACGGCGACCTCGTGACCCCTCAGCACGAGCTCGCGGGCACCCGCAGGTGTCAGCGCGACGCGGTACTCCTGCGGCTTGATCTCTCTGGCGACGCCCACTCGCATGGCGCGGGACGATATCGGGTCAGGATCGGCCGAGTCGCTCGACGTACGCCCGTTCGTCGGCGCCGAACCACGGCGGTGAGCCCGCTGCGGCGTTCTCCGTCGCGCGCTCGGGACGGGACGTCGCCGGGATGACCAGGTCGATGCGCGGGTCGGACAGGATCCACTTGAGGAGCGCCTGCGACCACGTCTCGACGCCAAAGTCTCGAAGCGGTGCGAGCTCGCTCGCGGACGGCCTCGAGCGCATGAGCGGCGCGCCCGTGCCGCCGAACGGGCGCATGACGATCACCGCGAGGCCGAGCTCGGCGGCGAGCGGAAGCAACCGGCTCTCCGCCTCGCGCTCGGCGAGGTTCAGCGGTAGCTGCACCGTGTCGAAGCGACGCGTCTGCACCGCACGCTCGAGCTCACCGAAGGAACTTGCGCTCCAGTGCGTCACGCCGATCTCGTCGATGCGACCCGCGTCGCGCTCGGCTTCGAGCCACGGGAGGTGCGCTTCCCACGCGACCAAGTTGTGCACCTGCTGGATCTCGACGCGGCCGAAGAAGCGTCGCTGGGCGTCGTACTGAGTCCGGCCCTCGTCGACACGCGGCGTCCAGATCTTCGTCGCCACCGTCGTGCCGTCTCGACGCTCGGCGAGCGCCACTCCGAGCGCGCGCTCGGCGCCGCCGTACATCGGCGACGAGTCGAAGACGGTCGTGCCCGCCGCGAGGGCAGCAGCAACGACCGTGCTTGCACGATCGGCATCGTCCTCGAAGGTCGCGTACGTGCCGAGCCCGACGACGGGCCCGAGCCGTCGCTGCTCCACGGTCAGTCCGTCTCGCGTGCGGCGTCCACGAGCGCGAGCGTGACGTCGACCATGCCTTCGAGGTCGGCGACGGCGATGTGCTCGTCGGGCGTGTGGATCTCCATCATCCCGTTCGCGAGGTTCACGCACTGCAGGCCGCGCGCGTTGAAGACGTTCGCGTCCGCACCACCGCCCGAGAGCGCGTAGGACGGCGTGTAGCCACAGCTCTCGAGCGCCGTGGCCGCGAGGCGCACGGGTGCGTCGGTTTCGCGGAAGCGGTAGCCCGGGAAGCTCGGGCGCA
The DNA here is from genome assembly GCA_035630135.1 of Gaiellaceae bacterium. Classification (GTDB taxonomy): domain Bacteria; phylum Actinomycetota; class Thermoleophilia; order Gaiellales; family Gaiellaceae; genus GMQP-bins7. The sequence goes on from DASQLF010000051.1 coordinate 8,441, forward strand.
CCTCGGACTCGACCTCGCAGTCGGCGAGGCTCGCCGCGAAGGCGGCGCTCTCGAGCATCTCCCGCGCCAGCTCGACCGCCTTGCCCTCGTCGTGCGAGCGCACCTCGGCCGAGAAGACGCACCACTCCGGGACGACGTTGCGCGCGGAGCCGCCGGAGATCACTCCGACGTTCGCACTCGTCTCGTGGTCGATGCGGCCGAGGCGGAAGTCGGCGATCGCGCGCGAGGCGGCGGCGATCGCCGAGCGGCCGTCCTCCGGATACATGCCGGCGTGCGCAGCCGTGCCGTGGAAGCGGAAGTCGAGGATCCTCGCGTGCGGCGAGCCGAGCACGATCTCGCCGATGGCCGCGCCCTGGTCATAGACATATCCGGTCGTTGCGACCAAGCGCGTGTGGTCGAAGGCGTCTGCACCACGCAGCGAGACCTCCTCCTGCGGCGTGAAGAGGAGCTCGATGCCTGCGTGGTCGCGTCTCTCCTCCTCGATCCGGCGAGCCGCCTCGAGCATCGCGACGACCGCGGCCTTGTTGTCCGAGCCGAGGATGGTGTCGGCGGCGTTTCGTACGACGCCGTCCTCCCCCACGACCGGCTCGAGCGCGGCCTGCGGGGGCACGGTGTCCGTGTGCGCACACAGGAATAGCGGGGTGCCCCCGACGCCGTTCGTCGGGGGGATGCGGCAGTACACGTTGCCCGTGTCGCCTTCCAGGCGGGAAGCGGCGTCGTCCTCGTCCCACTCGAGCCCGAGCCCTGTCAGGTATGCGGTTACTCGATCCGTCACCGCGCGCTCGCTGCCGGACGGACTCGGCAGCGCGCAGAGCTCGAGGAACAGGTCGACCAGCGGCGAGGTCAGAGGCTGCTGCACGTGCCCAAGTATCGCCGCCACGACGACCTTGGACGACGACGAGGCGCACAGGTGACGCAAGAAGGAGCAGTCGGTCCTCCGCGCGCAGCCGCTTCTCGGACCGACGTACGTCGCTAACGTCCCCGCCTCGATGAGCGAGCGCTGGTGGCGAGACGCGGTGCTGTACCAGGTCTATCCGCGGTCGTTCGCAGACTCCGACGGCGACGGAGTCGGCGACCTCGCAGGCATCACGCAGCGGCTCGAGTACCTCCAGTGGCTCGGAGTGGACGGGCTCTGGCTCAATCCGATCCATCCCTCGCCCAACGTCGACTGGGGCTACGACGTGTCCGACTACACGGGCGTCCACCCCGACCTCGGGACGATCGCCGACCTCGACGAGCTCGTCTCGGAGGCGGGCGCACGTGGAATCCGCGTCCTCCTCGACCTGGTGCCGAACCACTCCTCGAAGGAGCACCCGTGGTTTCGGCAGCGTCCGGACTTCTACGTGTGGTCGGACGACGTTCCGAACAACTGGGAGTCGATCTTCGGCGGCGGTCCAGCATGGGCATTCGACGAGGAGCAGGGCCGCTACTACCTCCACAACTTCGCGCCCGAGCAGCCTGATCTCGACTGGTGGAACCCCGATGTCGCTCCCGAGTTCGAGCGCATCCTGCGCTTCTGGTTCGACCGCGGCGTCGCGGGCTTCCGGATCGACGTCGCCCACGCGATCTACAAGGATCGGGAGCTGCGCGACGATCCGGTGATCCCCGGCCTCGGGATGCGGCGGCGCTACTCGATGTTCCGGCCCGAGACGCACGACGTCCTGCGGACCTGGCGCGCGCTCGCGAACGAGTACGACCCCCAGCGCGTCCTCCTCGGCGAGGCGTACTCGCTCGACGTCGAGCAGTGGGCCGGCTACTTCGGCGAGAAGGACGACCAGCTCGACCTCGCGTTCGCATTCATGCTCACGCATGCGGAGCTCGAGGCCGACGCGCTGCGTCCCGTCGTCTCCGAGGTCGAAGCGGCGCTTCCTCCACACGCGTGGCCTTGCTGGACGGGGTCGAACCACGACATCGGCCGACTCGCCTCGCGCTGGGCGCGGGGCGACGAGGATCGAACGCGCTGCGCGCTCCTCATCCTGCTCGCGCTCCGCGGCACGCCGTGCCTCTACTACGGCGACGAGCTCGCTCTGGAGGCCGGTGACGTCCCGGACGACCGCATCGTCGATTGCGCGACGCCGTCGCGCGATCCCGGCAGGACGCCGATGCCGTGGACACCGGACGGCGGCTGGCGCAATCCGTGGCTCCCACTGTCGGACACGAGCCGAAACGTGGAGCGGCAGCGTGCGGATCCGGGCTCGACGCTCCACTTCACCCGCGATCTGATCGCACTCCGAAAGGTGACTCCGTCGCTTCTCGCCGGAGGCTACGAGGAGCTGCCGGCGCCCGTGGGGGCCTGGGCGTGGCGCCGCGGCGACGACGTCGTCGCCGCGGTGAACCTCGGCACCGAGTCCGTCGAGCTCGCCGGTGTCGAGGGGTCGATCGCGATCTCGACGAACCGCTCGCGCGACGCAGAGCGCGTGACGGGGAGCCTGACGCTGAACTCCTCCGAAGGGGCGATCGTCAGAGCAGCGTCGGTTTCCTGACCGGCAACGGCTCGTCCTCGACCCGCTGGAGGAGCACGTAGTACTCGGATCGGCGCAGGAATCGTCGGCCTGATCGGGCGGGCGTGTCGGCGCGTACTGCGCGAGCGGCCCCAGCGCGTAGACACGCGGCTCCGAGCGAGGCGGGGGCTCGGCGACGCTCGCGGCGCTCGACATTCGCGCGACGCGCGTGAGAACGAGAAGCCCCACGACGCCCAGCGCTGCGACGAGCAGCCACAGGCTCCGGTTGACGGGACCGCTCGCCGAGGAAGTGCTCTCGGTGTCCGTCGGCGGGAGGAGCGGCCCGATGCTCGGGAGGTCCGGCGCCTCCGGTGCGCTCGACCGTTCGACCGTCTGCACGAGCGGATACTCGGACCACAGCTTCGTCGTCCGCAGTCGCCACAGTCATCACGTGGTCGTACCTGACTGGGTACCCGTTTGCTCCGCTTCAAACGCCCGCGGCGCGACCTGCGGCCGTGCGGACGGCGGATCGCGAGCGGGAACGTTCGAGTGCCGCCACGACGAACTCACGGAAGAGCGGTGCGGGTCGCGTCGGCCGCGACTTGAACTCGGGGTGGAACTGACTGGCGACGAACCACGGATGCTCCGGCAGCTCGACGATCTCCACGAGCCGGCCGTCCTG
>DASQLF010000052.1:0-4499 GCA_035630135.1 Gaiellaceae bacterium
CTCCTCGGGCTCGTGCTGATGCGCGTGAAGACGGGGCGCGGGCCGAACCGGCGGCAGGCACTGGGTGAGACGATCTACGAGGTCGCCCAGGTGCAGGTCGCCGAGCAGGGCCTCCCGACGAAGGCCATCGGCCGCTGGTTCCCGTACGTCGCGTCGCTGATGATCTTCATCTGGGTCGTCAACATGCTGGGCTTCATCCCGCTCCCGCTCTCCGACGAGCGCTGGGAGATCGGCGGCATCCGCATCCCGACCCTCGCGATCTTCGCCGCGACGTCGACGCTGTCGGTGACCCTCGCGCTCGCGCTGATGACGTGGACGTTCACGCACGTCGAGGGCATCCGCGAGAACGGCGCGATTCGGTACTTCAAGAGCTGGATCCCTGACGTGCCGAAGGCGATGCTGCCCCTCATCGTCCCGCTCGAGATCCTGGGTCAGTTCATGCGGCTCATCAGCCTCTCGATCCGGCTCTACGCGAACATGCTCGCGGGCCACATGCTGATCCTCACGTTCATCGGGCTCATCTTCGTGCTCGAGAACGTGTTCCTCGCGGTGGTCGCCGTCCCGGCCGCGACCGCCTTCTACCTCTTCGAGGTCGTCATCGTCGTCTCGATCCAGGCGTACATCTTCGCCGCCCTTTCCGCCATCTACATCGGCTCGGCGATCGAGCCCGAGCACTAAGGAGGAGTCCCACCAATGCTTTCCTCGTTCTTCTTCCTCGCCGCCGCCGAGGACGGCGCGGACGCCGGCAAGGCGATCGCGCTCGCGCTCGGCATCGGTCTCGGCTCGCTCGGAGCCGGCATCGGCATCGGCAACATCTTCGGCTCGATGATCCAGGCCGTCGCCCGGCAGCCCGAGCTCCGCGGTGAGCTCACCGGCATCCAGTGGCTCGGCTTCGCGCTCACCGAGGCAGTCGTCTTCTACGGCCTCATCGGCGGCCTCCTCGCGTACGTCCTCGTCTGAGCGATGACGTTCCTGCTCGCCGCAACGGAGGAATCGTCCGGAGGTCTGATCGACGTCGTCCCGGGCCTGATGATCTGGACGCTGATCTGCTTCGCGCTGACCTTCTTCGTTCTGAGGAAGTTCGCGTTCAGGCCGATCCAGAAGACGATCGACGAGCGCCGTGACCGCATCCGTGCGGCCGTCGACGAGGCGGACAAGGCCCGCAACGAGGCGCGCGAGCTCCTCGAGCAGCACCGCCAGCTCATCGCCGACGCGAAGGGCGAGGCGGCAGGCATCCTCGCGGACGCCCGTAAGGTCGCGGACGCGCAGATCGAGCGCGTCAAGTCGGAGGCCGAGGAGGAGCGGGCGCGCCGGCTCGAGGAGACGAAGCGCCAGATCGACGCGGAGACGAAGCGGTCGCTCGACCTCATCCGCTCCGAGGTCGCCGACCTCACGCTCGAGGCGACGGCCCGCGTCACCGGCAAGGTGCTCGACGCCGACGACCAGCGGCGGCTCATCGACGAAGCGATCTCCGAGCTCGACTTCTCCGCGTTGGAGAAGGAACGGGCCTAGCGAGTGGCAGTCGCTCACCGGATGTACGCCCGCGCGCTCTTCGAGGCTGCGCGGGACGCCGATCGGATCGACGCCGTCGCGGGCGACCTCGGCGCGATCGCGGGCGCGATGGACGAGGTGCCAGAGCTGCGCGCGTTCCTCCGCAACCCGCAGGTCGAGCCCGACGGCAAGGCGGCGATCCTGAACGAGATCGCCGAGGGCGCCGACGAGCTCGTGGCCAACTTCGTCCGTCTCGTCGCGGAGAAGGGCAGGGCCGGCGAGCTGCCCGAGATCAGCGCCGAGCTCGACACCCTCGTCGCGCAGGCGCAGAACCGGCTATCGGTCGAGCTGACCACTGCACATGAGCTTTCGGACGCCGACGCGACGTCGATCGTCCGGCAGATCGAGAAGGCCTCCGGCCGCAGCGTCGAGGCGACGCGCTCCGTCGACCCGAGCCTCATCGGCGGAATCGTCCTGCAGGTCGGGTCGCACCGCGCCGACGGCAGCGTGCGCGGCCGCCTCGATCGCCTTCGACAAGAACTCGCCACAGCCACGTAAGGAGCCCCTGAATGAAACTCCGCCCCGAAGAGATCACCTCGATCCTCAAGGACCGAATCCAGCAGTTCGACGTCGAGACCGACCTCTCGGAGGTCGGTAGCGTCCTCCAGGTCGGCGACGGCATCGCCCGCATCCACGGCCTCGAGAACTGTGTCGCCCTCGAGCGACTCGAGCTCGACCACGGAGTCACCGGCATCGCGTTCAACCTCGAGGAGGACAACGTCGGCACGGCGCTCTTCGGCCAATGGCAGCTCGTGAAGGAGGGAGATCCGGTGCGCCGCACCGGCGAGGTTATGAGCGTCCCCGTCGGCGAGGGCCTGCTCGGCCGCGTCGTCGACCCGCTCGGCAACCCGCTCGACGGGCTCGGGCCGATCGAGGCCACCGAGCGCCGCCCGCTCGAGTTCAAGGCGCCCGGCGTCATCCAGCGCCAGCCGGTGAAGGAGCCGATGGCCACAGGCCTCAAGTCGATCGACTCGATGACCCCGGTCGGCCGCGGCCAGCGCGAGCTGATCATCGGCGACCGCTCGACCGGCAAGACCGCCGTCGCGATCGACACGATCCTGAACCAGCGCGGGGGAGACGTCGTCTGCGTGTACGTCGCCGTCGGCCAGAAGGGCTCGACGGTCGCCCAGGTCGTCGAGCGGCTCCGCGACGCCGGCGCGATGGAGTACACGATCGTGGTCTCCGCGCCCGCCCAGGAGGCCGCGCCGATCAAGTGGATGGCGCCGTTCGCCGGGTGCGCGATGGGCGAGTACTTCCTCTACAACGGCAAGCACGCGCTGTGCATCTACGACGACCTCTCGAAGCACGCGGACGCGTACCGCCAGCTCTCGCTCCTGCTCCGCCGGCCGCCGGGACGCGAGGCGTTCCCGGGCGATGTCTTCTACCTCCACTCGCGGCTGCTCGAGCGCGCGTGCAAGCTCTCCGACGACCTCGGCGCAGGCTCGCTCACGGCGCTTCCGATCATCGAGACGCAGGCCGGCGATGTCGCTGCCTACATCCCGACGAACGTCATCTCGATCACGGACGGGCAGATCTTCCTCGAGTCGAGCCTCTTCTTCTCCGGCGTCCGGCCGGCGATCAACGTGGGTGTCTCGGTGTCGCGCGTGGGCGGCAACGCGCAGACGAAGGCGATGAAGAAGGTCGCCGGCCGCCTGCGCCTCGACCTGGCTCAGTACCGCGAGCTCGAGGCCTTCGCGCAGTTCGGCTCCGAGCTCGACGCGGCGACGCAGAGCGCGCTCGGCCGCGGCGAGCGGATGGTGGCGACTCTGAACCAGCCGCAGTACCAGCCCTGGCCCATGGAGGAGCAGGTCGTCGCCATCTACTCCGGGATCAACGGCTGGCTCGACAAGATCCCGGTCGGGCAGGTTCCGCGCTTCCACGACGAGCTGCGCGAGCACCTCCGCACCGAGGGCACCGTCCTGCAGGCGATCCGCGAGTCGGGCGACCTCACCGAGGAGACCGAGGAGAAGCTCAAGAAGGAGCTCGAGCACTTCGAGGGCGTCTTCAACATCGAGGAAGAAAAGGCACTCGTCGGTTAGCGCATGGCGTCGGTCCAAGACCTCAAGCGGCGGATCAAGTCCGTCCGCAACACGCGGAAGATCACGCGTGCGATGGAGCTCGTGGCGGCGGCCAAGCTGCGCCGCGCAGAGCAGCGGATCACCGCGCTCCGCCCCTATGCGGAGACGATGAACGAGCTGATCGCCGGGGTCGGGCGTGCCGCGTCGTCCGTCCGGCTGCCGCTCCTCGAGCAGCGGGAGAACGTCGAGACGGTGGCGCTCGTCCCGCTTACGGGCGATCGTGGCCTCGCGGGCTCGTTCAACGCGCAGGTCATCCGCCGCGCATTCGCGCTCGAGCGCGCGCTGCAGTCCGAGGGCAAGGCCGTGCGCTGGGTCGCCGTCGGCAAGAAGGGGCGCTCGACGCTCACGTTCCGCCGACGGGAGCTCTCGGGCGCCTACATCGGCTTCACGGACCGGCCGGAGTACGAGAACGCGCAGGCGATCGCGCACCGCGTGGCGGAGCTGTTCACGGAGGGCGAGGTCGACCGCGTCGTCCTCGTCTACAACACGTACGTCTCCGCGTTGACGCAGCGGGTCACCGAGCAGGACGTGCTACCGATCTCCGCCGACATCCTCGAGACCGACGAGGACGAGCGCGCCGCCGACACGCTCCGAGGCGACTTCATCTTCGAGCCGGAGCCCGAGGAGATCCTCGTGCGCCTGCTGCCCGTGTACCTCGAGACGCAGATCTATCGCGCGCTGCTCGAATCGACTGCGTCGGAGCAGGGCGCCCGCATGACCGCGATGCGGAACGCCTCGAAGAACGCCGGCGAGCTGATCGACTCGCTGACGCTGAGCATGAACCGCGCACGGCAGGCCGAGATCACCCAGGAGATCCTGGAAGTGGTCGGCGGCGCCGAAGCTCTCACCTGATCCTTCGCTAACAACCCT
>DASQLF010000053.1:0-5740 GCA_035630135.1 Gaiellaceae bacterium
CGCGTGATCGCGGTCGATCGTCCCGGTCACGGACTGGCGGATCCGTTCGACTACCGAGCGGTCGATCTCGCCGAGCATGCGGTGACGTTCCTGACCGAGATTCTCGACGCGCTCGAGCTCGAGGCGGTCGATGTCGTCGCCAACTCCATCGGAGGCTGGTGGGCAGCCGTTCTCGCCCTCGATCGCCCGGAACGGGTCAAACGACTTGTCCTCGCCGGCCACCCTCCAGGCGTGACGCGCGATGCTCCGCTGCCCCTTCGCATCCTCGGAGCTCCAGTGATCGGGAGCTCGCTCGGACGCTTTCTGATGCGGAATCCGACTCGGGACGGTCAGCGCAAGTTCTGGGGCGAGGTGCTCGTCGCGTATCCCGAACGGCTCTCGGACGTCCTGCTCGACGTGGACGTCGCGCACACGAGGCGGAATCGCGACAGCATGCTCGGCCTCATTCGGCTCGTCGTCGGGCCGCGCGGCGTGCGACGAGAAGTGCTGCTCGGAGAGCGCTGGAGGCAGCTGCGCGTTCCGACGGTCTTCGTGCACGGTGACCGCGATGCGTTCCTGACCCAGGACGTCGTCGCCGCGTGGGAGGCAATCGCAGACGAGAACGCGCACGTTCGCATCGTCCGGATTGCCGACGCCGGCCACCTACCCTGGATCGACGAGTCCGAGGCGGTCGTGAGTGCGATCGAGCAACACCTCGAAGCGCCCGACTAAGGCAGATACGGTGGGCCGATGCGCGAGCGTCGCCAACCTCGAGGTCGCCAGAAGCGGCCGAGCCGCTCGCAGCGGGCAACGCGCAGGAGCCCCGCGCAGGCGGTGAAGCAGGCGGAGCGCGGAGTCACCGTCGCTCTGCCGTCCCGCCGCGTCCCGCCCGACCGCGTCGTCGCGCACCTCGGTCCCACGAACTCCGGTAAGACCTACGCGGCGCTCCGCGAGCTGGCGGACAAGCGCTCGGGTGTGTACGCAGGCCCGCTTCGAATGCTCGCCCAGGAGGCTCACCGGCGCCTCGGGGAATGGATCGGCGCCGAGCACGTGGGCCTGGTCACGGGCGAGGAGCGCGTGAACGACGGCGCTCCCGTCGTCTGCTCGACCGTCGAGATGGCTCCGCTCGCTGGCGACCTGCTCGTTCTCGACGAGGTGCAGTGGGCCGACGACACCGAACGGGGCTCCGCCTGGACGCGGCTGCTGCTCGCGGGCGACTACCGCGAGATCCTGCTCCTCGGCGCGCTGGACGCGCTCCCGCTCGTGCAGCGCGCCTTCCCCGAGCACGAGCTCAAGGTGTTCGAGCGGAAGCTGCCGCTCGAGTTCGTCGGCGCGCGGACACTCCGCTCGCTGACACCCGGCACGGTCGTCGTCGCGTTCAGCCGCCGGGCGGTGCTCGCGCTCGCGGGTGAGGTGAACCGGCTCCATCCTGGACGCGTCGCCGTGCTCTACGGAGCGATGCCGCTGTCGTCGCGACGGGAGGAGATCGACCGCTTCCTCACCGGTGCCGCGGACGTCTGCGTCGCGACGGATGTCCTCGGACACGGCGTGAACCTTCCCTGCGAGACGCTGCTCTTCGCGGAGACGACCAAGTTCGACGGCGAGTCGCGGCGAGATCTGCTCCCGTGGGAGCTCGCGCAGATCGCCGGTCGCGCAGGCCGCTTCGGCCTCGTCGAGCGGGGACACGTCGGCGTGCTCTCCGGGCTGGGCTGGGGGACGGCCGACGAGGAGCTCGTGGAGTGGGGGCTCGAGCCGCACGTTCGGCTGCCCGGCGGCTATCGCGGCTATCGCGTCGTCGACGAGGCGCGCATCAGGCCGCAACTCGCGGATCTCGGAGTCGAAGACCCGCTGCGACTCGATGCGGCGCTGGTCGCCTGGCACCGCGTGGCGCTACGGGAGTGGGCGCACGAGAGCTGGCTCACGGTGGAGTCGTTGCAGCCGATCCGCCTCCGGCTGCAGGCGGTGCAGCGACGGCTGGCCGAGCGCGGACGGAGCCTGTCGCTCCCAGACACCTGGAAGCTCGTCAATGCGCCGGTGGACGAGGACAACCTCGAGCTGCTCGCGACGCTCGCGCTGGCGATCACCGGCGACCGCGTCGCGCGACCGCAGCTCATGTTCCTGCTCGACCCGGCCAGGCTACGCGGCGCCTCGCTCGAGGACGCCGAGGAGGCCGGACGTAAGGCGAGCATCCTTCGCTGGTTCGCACTGCAGTACCCGGACGTCGGAGGCGTGACGATCGAGCGCGCGGCAGCGCTCGAGGAGACTGCAGCTGCGCGGGTCGTCTCGAGACTACGCGTGGAGGTCGAGTCGCCGACGATCGGGCGCTGCCGCTCGTGCGGGCGCTCCTGCGCGCCGTGGTTCCCGCTCTGCGACCGCTGCGCCGGGATCGCGTCGCGTGCGTGATATGAACTCCAGGTGACGCCCGACGAGCTCCGTTCTGTCCCGCTTTTCGCGCAGGCGAGCGACGCGACCCTCGAGCGCGTGGCGGCGACGGCAGGGGAGCTGCGGTGTGAGCCGGGGCAGATCGTCGCGATGGAAGGCGACAAGGGCTCGGGGATGTTCGTGATCCTCGACGGCACCGTCGCCGTCGAATGGCGCGGCGGCTCCACGGAGCTCGAGGCCGGCACGTTCGTTGGAGAGCTCGCGCTGCTCGCTCCGGGCGGGAGTCGCAACGCGCGCGTACGAGCCAAGACCGCAGTGCGGTGTCTCGCGATCGGGCGCGACGACGCGATCGCTCTCATCGAGACCGAGCCGACCGTGGCGCTCACGATGCTGCGCGAAGTCGCACGTCGCTTCGCGAGCGCCTTGCCCGACGACTGACCGTGAGGCTCGCCCTCGTCCTTACACTCCGCCGGTGGCCAAGGCATCTGACGGAACGAAGCTGATTGCAGAGAACCGCCGCGCGCGGCGCGACTACGAGCTGATCGAGCGCGTCGAGGCCGGCGTGGTCCTCACCGGAACCGAGGTGAAGTCGGCGCGCGATGGGCTGGTCCAGCTAGGGCAGGCGTACGCGGACGTGCGCAACGGTGAAGCGTGGCTCGTCGGCGCCTCGATCTCCGAGTACGTCCAGGCCGGTCCGACGGGGCACCAACCCGATCGCGACCGCAAGCTGCTGCTCCACCGCTCCGAGATCGACTCCCTTTACGGCAAGGTGCGCGAGAAGGGCCTGACGCTCGTCCCGACGCGGATGTACTTCAAGGACGGCCGCGTCAAAGTCGAGATCGCCGTGGCTCGGGGACGCGAGCGCTTCGACAAGCGCCGCGTCGTCGCCGAGCGGGACGCGCAGCGCGACATCGAGCGCGCACTCAAGCGCCGCCGATGATCCGAGAACGCGTTGGGGCCGGGTTTCCCCGGCCCCAACCGGCAATCAGCCGGAACTAGCGAAGCGAGTACGCGCGCTGCGGCGCGGGAACCTGCTCGAGCGCGGTGCGCAGCACCTCGTCGGCCGTCAGCCCCTCGCCCAGGATGAGCCGGTGGCGGAGGACGAACGGAGCGATCTCGCGGACGTCCTCGACCGTTACTTCCTCGCGACCCGAGAGGCGCGCGTTCGCCTTGACGGCGCTCGCCAGGTGCATGATCCCGCGCGAGCTGACGCCGAGCTCGACGCCGGCCATGTCGCGCGTGCGCCGGGCGAGCTCGACCATGTAGCGGCCGATCTCCTCTGGTATCTCGGTCGAGTCCAGCTCGTCGCGTGCCTTGTCGAGTCCGACGACCCCGAGCAGCGGGCGTACCTCGCCGAGCATGTCCGGCGCGACGCCCTTGTGCGGAAGGTCGAGCATCTGCCACTCGCTCTCCGCGTCCGCGTAGTCGAGCACGATCTTGAAGAGGAAGCGGTCGAGCTGCGACTCGGGGAGCTCGAAGACGTCGCCGCGGTGCTCGTACGGGTTCTGCGTCGCGATGACGAGGAACGGGTCGGGAAGCTTGTGGCCCTTGCCCTCGACCGTGACCTGGCGCTCCTGCATCGCCTCGAGCAGCGCCGCCTGCGTGCGCGGCGGCGTGCGGTTGATCTCGTCCGCGAGCAGGACATTGGTGAAGACGGCGCCCGGGAAGAAGATCTGCTCGCCCATGCGGATCGCGTTGACGCCCGTGAGCTCCGCGGGCGTCGTGTCAGGCGTGAACTGGATGCGCTTGAAGGTCGCGCCGAGCATGTGCGCGGTCGCGCGCGCCAGCAGCGTCTTCGCGCTCCCGGGCGGGCCCTCGAGCAGGACGTGGCCGCGAGCGAGGGCGGCGACGAGCAGCAACTCGACCGCACGCTCCTGTCCGATCACGACCTTCCCGATCTCGGCCTTCGCCCGCTCACGCAGGTCGATGAGGCTGTCGAACGGCGCCTCCACCAGTAGTGACACGATCCAGTCCCTCCCTCGTTCGGCTCGATTGCTCGGCCGCTCCATCGTAGCGCGGTCCGAACGAGGCACCCAATCGGCTCCCCAGCCGTCGCCTCCGTCGAACTATCAGATCCCCGAAAGGGGGAGTCAACCCCTCGTTCGAGGGACGGAGCTAGGAGGAGACCGGCGAAACGGGCGGCGGCACCGCGGACGGCACGCTGGTCATCGCGTCGAGCAGGACGGTGTCCACGCTCATTCCAGGCGCGACGGAGATGCGGTGCCGGAGCACGAACGGCGCCATCTCGCGGACGTCCTCGATCGTCGCCGTGTCGCGGCCGTTGAGGCGTGCGTTCGCCTTCACCGCCATCACGAGATGGATCATCGCGCGTGAGCTGACACCAAGTTCGACGCCGGGTAGTTCACGCGTCTTGCGGCCGACCGCGACGATGTAGCGGCCGACGGAGTCGGGTACGTCGGTGTGCTCGAGCTCCTGCCGCGCCTTGTCGAGGCCGACGACCCCGAGCAGCGGGCGAATCTCGCCGAGCATGTCCGGCGCCACGCCCTTGTGCGGGAGGTTGAGCATCGCGAGCTCGGCCTCGGCGTCCGCGTACTCGAGCTCGATCTTGAAGAGGAAGCGGTCGAGCTGGCCTTCGGGGAGGGGGAACACGCCCTCGTGCTCGTGCGGGTTCTGCGTGGCGATCACGAGGAACGGATCGGGAAGCTTGTGTGCCTTGCCGTCCACTGTCACCTGGCGCTCGCCCATCGGCTCGAAGAGCGCGGCCTGGGTGCGGGGCGGCGTGCGGTTGATCTCGTCGGCGAGGAGGACGTTCGTGAACACGGCGCCGGGCATGAAGAGGTGCTCGCCGGCGCGGATCACGTTCTGGCCGTTGAGCTCCGTCGGCGTCGTGTCCGGCGTGAACTGGATGCGCTTGAACGAGGCGCCGAGCATGTGCGCGACCGCGCGCGCGAGGAGCGTCTTGGCGCTGCCGGGCGGGCCCTCGATGAGCACGTGCCCGTGCGCGACGGCCGCGATCAGGAGCAGCTCGACCGTGCGATCCTGGCCGATGACGACCTTCGACACCTCGTCCTTGGCCCGCTGTCGCAGGTCCGCGAGGTCGTCGTACTTCTCCTCCATCATCAACGCCACGAGCGTGTCCTTTCGCCTCGATTGTGCTGCTTGGCCCGAAAACCCAACCCCTGCCGCAGACGGGGCCGACACGCTTATCGGCAGCTATCCTCGTTTCCTGAACACACATACGGGGGCGACCAGGTCTCGACGTGGTCGGTTCTCCGGCAGAGCTGCGAGCCGAGGTCGCCGGTTGGCCTCGTAAATCAACCGGCACCAAAGCAAGTGCGAACAAGAACGAACTCGCACTCGCCGCCTAGCTTCTAGTTAGGTAAGGCGACGTCGACCCGGATTCGGCCCGAGATCCGGT
>DASQLF010000054.1:0-5833 GCA_035630135.1 Gaiellaceae bacterium
CGGAATCGAGTGGGCGACGCGCACCATCTCGACGCGGAAGGGACCGAGCGAGAGCGGCGCGTCCCCGGGCGAGGCGGCGACGAGCTCGGCCTTCTGCCCGAGCCCGTGCTCGTCGAGCTTCGACTTCACCAGCGCGAGCGTAAGCGGAGTCGCGATGACGGAGTCGACCTCGACCTCGCGCAGGAGGTACGGCAGGCCGCCGACGTGATCCTCGTGGCCGTGCGTGAGCACGACCGCCCGCACGCGCCGCCCTTCGAGGTAGCCGATGTCAGGCAGCAGCAGGTCGACGCCGAGGTGTTCGTCGCGCGGGAACGCGAGTCCCGCGTCGACGACGATGATCTCGCCCCCGAGCTCGTAGACGGTCATGTTCTTGCCGACCTCGCCGAGCCCGCCGAGCGGGATGATCCGGAGCGCTTCTGACATCGAGGCCGCAGTCTAGGCTTCGGCCGCGACTTCGCCCTCGAGCAGCGCCTCGGCCTCCGCGAGCGCCGGCCGCATCCCGAGCTCTGCGAAGACGTCGCGCGCGCCGCGGATCACGTCGAGGCCGGACGGATCGCCGAGCGCGAGCTTCGCCTGGCCGAGCAGCAGGAGCGCATAGCCGCGCTCCGGGAAGGCAAGAGCGTCGGCCAACGGTTCGACGACGGAGCCCGCCAGCTCCGCTGCGAGCTGGTGGTCACCGTCGGCGTGCGCGAGCACCGCCCGCGCCGCCGTCGCCACCGTGTCGATGTACGTGAAGCCGAAGCCCGGATACACCTGCTCGACGAACTCCGCCATGCGGCGCGTCTCACCGACCGCGGCCGCGGTACGCGCGAGCAGCGGCAGGTTGCCGATCGTCGGAGGATGCTTCGTCACGTTGCGTGTATCGAAGTGCTCTACAAGAAGCTCGGCCGCGTGAGCCGGCTGCCCGCGCAGGCGCGCGACGTGCGATGCGATCACGAGCGCGTGCCCCCGCCGCTCCCCGATCGCGGTCTCGAGCACCGCGAGAAGCTCGAGCTCTGCCGCCTCCGAATCTCCCTGCGCGGCGTATGCCGCGGCGAGCCAGCTCCGAAGGGTCTCTGACATGAAGAGGTCGCCGACGGCATCGATCTCCCCTATGTGGTCCTCTGTGAACCTGACGACCTCGGCATACCGCCCCTGAGCTGCGAGGCAGAACGCGATCGCTCCGAATGAGAACCGCACGGACAGCTCCTGGCCTCTGCTCAAGGCGAAGTCGCGCGCGCCCAGAAACTCGTCGAGCGTCCTTGGCCCCTCGAGGTGCCACCACGAGCGCACGCGATTGAAGCGCACAACCGTCGCGAAGCGTGAGGCGCCGCTCGCGACGAGACGCTCGTATGCCTGATCCATGTCATCCAACCCGCCCCGGTCGCCGAGAAAGAAGCGCTGCGTCCCGCGGAAGCCGAGGAGGCGCGCCGGCCGCTCGATCCCGAGCTCATCCGCGAGCGCGAAGGCCCGATCCGCGACGACCGCCGCGTCATCGTTGCGCTCGAGAACCGTCAGCACACCGGCGAGTTCGGTCAGGGCGTCGAGCAGCGGCCGAGAGGGGCCGGACGGCTCGAGCCGCGCGACCGCCTCCTCCTCCCAGGAAAGAAGGTCGTCCTCACCGATGTAGCGCGAGACGAGCGACCGAAGCGCGAGTGCTCTCGCCGCCAAGACCGCGTCCGAGCCGGCTCGAAGAGCCGGCATCACCTCGTCGAGCGCCCACGCAGCCTCCTGCACGCGCCCGGCCTGGATCGCGGCGTCCGCCCGCAGCACGCTGAGCTCGAGGCGCTCGGCCTCGTCGGAGGTGAGCTCGAGCGCGCGGTCGAGGTGCGCGATCGCGCGAGGAGGATCAAGCCCGAGCGCGCGCTCCGCGGCGAGAACGAGTGCGCGCTGCACCCGTGGCCGGAGGACCTCGGCTCGTTCCTGCTCCCCTACCGCGTCGTAGAGCGCGACCGCCTGGCCGAGGTGGTGCGCGATCAGGTCAGCGACATCCTCGACCCGACCGCCGGCGCTCTCCTCGATCCAGCCCGCGGCGGCCAAGTGCTTCTGCGCCCGCTGCGGTCGGGGGATCTGTCCGTAGGCGACGTCCCGAACGAGTGCGTGCCAGAACGCAATCTCCCTGTTGCCCTCCACCGCTGACGTGCGCGAGGGGCGGACAAACTCCCGCCGCTCGAGCTCGTGTAGGCCGACCTCGACGTGCTGTTCGGACGTACCGCCAATCGCAGCGACGCCCCCGCTCCAAAAGACCTTGCCGAGGACGGAAGCGTCCTGGAGAAGCCCCTTCCGCTCCGGTGACAGAGTGTCGAGACGCGACGCGATGAGCGCCTGCACCGTCTCGGGAAGCGGGAGGTCGGCGAGCGCGGCGGGACCGTCGAGCAGCCCGCGGTCGCGTAGGAGGCGGACGACCTCTTCCGCGTAGAGAGGGTTACCCCCTGCGCGCTCGATGATTGCCTGTTGCAGCTCCGCGGGAAGCAGCGTCTGCTCGAGCAAGCCGTTGACGAGCCGCGCGGTCTCGGTCTCGGAGAGCGGGTTCAGTGTGATGGTCGTCGCGTTGCGCAGCCCGCCGGCCCAGCCCGGCGCGCGGTCCGCGAGCTCGGGCCGGCCAGTGGCCAGGACGAAGAGCGGGACGCCGGAGGCGTGCTCGACGAGATGCTCGAGGAAGTCGAGCAGCGCGAGATCGGCCCAGTGCAGATCCTCGACGACGAGCACCGTCGGATCCCTGTCGGCGATCGACTCCAGGAACGTGCGCCACGCGGTGAACGACTCGGCGCGCTCGACGCGTGTTGCAGCCTCGATGCCCACGAGCGGCAGCAGGCGCTCTTCGATCCACGCTCCTTCGTCGCCCTCGGAGAGCACCGCCCGGAGCTTGTCCCGGGTGATCTCGGGCGAATCGCTCTCGAAGATGCCCGCATGCGCCTTCACGATCTCGCCGAGCGCCCAGAACGCGATGCCGTCGCCGTACGGGAGGCAGCGGCCCTGCCGCCAGCGTACGAGCTCGGTGCGGCGGTCGACGTCCTGCAAGAGCTCGGCAACCTGGCGCGACTTGCCGACCCCCGGCTCACCGACGAGGGTGACGAGCTGCACCGAGCGATCGCGAATCGCGCGATCGAGGAGCCCGCCGAGGAGCGACTGCTCGACCTCACGCCCGACGAACGGCGTCGTGTGCGTTCGGATGACATCGCTTCCGAAGCGCGCAACGGGCCGGAGCGGCCGCCGAACGTGGACGGGCGCACTCTTCCCCTTGGCCTCGATCGGCTCCAGCTCTTCCCACTCGAAGACTGGTTGCGTCGCCCGATACGTGCCCTCGCCGACCGCGATGCCGTTGATCGGCGCCGACGACTGGATCCGCGCCGCAGTGTTCACGACGTCTCCGGTCACGATCCCCTCCCCTCGCTCGGGCCGGGCGCCGAGTGAGACGAGAGCCTCGCCGGTGTTCACGCCGATGCGCACGTCGAGCCCGGGAACGTCCACGTCCAGCTCTTCGAGCGACTCGAGGATCGAGAGACCGGCTCGCACCGCGCGCTCGGCATCGTCCTCGTGCGCTACGGGAGCGCCGAAGACGGCCATGACCGCGTCTCCGATGAACTTCTCGACGACGCCGCCGTACGCCTCGATCCGCTCCCGCAGAAGCTGGTGATACGGCTGTAAGCGCGCGCGTACGTCCTCGGGATCGGCCTGCTCGGAAGCCGCAGTGAAGCCCACGAGGTCGCAGAAGAGCACCGAGACGATCTTGCGCTCCTCGCGCGCATGGGCCGCGACCGGCTCGAGCGCGGCCCCGCACGAATCGCAGAAGCGCGCATCGGCTCGGTTCTCCACTCCACACGACGGGCAGGCCGTCATGCGCCCGATCCTACGGGCGGCGCCGTCTCACAACGGAAAGACGTCGACCGCGAACAGGTCGCCGTCGACGCGCTCTGCATGCAGCGCGACCGACTCGTGCTCGTCGGCCAGCGCATCGAGTGCCGGGAGCGAACCGGCAGACGGCTCGCCGCCTACCGTGAGCGTCCGCTCGCCGCCGACGACCGTGAAGTCGACCTCGTCACCCTCGACGCCCGCGAGCGTCACGATGCGCACGGACTCGGCCACCGCCGTCCACATGTCCCCCTCGTTGCGGGCCGTTGCGGCGCGGTACGGAGGCGAGACGGTCTCCTCGAGCGCGTCCGCCACCGGAGCGAGAGCGCCGTCGGGGATGTCCTGCGTGACGATCAGGGTGCCGTCCTCGAGGGCGAAGAAGGTCACGCTGTCGCCGGGAAGCTCCGGTGCGTGGGCGGCTGCGACCGCGTCCCACGTGCGGCCCGGCCCCACACCCATGACGCCGGGGATCGCCGCCCCGGCGGCGAGCGACGAAAGCATCTCCTCCGCGCGACCCATCTACGCGGCCACCGACGCGAGCAGGCCGAGGCGCTCGAGGCACCCACGCACAGCCTCGCGTTCCTCGTCCGTCGCCTCCACCAGAGGAAGCCTATGTCCGCCGACCTCGTGCCCGAGGAGGTTGAGCGCGCACTTGATGGCGATCGGATTGACGGCCACGCGCAGGAGCTCGATCGCTGGAGCGAGCTCGCGGTCGAGCGCGCGTGCGCCCTCCACATCGCCCGAGCGGTACAGACGGACTGTCTCCTTCACCTGCGGCCCGACGACGTGCGTGTGCACGCAGACACCCCCGACGGCTCCGAGCTCGAGGAACGGGAAAACGAGGTCGTCGTCACCTGCGTAGAGGTCGAGACCGAGCTCGACGATCGCACGCGCCTGGTCGAGATCGGGATTGGCCTGCTTCACGGCCCGCACGGTCGGGAGCTCGGCGAGCTGCGCGATGGCGTCCGTCTCGAGGTTGAGGACGACGCGGCCGGGAATGTTGTAGACGACGATTGGGCGATCCGTCACGGCCGCGATCTCCTCGAAGTGGCGGACGATCCCGCGAACGGGCGGCTTGTTGTAGTACGGCGTCACGACGAGGAACCCGTGCACACCGATCTCGTGCGCGCGCTTCGTGAGGTGTACGGAGTGCTCTGTCGCGTACGTGCCCGTGCCGGCAACGACCGTTGCGCGGTCGCCGACCTCATCCACGGCCGCTTCGTACAGGCCGAAGCGCTCGTCGTCGGAGAGCGTCGGCGCCTCACCGGTCGTCCCGGTGACCGCGAGCCCGTCCGAGCCGTTCGCCACCAGGTGCGCAGCCAACGCGCGGAACGCCTCGTAGTCGACGGAGCCGTCGGCCCTGAACGGCGTCGCGATCGCGGTCAGGATCTCGCCCAGCACGTCAGAGGATTCTACGAGACCGAAAGGCAGGCACCTCCATGCTCAAGGAGTTCAAGGACTTTCTCCTGCGCGGCAACCTCCTCGAGCTCGCCGTCGCACTGGTCATCGGCCTCGCGTTCGCCGCGCTGGTCGCCTCGTTCGTCGACGATCTGGTCATGCCGGTCGTGGCGATGATCCTCGGCGAGCCCGACTTCAGCGGGCTGACCTTCGCGATCAACGATGCGGTCTTCCGCTACGGCTCGTTCGTCACCGCGTTGATCACGTTCATCACCACGGCAGCAGCGATCTTCTTCTTCGTCGTCAAGCCGGTGAACTCGATCATGGCGCGCACGACCAAGCCTGCCGCGGACGAGGTCACCGATGAGGAACGCCGCCATCAGGGCTGCTCGCGGCGCTCAGGGAGAGCCGCCGCTAGAGAATCGCGTCCAGGCCCACGGTCAAGCCCGGCGGAAGCTCCCGCACGCGTTCGACCGCACGCAGCACACCCGGCACGAACGCCTCGCGCGAAAGCGTGTCGTGCCGGATCGTGAGCGTCTCCCCCTGCCCACCGAACAGCACCTCCTGGTGCGCGACGAGCCCGGGCAGGCGAATCGAGTGGATC
>DASQLF010000055.1:0-2448 GCA_035630135.1 Gaiellaceae bacterium
ACGCTCGCGCTGGTGAAGTCGAAGCTCGACGAGCACGGGCTCGGGCAGAAGGCCGAGCTCGTCGCCGCCTCGCCCGGGGACGCGCCGCTCTCGCTCGGTCCCTTCCGCGTCGAGATGGTGCGCGTCGCCCACTCGATTCCGGATTCGGCCGCGCTCGTCATCGAGACCGAGGCCGGCCGGGTCGTCCACACGGGCGACTGGAAGCTCGACCACACGCCCGTGGACGGGCTGAAAACGGACGTCGGCATGCTCGCCGAGATCGGCAATCGGGGCGTAGACCTTCTCCTCGGGGACTCCACGAACGCCGAGCGGCCCGGGAACACCGGCTCCGAGCGGCTCGTCGGCGAGGCGTTCCGGTCGATCTTTCCGCTGCGTACAGGGAAGATCCTCGTCGCCTCGTTCGCGTCGAACATCCACCGCATGCAGCAGGCCGCGGACGTCGCGGTCGAATGCGGAAGGAAGGTCGTCGTCGTCGGCCGCTCGATGCGCAAGAACCTGAACATCGCGCGCAATCTCGGGTATGTCTCGTTTCCCGAAGACGCGATCGTGAACCCGGACGAGGCCGCACAGCTGCCGCCGGATCGCCTCCTCGTCCTCTGCACGGGGAGCCAGGGCGAGCCGATGTCGGCTCTCACGAGGATCGCGTATGGCGACCACAAGGCCGTCACGGTCGAGCCCGGCGACACCGTCATCATCTCGGCGAAGCCGGTTCCCGGGAACGAGCTCCGCGTGCACGACTCGATCAACCAGCTCGCGCGCGCCGGCGCGGAGGTGCTGCACGAGGAGATCGCGCCCGTCCACGTCTCCGGTCACGCGTGCCAAGAGGAGTTGCGGACCATGCTTTCGCTGCTCCGTCCGCGGCACGTCATGCCCATCCACGGCGAGTACCGGATGCTGGCGGCGCACGCCAAGCTCGCCCGCGAGGCGGGCGTGCCGGAGGATCGGATCCTCATTGCGGAGAACGGCTCGGTCGTCGAGCTGGCGCGCGGCGGCGCGCGACTCGTGGACAGGGTCGAGTCGGGAGTCACGTTCGTCGACGGTCTCCGAGTGGGCGACGTCCAGGACGTGGCCCTCCGCGACCGCCGCAAGCTCGCCGACGACGGTGTGCTCATCGTCGTCACGACGCTTGCTTCGTCCGACGGCGGCGAGATCGCGCCGCCCGAGCTCATCGCGCGAGGCTTCGCCGAGACCGACGAGCTACTGGACGAACTGCGTGCGGAGGCCGATCGTGTGGTGCGTGAACTCGCAGCCGAGCACATCGTCGAGATCAAGCTCCTGCAGGAGCACATCCACGACGCGGTCGGCCAGATCGTCTACGACCGCACGCGCCGTCGGCCGATGGTGCTGCCGGTGGTGATCGAGGTCTGATGCGCGGATGGGCGCCAGTCATCGAGGTGAACGCGGCGAGCGAGCTCAGCGCGCGGCGTCTCGTCGCGCAGCTCCGTGCGTGCGAGGCCGCTTCGCTCGCGTTCTGCCGTCTGCTCGAGCGCTGGGGGAGAGGAGACGCCGTTCCCGCCACCGCGGGCGCACGCGAGGCCGCCCTCCAGCACGCTGCGGAGCGCGTCGAGACGGCGCTCGCGGGGCTCGAGCGTCCGCTCTCGCAGTACCTGCTTGAACTCGAGCCCGAGCGCGCCGAGGGCCGCTCCTGGTACGCGGGCCCGGGTGCGGGCGAGCTCGTCGAGTGGCGACCCGTCCTCGACCGGGCAGGCGTGCGTGCGTGCCCGAACCGCGTCACCGCCGTCTATCTCGAGCTCGCCGTGCTCGTCCGGGCGCTTGAGGGTCTCGCGACCGCTGCGAGCCTCGATGCTGCGCCCGACCGCTCGTCCCTGTGGGCCGGGCTCTTCGACCTGCAGGACACGCTCCTGGGGTCGACGGTGGACGACCTCCGCGCGCTCGCGGCTTGACGCCACGCATCACCGTCGTCGGGTCGATCAATCTCGACCTCGTCGCGCACTGCGACCGGCTGCCGCGAGCCGGCGAGACCGTGACGGGTGCGACGTTCGCGCGCTACCCGGGGGGAAAGGGTGCGAACCAGGCGGTGGCGTGTGCGCGCCTCGGCGCGGAGGTGACGCTGATCGGCGCGGTCGGCGCCGACGCGTTCGCTGACGAGGCGCTCGCCGGAGCGCGTGCCGCCGGGGTCGAGCTTCGCCTGGACGAGAGCGATGAGCCGACGGGCGTCGCGCTGATCCTCGTGGATGCGTCCGGCGAGACGCTGATCACCGTCGCGCCGGGAGCGAACGCCGCCCTCGGCCAGATCGAGCTCGACGAGCACGATGCGGTGCTCTGTCAGCTCGAGATACTGGACAACGCCGTCCTGAGCGCGTGGGAGGCGTGCGACGGTGTCTTCTGCCTGAACGCCGCGCCGGCGCGGCCGGTGAGTGTCGACGCCGACCTGACGGTGGTGAACAGGCTTGAGCTCGAGACCCTCGTCCGGAGGGACGGCCTCGT
>DASQLF010000056.1:0-8082 GCA_035630135.1 Gaiellaceae bacterium
GGTGCGCGAGATCCTGCGCATGTCGCAGCTCCCGATCTCGCTCGAGAAGCCGATCGGCGAGGAGGAGGACTCCTCTCTGGGCGACTTCGTGCCCGACGAGCAGGCGGAGTCGCCGTTCGACACGGCCTCGCTGTCGCTGCGCCGCGAGGACGTCGAGCTCGCCTTGCAGGCACTTCCCGAGCGCGAACGGCGGGTGATCGAGCTGCGCTACGGGCTCGACGGCTCGCAGCCGTGCACGCTCGAGGAGGTCGGGCAGGCGTTCGGCGTCACGCGGGAGCGCATCCGCCAGATCGAGAACAACACGCTCAAGAAGCTGGAGTCGCTGCCCGAGGCGCAGGGCCTCAGAGACTGCGTGTAGCTCCCGGGGTCGGACCCTACGTTCCGACCCCGATACTTCGCGCCGTGGCGCGGATCGAATACGTGGGGCACGCGACGGTCTTCGTCGACCTGGACGGCGTCCGGCTGCTCACGGATCCGCTGCTGCGCAACCGCGTGGCGCACCTGCGGCGCTCGACGCCCGTGTCGGCGCGAAGCCGTCGCGGGCTCGACGCCGTGCTCATCTCGCACGCCCACTACGACCACCTCGACCTGCCGTCGCTCGAGAAGCTCGGCAAGTCGGTCCCGGTCGTCGTTCCGCGCGGCCTCGGCGCGCTCCTGCGCAAGCGCAAGTTCGAGTCGGTGCTCGAGGTCGAGGTGGGCGAGACGTTCGCGATCGGCGAGCTGCAGGTCCGAGCGGTGCCGGCGGAGCACGACGGGGCGCGAAGCCCGATCGGTGTTTCGGCGAACCCCGTCGGGTACAAGATCTCGGGCTCGAGGTCGATCTACTTCGCGGGCGACACCGATCTCTTCGACGGCATGTCCGAGCTCGGGCCGGTCGATCTCGGCCTCATTCCGATCTGGGGGTGGGGCCCTGATCTTGGTCGGGGAGGGCATCTGGATCCGAAGGGTGCGGCAGAAGCCGTCGCTCGGATCCGCCCGGCGCTCGTCGTTCCGATCCATTGGGGAACGTACTTTCCGATCCACCTCGGCCTCGCGGGAAGGCCTCGCTTCGTCGACCTGCCGCCGGTCGCGTTCGCGGCCGCTCTCGAGGAGGTAGCGCCGGAGGCTTCGGTGAAGATCCTCAGGCCCGGCGAGAGCTTGGATCTCAGCTAGCGGGAAGCAGATCCGCCGAGCCGAGCGCGGTCACCGCGTGTTCGCGGATGTCGCTCGCGACCTGCGACACGTCGACGCCCAACGGCGCGTAGGCGACGACGTGGAGCCACGCGATGCTCTCCTGCACGTCGCCGATCTGGACGTAGATCGCGAGATCGTCACCCTGTGGAACGCTCGTTGCCGCCTCCATCGTGATGCGGCGCGCCTCGGCCAGCGGGATTCCGAGCCGGACCGGCAGGTCGACGGTGACCAGGCGCCGCGGATCGCCGACCGAGCGGTTGACGAGGATCGTCGACACCATCGTCGTGTTCGGGACGAAGATGTGGCGCCCCTCGTCGGTGGTGAGTGCCGTGTAGCTGAGCGAGATCTCGTCGACGATCCCCGTGAAGTCCTGCACGGTGATGCGATCGCCGAGGCGAACGGGCTGGGTGAACGCGAGCAGGACGCCCGAGCCGAGGTTCCCCAGAGGCGTCGTGAGCGCGAGACCTGCGATGAGCGCGAGCACCGCGCTCGAGGCGAGAAACGCGCTCGCGACCTGCTGCGTCGCCGGGAAGATCGACAGCACGCTCCAGACGCCGATGATGACCACGATCGCGACGACGACGCGCAGGAGGAACGCGAACGTCGTGCGCCTGCGCGCCGCGACGGCCGGATCCGTCTCGGCAAGTCGTCTCTCGTAGCGGTCGAAAGCCTTGCTGAGCAGCAGCCGGACGACCACGATGATCACCAGCCAGACGGCGCCGGTCAGGAGTGCGCGGAGGGCGTCCGAGTCCACGGTCGCCAGTTCGGCGCCGCAGTCGCCGTGCCTGCCTCGTAGTGGCTACGAGCCCGAGAGAACCCGGGACTTCGCCGACGCGTACTCCTCGTCGGTGAGAGCGCCGCTCGAGTGCAGCTCGGCGAGCGCGGTCAACCTCGATGCCACGTCGGTCGCAGGCGCTGCCGGTCCGCCCGGCGCCACGGGTGGCGGGCCCGCCGCCGGCGCGGGCTGCCGTGCGGACGCCCGTTGCTCGTCCCACCAGCTCGTGACGCGCTCCCACGTGTCGGTGAAGAACTCCGTACCCTGCGCGTCGGGGTACTCGACGAGCGTCTGTCGGCGCGTGAGCTCGATCCACGTCGCGCCGAGCGCCATCAGCAAGGCGACGGTCAGAAGTCGGGCGCTGTCTGCCACCTCGGAGGTGAAGAGGAGAAACAGGCCGAGGAGCCCGAGGACGACGTAGGCCCACACCCGACCCTGCACCGCGGGCGCGAGCCATCCGCGCGCGGTCAGGGCACGACGGCCCGGGCCGGCGAGCCACGCCGCGAAGAGGAAGAGGAGACCGACGACGAGCATCAGCCGGAAGGAGCCGCGCATGAGCTCCGTGAGGATGTCCCACGCATTTGACGCCGCCTCGCGGTCGTCGCGCCGCGCGACGAGCGAGTCGACGACGTAGTTGCGTGTCAGTCGCGCCGCGGCGAGGCCGAGCAGCCCGACGACGAGAACGACGAAGCCGATTCCGCGAACCGCGCGGCGGCGGTCGCGCGCGAGCCAGACCGCGAGACCGAAGGCGGCCAGCGCGAGGATCGGAAGAACCCAGGCCAGCGTCTTCAGGAGCTGGAAGACGCTCTGTGCCGTGTCGAGCTCGTCCGAGCGGAGGATGACGATCTGCCCCGCCTCCGCCGGGATCCGGTCGACGACCTGTTCTCCGATGCCGATGCGATCCGCGGCCTCGATGATGATCTCCCGGAGGTCGAGCGTGACCTCGCCCTCGTCGGTCGAGACCCGGTCGCCGCCCCCCTCGAGCACCTGGACGAGCGTCGTGTGCGATTGCTCGACGGCGACGCGAAAGAGGTCCTGGAAGACGGGCTGCTCGAGCGCGCGGTCGACGATCTGGTACGACGCCTGACGCAGGCCCGCGGCGGCAGCGCCGGAGAGGCCCTTGTAGTCCTGCGGCAGCTGCGCCTCGACCTCGGCCTGCACGTCGACGTTGGCGAAGAGCTCGTCGACCGCGCGGTTGGCCACCGCGCTGCGGATCTCGGGATTGTCCAGCAGCGAGCTCGACGTGGACGTGAACTCACCCGTATTCAACGCGACGCGATTGATCCAGATCGCGAACGTCGCGAGCAGGAGGAAGAGACCGGCGACGACGAGCACGACCCACACGGCGGTCGCGCGTCCGCGCGACTGCGCGGGCGGTGCGGCAGGGACGGCTTCGCTCACACCGGGAACCCTAGAGCCCGGAACTCAGGCGGCGCTCGCTCGGATCACGCCTCCCCTAGGTGAAACGCCTCGTGCAGGGCGCGTACGGCCCGCTCCACGTGACCGCGCGGGATCAGGCACGACACCTTGATCGGCGAGGTCGAGATGAGATGGAGGTTGATGTCCTCGCCGGCAAGCGTGCGGAACATGTGGGCGGCGACGCCCGGATGCGAGCGCATGCCGGCGCCGACCAGCGAGACCTTTCCGAGATCCGAGATCTCGTCGACGCGAAGCGGGCCGATCGCCTCCTGCGCCGACGCGAGCGCGCGCCGGGCAGCGGGTACGTCGTCCTGCGGCACGGAAAACGACAGCGCGGCGTCGTCGTGGACGACGTTCTGGAGGATCGTGTCGACGTTGACGTGCTCCGCCGCCACTGCGTCGAAGATGGCAGCGGCGGTTCCGGGCTTGTCGGGCACCTCGCGTAGCGAGAACAGCACCTCGTCCTCCGAGTGCGTGACCGCGGAGACGATCGCCTGCTCGAGTCCCTCTGTCCGACCGACCCACGTCCCGTCGTCGCTCGAGAAGGTCGAGCGCGCGTGGATAGGGACATCCTGGTTGCGTGCGATCTCGACCGCTCGCAGCATGAGCACCTTCGCGCCTGACGCGGACATCTCGAGCATTTCCTCGTACGACACGCGTTCGAGCTTGCGCGCGTCCGGGACGATCCGCGGGTCGGCGGTGAACACGCCCGCGACGTCGGAGTAGATCTCGCAGGTTGCGTCGAGCGCGGCTGCGAGCGCGACCGCCGTCGCGTCGGTGCCTCCGCGGCCGAGCGTCGTCACGTCCATCGTGTCGCGCGAGAACCCCTGGTAGCCGGCGACGAGGACGATGCGGCCACGGTCGAGCGCCTCGAGCACGCGCACCGGCGTGATCTCGCGGATCTTCGCCTTCGTGTGCACCGGGTCGGTGATGATCCCCGCCTGCGAGCCGGTGAAGGAGACGGCCTCGTAGCCGAGGTCATGGACGGCCATCGCGACGAGCGCACAGGAGATCCGCTCGCCGGTCGAGAGGAGCATGTCGAGCTCGCGCGGGTGCGGCTCGGGCGAGACCTGGCGGGCGAGCTCGATGAGGCCGTCCGTCGCGTCGCCCATCGCCGAGACGGTCGCGACGACGCGAACGCCGCGCTGCCGCGCCTCGACGAGACGCTCCGCGACGTGCTTGATCTTCTCCGGATCGGCGACAGAAGAGCCGCCGAACTTCATGACGACGGTCTCGTGCGCGGGATCGGGCCGTGCGCTCACCCCTGGGATTGTGGCTTGTGGGGCACCCGGACCGATTGGCCGGCCCCGGCGCTTGGGCCGGAGCCGGCCATCGGCGACTGTGCGCTACCCAGCCGTTAGTTCCCTCTGCAGGCCTGACCGGGAACGCCGCCAGGCGGCGCGGCCCCGGCGTGCACTGCGTTCTTCACGTCCTGCCCCCACGACTGCACGCGACCCCCGAAGCCTGGCTCCTCGGGATCGTCGTTCTGGCCCGAGAACGAGCAGATCGAGCTCGCGTGGGGATCGTTCTCCGGTGCAGCCCCGATCGGCGTTTCCTTCGGATTCTTGCCGCCGGTGACCTCACCGGCGAGGGCCGGGCCGGCGCTCAGAGCTGCGAGTGCGACCGCGCACAGCGCGGCCACGAGCAAACGCTTCTTGCTCATTGTGTTCCCCCTCTCCCCTTAGTGGTTGACGCCAGGCCGCACGCTAATAGCGGAGACAGACGCCGTCAACGAGGCTAGGCTCCGCGCGTGCCGAGGAAGGTCATGCTCATCGGGCTCGACTGCGCCGAGCCGTCACTTGTCCTCGAGCGCTGGCGCGACGAGCTGCCGACGATCGCGGGCCTCATGGAGCGCGGGACGTACGGCCGGCTCACGTCTGTGATCCCGCCGATCACGGTTCCCGCCTGGAGCTGCATGATGTCCTCGAAGACGCCCGGCGATCTCGGCGTCTACGGCTTCCGGAATCGCTCGGATCACACCTACGACGGCGGCTTCATCGCGATGTCGACTGCGATCAAGGAGCCGCGCCTGTGGGATCTCGTGACGCGCGCGGGCGGTTCGTCGATCGTGCTCTCGGTGCCCGGCTGCTACCCACCGAAGCCGCTGAACGGCGTGATGGTCGGCTGCTTCCTCACGCCCTCGCTCGACTCGAAGTACACGTACCCGGCGGCGCTCAAGGACGAGATCGCGGAGGTCGTCGGCGAGTACTTCTTCGACACCAAGGACTTTCGCACGGACGACAAGGAGTATCTGCTGCGCCAGGTGTACGAGATGACGGATCGGCGCTTCGCCCTCGCGGACCATCTCCTCTCCACGAAGCCGTGGACGCTCTTCGCCATGGTGGAAATGGGCCCCGACCGCATGCATCACGGATTCTGGAAGTTCATGGATACCGAGCACCGAAAGCACGAGCCCGGCAACGCCTACGAGAGCGCGATCCTCGACT
This sequence comes from Gaiellaceae bacterium, assembly GCA_035630135.1. Classification (GTDB taxonomy): domain Bacteria; phylum Actinomycetota; class Thermoleophilia; order Gaiellales; family Gaiellaceae; genus GMQP-bins7. The sequence goes on from DASQLF010000056.1 coordinate 5,815, forward strand.
ACCACCGGCACCTCGACGGGCTCATCGGGAAACTGCTCGAGCACGCCGAAGAGGACACCGTCGTGTTCGTGCTCTCCGACCACGGGGCGAAGCGGCTCGACGGAGGGATCCGAATCAACGAGTGGCTGCGGCGCGAGGGCCTGCTTGCGACCCTGGCGGAGCCGAACGGCGTCTCGTCGCTGCGCGACGTCGGCGTCGACTGGTCGAAGACCACGGCCTGGGGCGAGGGTGGCTACTACGCGCGCGTCTTCCTGAACGTCGCGGGGCGCGAGCCCGAGGGAACCGTTCCGCCCGAGGAGTACGAGGCCGTCCGCGACGACCTCGCGCGCCGTATCGCCGCCATCCCCGACGACGCCGGCGAGCCGATCCCGACCGCGGTGTACAAACCCGAGGAGCTCTACGGCGAGCCGAAGGGCGTCGCGCCCGACCTCATCGTCGTCTTCGGCGACTTGCTCTGGCGCTCGGTCGGGACGATCGGCGGCGACGAGGGGATCCAGACACTCGAGAACGACACGGGGCCTGACGATGCGAACCACGCCCAGGACGGCCTCTACATCGTCGCAGGCCCGGGAATCGACGCTGCGGGGCGGCGCGACGCCCATCTCCTCGACATCGCGCCGACCGTGCTCGGCGTCCTCGGGATCGACGAGCCCGAGGGCATGCGCGGCACGAGCTTCCTCCCGACCGCCGCGGCACGCTGATGGACGCGAACCTCTTCGCCGACGACTGGGACGATGGCGAGGACTGGTCGGGCGGCGGCGGGCTCTCGAAGCGGCTTCCGCGCGGCGACGTGCTCGGCGCGACGGTCTACGAGCTCGGCCCGGGCAACTTCAGCGTCTACCACTTCCACCACGGCGCCGAGGAGCTGCTCGTCGTGCTGCGCGGCACGCCGACTCTTCGGACGCCGGAGGGTGAGCGCGTGCTCTCGGAGGGAGACGTCGTCCACTTCCCGGCTGGGCCGGACGGCGCGCATGCGCTTCGGAACGACACGGACGCGCCCGCGCGCTTTCTGGTCGCGTCCGACCACCCGAGCCCGGAGGTCGTCGAGTACCCGGATCTCGGCCAGGTGACGGCGCAGGCCCGAACCGGCTCGCAGACGGGCGACCGGCTGTGGTTGATCCACGACGTGCGTCCCGCGGACGACTCGCCGGACTGAGGGGTCAGACGGCGGCCAGCACGCCGTCGAGCGGACGCGGAACCCGTTCGAGGTCGACTGCCTCGACGAGTAGGGGCGCGTAGCGGATCTTGCGGTTCCACATGAACCGCCACAGCTGCTCCTCGAGGTCGAGCGTGCGCTTGGCCGGCTGTTTCTGGAACGTGCGGAATGGGCCTGCCTCGCCCGCGGCCTCGATGATCCGCTCGACCGCGTCGATCCCGAGCGCGCTCACGAGCTCGTACTCGAGGTCGTTCTCGCAGACGAAGAATCCGAGCGACTCGAGATCGGCCCGGCCCAGGTCGACCCCGAGGCCGGCCCGCTCGAGCGCACGTGCGAAGGCGCCTTCCTCGCCCGAGTCGCAGAGACCGGCCAGCTGCAGGTCGAGCCCACGCGGCCCGAACCGCTCTAGGTACTGCCCGATCGCGTGCGCTCCACCGATAGGGACGACCGAGACGCCTTCCGCCGCGAGGTCTCGGCCGCGTCGCCGCGCGAGAGTCTCGACGGCCCGCTGGTCGCTGACCCCCTCGACGAGGATCACCGCCCTCATGCGTCCATCTCGCGGAACGCCGGGTTGAAGAACCCATAGGCGACGAGCGCGGCGTACGCGATGCCGATCCCGAGGAAGGTCACCGCCACGCCGGCGGTCTCCACGAGGACGCCGCCCAGCAGGATGCCGAGCGGGATGGCCGACCACGCTCCCGCCCGAGCTGCCCCGAAGACTCGCCCGCGCAGGTTGGTCGGGACGAGCTCCGCGGTCACCGTGAACAGGAGCGGGTTCAGGGGCCCGGCCGCGAGCCCGACGACGGCCAGGACGACCAGCGCGACCGGGAGCGTGGGCGTCGTCGCCATGACCAGATAGACGAGCGGGATCACCGCGAAGCAGAGGACGAGCGTCCGCCGCCTCGGCCAGCGATGGCCGAGGGCGCTGTACGTGAGCGAGCCGACCAGCCCGGCGCCGCCGAACACGCCGTACATCAGACCGAGCGAGGTCGCGCTTCCGTACGCGTCTTCGGCGAACACCGCCATCACCACCGGGAACGGCGCCTCGATGAGGTTGCTGACGAGTACCGTCGCCATGAGCGCCCGGAGGAGTCGCTGGTTCCAGATGAAGC
>DASQLF010000057.1:0-5988 GCA_035630135.1 Gaiellaceae bacterium
CGTCGTACAAGCGCACATTCACTTCGGCAAGACCGCCGTGAATGGCGGCGTCACCGTGTTCCTGTGCGGGACGGGGACCGGTGGGACTGCTGGACCGCCCGGCACGCCAACGTGCCCAGCTTCCGGGACGGTGACGCGCACGGTCGCCGCCGCGGAGATTCTCGCCCCGGTGGCAGGTGGCGTCGCACAGGGCATCGAAGCGATGGACTACGAGGAGCTCGCCGCAGCGATGCGTGCAGGGCACACGTACGCGAACGTCCACTCTTCGAAGTGGCCGACGGGCGAGATCCGCGCGCAGATCGACGGCAAGAGCAACGACGACGACTGACGGCGGAAGAGAGGCCGCCCGACGGCTCAGGCCGTCGGGCGGCCTTCGACCCGCGCGATCACCGCGAGGCCGAACGCGGCGGCGCGGGCTCCGTCGACGACGCGATGGTCGAACGTGAGCGCGAGCATCCCGGTTCGCCGAACCGCAACCTCGCCGTCTCGCACAACGGGGCGAGGAGCCACGCGGCCGATGCTGAGGATCGCGACCTCGGGGTGGTTGACGATCGGCGTCTGGAACAGGCCGGCAAGCTTTCCGGCGCTCGTCACGGTGAAAGTGGAGCCGCGTAGGTCGTCGGCCGACAGCGATCCCGCCCGTGCCCGCTCCGCGAGGGACGCGATCCCCGCTCCGAGCTCGTCGACCGACTTCTCGTTCGCACCTCGCACCACCGGCACCACCAGCCCGTCGTCCGTCTGCACGGCAACCCCGATGTCGTAGCGATGGAGGAACAGGATCGCGTCGCTGTCGTGGCGGGCGTTCAGCTCGGGGAACTCGACGAGCGCCTCGGCGCAGGCCTTGACCACGGTCGGGAGGAGGCGATCGAGGGGGACGTCCTCGAAGTCGCACTCCTCGACCCAGGTGACCGGAGGCACCTCGCGGTGCGCACGGGCCATGTGCTCGGCGATGACTCGACGGACGCCACGAAGCGGCTCACGCCTTCCCTCTGGCTCTCCACCCGCCGACGCACCTCGTCGCACGTCGTCCTCGGTTATGCGCCCGCCCGGCCCCGAGCCCGAGATCGCGGTCAGGTCGACACCGAGCTCCTGCGCGATGCGCCGGACGACCGGCGTCGCCTGCACCCGCGCCTCGACCGATCCGCCCCGCACCGGATTGTCAGTAGGTCGCTCTTTCCGGCTCGCCGGCTCCGATTCGGCCGCATCGACCCCTTTCGACCGATCGTCACGCGGCGCCTCGTCCGCGGCGCCGATGAGCACCAGCTCCGTGCCGACCGGGGCGACCTCGCCTTCTGCGACGAGAATCCTGAGAACGGTTCCCGCGTACGGCGACGGGATCTCCACGGTCGCCTTGTCGGTCTGGATCTCGACGAGCGGATCGTCCTCGGCGATCTCCTGCCCCTCGACCACGAGCCAGCGCGCAACCTCGCCTTCGGTGAGGCCTTCGCCGAGGTCGGGCAGCTTGAAGGAGCTGGCCATCTACGGGTGATTCTCGCGCGTCCGCCCGAGCCGCCAGCGACTACCGCGCGCCACGAGCATGGCGAGCCCTGCGAGCGCCAGCAGGAGCGGACCGCCGATGAAGGCGATGGAGGTCGCGTAGTGCGTCGCCGTGCAGTTGTCGCCGCACGTCGCAAACTCGTCGGCGTTGCCGAGATCGGAGGTGATCGCGACGAACGACGCGATCCACGCGGTGAGCGCGATCACGAACAGGGCGATCGCGGCTCGCCCGAGCCACCCGCGCATGAACGCCAGCGCGAGCAGGCCGCACGTGAGCGCGAACAGCGCGACGACGAAGACCTGCACGGCGAGCGTGGACACGGTCGGATTGTGGTCTAGCGGAAGGCGTCGTGCGCGAGACGCGCATGGATGCCCTGGACGCCGTTCACCATCTGCGTCACCCGCAGGTCGACGACGACGCTCGCGAACGCGAGCGCCTCGCGACGATCGAGGTCGTGCTCGCGAGCCATGAGGTCGAGCATCCCCTCGATCGCCTGGGCCGCCGCCTCGTCGAGGTCCTCGTCGAACCCGAACGTGAGCCAGGCCTCCGGTGTCCAGGCGATCGGGTTCGCGAGCACGAGATCGTCTCGGATCGAGAGCGTGAGCCGCGCGTGCTCGACGGGCGCCTCGATCGCGAGCTGCGAGACCTCGCCGTCGCCCTGGGCTGCGTGACCGTCTCCGGCGGAGAGGAGCGCCCCGTCGACCGCGATCGGAAGGAAGAGCGTGGTGCTCTCGACGAGCTCCTTGCAGTCGATGTTCCCGCCACAGCGCCGCGGCGGCGAGGTTGAGTGCGCGCCCGGCTCGTCCGGCGGCATCCCGATGACGCCGAGGAACGGACGCAGCGCGACGCGTCGTCCCGCACCGTCGACGCCGGTTGCCGCATCCGCGTCGAGCGTCCAGTCGAGCGCGGCCGTCGCGCCGTCCGCGACGCCGAGGCGCTCGTTCAGCGGAGTGGGCCATCCTCCCGCGTCGGTGACGCCCCACGAGCCGATCCGGACCTCGTCGATGCAAACCTCCAGCGTCGCGCCGGCGCGCGTGCCGCGCACCTCGACTGGCCCGATGAGCGCGTGGCCGGCGTCGAGGGGATCCCCTTCGGCCCGCCGCTCCGCGAAACGCTCCCTGTCAGCGCCCCGCCACCCGGCATTCAGGCAGCTGAAGCCGATCGAGTCGCCGGAGTCGACGGTCAGGATCGGGTCGAGGTCGCGCGAGAAGTGCCCGTGCAGCGTGCGTCGCTCGAGCGGGATCTCGTGATGAGCCACTACGCAGCGAGGACGCGGCGGACGGCATCCGCGACCCGCGCCACCGAGGGCATGTAGGCGTCCTCGATCTGCCAGTAGGGGTACGGCACGTCGTAGCCCGTCACGCGGATCACCGGGCCCCGGAGGTCGAAGATGGCCTTCTCCGCGAGCACCGCCGACACCTCCGCCGCGAACCCGCAAACACGCGGAGCCTCCTGCACGACGACGGCTCGCCCGGTCCTGGCCACCGACTCGAGCAGGGCGTCCTCGTCGAGCGGCTTCAGCGTGCGCAGGTCGAGCACCTCGCACGACGCCTCGCCGTCGAGCTCCTCGGCCGCCGCGAGCGCGACGTGCACCATCGCGCCGTACGCCACCAGCGTGAGGTCGGAGCCCTCGCGCGCGATGCGCGCCTTCCCGAGCGGAACGACGTGCTCTCCCTCGGGCACCTCTTCCTTCGCGGTTCGGTAATGGAGCTTGGGCTCGAGGACGACGACCGGATCCTCGTCGCGGATCGCCGCCGCCAGCAGGCCCTTCGCGTCAGCCGGCGTCGATGGGATCGCGACCTTCACGCCGGGCGTGTGCACGTAGTAGGTCTCGGGCGAGTCGTCGTGCAGCTCGGGCGCGCGGACGCCTCCTCCGTACGGCATCCGAATCGTCAGCGGGAACGACATGCCGCCGCGTGTGCGCCAGCGGTAGCGACCCACGTGGTTGATGAGCTGGTCGAGCGCCGGGTAGCTGAAGGCGTCGTATTGCATCTCGCAGACGGGGCGCCACCCGGCCATGCAGAGGCCGACCGCCGTGCCGAGGATCCCCGCTTCCGCCAGCGGCGTGTCGACGCAGCGATCAGCGCCGAAGCGCTCTTGCAGCCCCGCCGTCGCGCGAAAGACGCCTCCGAGCGTTCCGACGTCCTCGCCCATGACGAGCACCGAGTCGTCACGCGCCATCTCGACGTGCAGCGCGTCGTTCACGGCCTCGACGAGCAGGCGCTCAGCCATCGCCGAGGATCCTTCTGAGGTCGTCCTGCTCGGCGAGCAGCGAGGGCGGCGGATCGGCGTAGGCATGATCGAAGACGAGCATCGGGTCGGCCGGTGGCTCCGCCTCCGCCTCCGCGATTCCCGCGCGCATCAGCTCGAGGATCTCCGCCTTCACGGCTTCCGCGTGCTCGTCGGTGAGCACGCCGAGTCGCTTCAGGTAGCGCTCGTAGCGCCCCACGCACTCGTTCTCGCGCTGCTCCTGGACCCGCTCGAGGTCGATGTACACCGACGGGTCGTCGGCCGTCGCGTGCGGAGCGGCGCGGTAGGACACTGCCTCGATGAAGGTCGGGCCGTCTCCTGCCCGGGCCCTCGTCACCGCGTCACGAGTCGCCTCGTACACGGCGAGGACGTCACCGCCGTCTACGCGGACGGCGGGAATCCCGTAGCCGATCGCCTTGTCCGCGAGGGTGGGCGCGGCCGTCTGCTTCGACAGCGGCGTGGAGATCGCCCACTGGTTGTTGTTGCAGAAGAGAACGACCGGCGCCTTCATCACGCCCGCGAAGGTCGCGCCCTCGTGGAACGCGCCCTCCGAGGTCGCTCCGTCGCCGAACAGCGTGAGCGCGACGGCGTCGTCGCCCTTGAGCCGGGAGCCCCAGGCGAATCCGACGGCGTGCGGAACCTGCGTCGCGATCGGGACGCAGATCGAGGCCACGTTGTAGTCGCGCGGGTTCCACCAGCCGGCCGGATGCCCACGCCACCAGGACAGCACCGTCGAGATCGGCATCCCGCGGAGCAGGCCGATCGCCGACTCGCGGTAGGCCGGGAAGATCCAGTCCCGATCGTCGAGCGCGAAGACGGAGCCCGCCTGCATCGCCTCGTGATTCCAGAAGATGGCGTACGTGCCGATCCGGCCCTGGCGGTGGTAGACGACCGACCGCTCGTCGTACGTCCGCAGCAGGACGAGGTCGCGATGCAGCTGGAGCAGCGCATCCGCGTCGAGCCCGTCGACCTCGCCGTCCGGTATCGCGTGGCCGTCACCGATGACGCGGCGCAGATCTCCTTCGGCCGGGAGCACGCGGCTCATCGCGGCGATTCTAGGGGCGAGACGGGCCTCGCCTGCTGCTAGCGAATCGAGATCGCCTTCGCGAGGACGGGATCGCGTCCGGCAAAGTGATCCGCGGCCCCGATCTGCACGGCGACGTCAGGCTCGAGCGCGACGCGCTCGTCGACCCGCCCGAGCACCTCGACGTACTCGGGCGGCACGTACACGGTCCACCCGAGCGTCGGCAGCTCGACGAGGGTCGAGTCGCCGTAGTTGTGCGGGCTGCCACCGGCCGGCTCGCCGACGATGCGGGCGCGCGTGAATGCGTCGACCTCCGCGGCAAAGTTGCCTCCGGCGGAGAAGGTCACGCGCCCCGTCAGCAGCACCAGCCGTCCCGGCCGGTTCACAGAGCGTGCCCGTAGCGCCGCGAGGAGCGGGCCGTAGCTCGTGTTGTCGCCTCCTCCGTTGAGCCGTGCGTCGACGATCACGCGTCGCACCCTGGGATCGCGCGCGCGCCTGAGCAGCGCCTCCGAGAACGCGTAGGTCGACTCGGTCGCGTGCGAGTACACGGCGTAGACGACGCGTCCTCGAGCGAGCGTCGCGAACCACTGCGTCTTCGTCTGGTTCCGGAGCCAGAGCGGGGTCGGCCGCCCGACGGGCGGCGGGGGAGCCCACACGTGCTGGACGAGGCTCCAGTACTCCGGCCCAGCGAGCGTCCGAAGCGTCGCGTCGAGCCGCTGGCCGCCGGCTCGCTCGACCGTGAGCCGCACCTGGTCGGCGGTCTCGGACAGGCCAAGCCCGTGCAGGATCTCGCCGGTGATCATGAACTCGGGGAGGCGGAGGACGAGGCTCTGCTCGTTGTCGCGCGTCACGAGCGGCCGGACGAGCGCCGCGACCTCCTCCACCGGCCGCCCCTCGATCGCGACGATGCGCGCTCCCACGAGATCGGGCCGTTCGGGCGACGAGACGACGTAGATCCCCTCGGGGAACACCCACGCGCGGATCGGGGCGAGGTGCAGATCGCGTTCGTGATCCACGAGCGGGAAGAGGCCCATGTGGCCGTCGCGCTCGCCCGTGGACGCGATGATCCGGAGCAGGCGTACGAGCAGTTCGTCGCGCTCGAGGCCCGGCAACTCCGCGACAAGGTCGTCCACGGACCGCTGGAACTGCTCGCGCGAGATCGCGTGGTACAGGTTCGGATGGATCCGCTCCATCTCGGCGGCGAGCGTGCGGACGT
>DASQLF010000058.1:0-6215 GCA_035630135.1 Gaiellaceae bacterium
GTTCGAGACGATCTCGGCGCCGACCTTCGAACCCGCGCCGGTGAGCACGTTGAGGACGCCTGGCGGCAGCCCGGCCTCGGCGAAGCACTCCGCGACGTGGAGACCCGTTCGCGGCGACTCGTAGCCGAGCTTGAGCACGAGCGTGTTGCCGTAGATCAGCGCGGGGGCGAGCTTCCAGACCGGGATCGCGATCGGGAAGTTCCACGGCGTGATCAGCCCGACGACGCCGAGCGGGCGCCGCAGCGTGAAGAGGCGCTGGTCGGCGACCGACGGCTCGTACTGCTCGCCGATCGGACGGAATGCCTCGCCCGCCGCGTAGCGCAGGATCGTCGCCGCGCGCAGGGTCTCCAGCCGCGCCTCGCGCAGCGGCTTGCCCATCTCCGCGGTCATGTCCTTCGCGACCTGCTCGGCGCGCGCCTCGATCGCGACTGCGGCCTTGGTGAAGAAGGCCGCTCGTTGGCCCGCCGGCATGGACGACCACGCAGGGAACGCCTCCCGCGCGGCATCTATCGCCGCGCGCGCGTCGTCGGCGTCGGAGGCGGGAAACACCCCTGTCACCTCGGAGGGGCGCCAGGGGTTGCGCTTCTCGTACGTCTCGCCGGCCGCGCTCTCGCGCCACTCGCCGCCGACGTAGTTGCGGGCGGGTGCCCCGGTCATCGTGTCGGTCATGGGACGGGCTCCTTCTCGATCAGCTCGGAGGCACGCACGACGGGATTGACGAGCGTGCCGATCTCGGGGACGTGGATCTCGACGAAATGGCCTGGCTGCAGCGTGAAGTCGTCGGGCGGGACGAGGCCGGTGCCGGTGAGGAGGACGCTGCCGGGCGGGACGGGGTTGTCGCGCAGGAGCCACTCGACGAGCTCGGCGAACGAGCGGCGCATCCGCGCCGTCGAGGTCTCGCCCTCGTAGACGACGCGAGCCCATTCGTCCGTGACGCGCAGCGTCAGTCGATAGTGCGCGCCGAAGTCGTCGGGGACGATGACGGCCGGTCCGATCGCGCATGCGCCGGCGTAGATCTTCGCCTGTGGCAGGTAGAGCGGGTTCGCCCCCTCGATGTCGCGGGACGAGACGTCGTTTCCGATCGTGACGCCGGCCATGCGACCGTTGCGGCCGATGATCACGCCGATCTCCGGCTCCGGCACGTTCCACTGCGAGTCCTCGCGGATGCCGATCGGCCGGCCGGGGCCAACGGTGCGGCGCATGCCCGCGTCCTTCATGAACAGCTCAGGCCGCGGCGCGTCGTACACCATCGCGTACGCGTCCTTGACGACGCTCTCCTCGATGCGCGCGTCGCGCGAGCGCTCGTAGGTGACTCCGGCGCACCACACCTCGGGCGGGTCGAACGGCGCCTCCAGCGCATACGGGGCCGGCAGCTGCAGCGTGTCGGGGTCGTCCGGCTCGATCGTCGTCCCGGCGTCCGTGACGACGCGGCCGTTCTGCACGGTGGCGTTCTCGACGCCGTTCGGCCCGCGCACGCGCACGTAGCGCATCAGTAGACGGCCCGGCCGCCCGAGATGTCGTACGTGGCGCCCGTCGAGAACGAGCACTCCTCGCTCGCGAGCCAGCAGATCAGCGCCGCGACCTCCTCCGGCTCGCCGATGCGACCCATCGGGATGCGGTCGACCATGTACTCGACGTGCTCCTGCGTGATGCCGTCGAGGATCGGCGTGTCGATGACCGCGGGGGCGACGCAGTTGACGATGACGCCCGAGCGCGCGACGTCCTTGCCGATCGCCTTCGTCATCGCGATCACCGCCGCCTTCGACGCGGAGTAGGCGCTGGCCATCGGGTTGCCCTCCTTGCCCGCTATCGAGGAGACGTTGACGATGCGTCCGTAGCCGCGCTCGACCATGCTCGGCAGCACCGCGCGGTTGCAGAAGAAGACGCCGTCGGCGTTGATCCCCATCACGCGTCGCCACTCCTCGTCCGTCACCTCGACGGTGGGGAGCGATTCGCCGGGGACGCCTGCGGAGCAGACGAGGACGTCGATCGGGCCGAGCTCGGCGCGCGCCTGCGCGACCGCGGCTTCGACGTCGGCCGAGCGCGACACGTCGCCCGAGAGCGCGAGCACGCCCTCCGGCGCCTGCGCGTGCAGGTCGAGCGAGGCCACCTGCGCGCCCTCGTCGCGCAACCGCTCCGCGACGGCCGCGCCGATGCCGCTCGAGCCGCCCGTGACGAGCGCCACTCTCCCGCCGAATCGCTGGTCGTTGCCCACCACTTCGGCGCAAGCCTAGAGTCTTGGGGGCGTGGCCTTCGATCCCTCGAACGACTACCCGCTCGGGACGAGACGTCCCGACCTCGTTTCCACGCCCGGCGGCCTACCGCTCGGCGACGTGACGCTCGAGGCGCTGCGCGAGGGCAGGCTCGACGCGGGCGAGATCCGCGCCACGCCGGCGACCTTGCGAATGCAGGCCGAGGTGGCTCGCGCGGCCCACCGGACGCAGCTCGCGGAGAGCCTCGAGCGCGCGGCCGAGCTGGCGGCGGTGCCGGACGAACTGCTCCTCGAGATCTACACCGCGCTTCGTCCCCGTCGTGCCACCGCGGACGAGCTCGAGGCGTGGGCGGAGCGGCTCGACGCCCACGAGGCGCCCGCGACCGCCGCGTTCGTGCGCGAGGCGGCCGCCGCGTACGCCGAGCGGGGGCTCCTGGCGGATGGCTAGTCGCCGCTTCACGTCCCGCGCCACCCGCGATCTGCATCTCGAGCAGCTCGTCTCACCGTTGCCCGAGCTCGGCCTCGTCGCCGCGAACGGGCCGAACGACCCCGAGCCCGAGCTCGTCGTCGAGGACGGCGCGGTGGTTCGGATGGACGGGCGCGCCGCGGCCGACTTCGACGTGATCGACCGCTTCGTCGTCGCGCACGGGCTAGATCTCGATGTCGCGTCCGAGGCGATGGCGCTCGACGACCTGGTGCTCGCGCGGAAGCTCGTCGACGTCGACGTCTCGCGCAGCGAGGCCGTCCGCCTGTCGCGCGGTCTCACACCGGCCAAGCTCGCCCGCGTGATCGGCCTCCTCGACCCGGTCGAGCTCATGCTCGCGCTGAAGAAGCTTCGCGCACGGCGTGTCCCCGGCAACCAGGCGCACGTGACGAACCTCAAGGAGAGCCCCGCTCTCCTGGCCGCCGACGCGGCGGAGGCGGCTCGGCGGGGCTTCGCGGAGATGGAGACGACCGTCGGCGTCGCCCGATATGCGCCGCTCAACGCGATCGCGCTGCTCGTCGGCTCGCAGACTGGCCGGCCTGGCGCGATGACGCAGTGCGCGGTCGAGGAGCGGCGGAACCTCGAGCTCGCGATCCGCGGGCTCGTCACCTACGCCGAGACGCTCTCGGTCTACGGCACGGAGCCCGTGTTCGTCGACGGCGACGACACGCCGTGGTCGAAGGCGTTCCTCGGCGCCGCCTATGCCTCGCGCGGCGTGAAGGTGCGGTTCACCTCCGGCACGGGCTCGGAGGCGCTCATGGGCTACGCGCAGGGGCTCTCGATGCTCTACCTCGAGGCGCGCTGCCTCGCGGTCGTCCGGGCTGCCGGGTCGCAGGGTGTCCAGAACGGCTCCATCTCCTGCGTTGCGCTCGTCCTCTCCGTGCCTGGCGGCACGCGCGCGATCCTCGGCGAGAACGTGCTCGCGGCGTGGCTCGACCTCGAGGTCGCGTCGGGAAACGACGCGATCGCGTCGCACTCCGAGATCCGCAAGACGGCGAAGCTCATGGGCCAGTTCCTTCCGGGAACCGACTTCGTGACGTCCGGCTACTCGGTGATGCCGCGCCACGACAACACTTTCGGCGGCGGGAACTTCGACGCCGACGACCTCGACGAATGGCTCACGATCCAGCGCGACTGGCAGGTCGACGCCGGGATCGAGCCGGTCGCCGAGGACGAACTGCTCGCGGTGCGTGAACGCGCGGCTCGAGCCGTGCAGGCCGTCTTCGCCGAGCTCGGACTGCCGGCGATCTCGGACGAGGAGGTCGCCGTCGCGACCGCGGGCTACGACGCGCGCGAGATGCCCGATCGGGACCGTGCGGCCGACGTCGAGGCGGCCGACGACCTGCTCGTTCGCAACGTCTCTGGGCTGGACGTGGCGCTCGCGCTCGACCGCGCCGGGTTCGGCGACGTCGCCGCGGCGGTGCTCGGCATGCAACGCCAGCGCGTCGCGGCCGACTACCTCCAGACCTCGGCCGTGATCGACCCGGACGGGTTCGTCCGTTCGGCCGTGAACGATCCCAACGACTACGCCGGCCCCGGGACCGGGTACCGGCTCGAGGGCGAGCGCTGGGAGCTCCTGCAGGCACTGCCGCAGGTCGTCGTCCCGGCCGACCTGCTCGGTGAGTCTGCGCTGGCAGAGCCGATCGTGGCCGAGGGCGAGCCGGCAGCGCGCGGCGACGACGCGGCAGAGGTCGTCGTGGCGGTTGGGCCTGCCTTCGCCGCGTCGATCCGGCGCACGATCGCGGACCTCGGCCATCGGGATGTGCTGGACGCGGTGTGCGGCGGCATTCGCGAGGGGGGTGGCGAGCCGCGGCTCGTCCGGGTCCGGCGCGTCGCGGATGTCGCGTTCATCGCGCACGACGGCGCACGGATCTCCGGCTCGGGGGTCGCGATCGGTCTGCAGTCGAAGGGAACCGCCGTGATCCACCGAGCCGACCTGCAACCGCTCGACAACCTCGAGCTGTTCGGGATGTCGCCGCTCTACACGCTCGAGTCGTACCGGGCGATGGGCCGGAACGCGGCGGGCTACGCGCTCGGCAACCGCGTCGGCCCGGTGCCTACTCAGCTCGACAACTTTGCGCGCGCGAAGCTGATCGTCCGCACGACGCTCCTGCACGCGCGCGAGACGCAGGCGATCGTTCCGGGCGCGCCGGCGGTGGCGCTCGAGCTGGTCGCGGCTTCCGTCCAGTAGCGACTACGCGCTCGGCTTTCCTCCCTGCCCCCAGTGCGCCGCGGGAACGCCCTGGATGATCACCTGGATGTGCTCGACGGCTGCGCCGCTCGATTCGTGCAGCGCCTGGGTGAGCGCCTCGATCATCTTGGGCACGGACTCCTCCGTCACGCGACGGTCGTACAGCTTCACCTCGATCACAGGCATGTGCGATCTCCTCTCGTCGACGGCTCGATCCTACGGGGCGTCGGCCGCTTCAGGAGATCCATGGTCGAGCCACGCGGTGGCGTACTCGGGATAGCGATCCCCCGCCACCGCTCCGCGCGCGAAGAGCGCGTCGAGCCGGGCGACGACGTCCACAGGCAGTTCGAGGCATGCGGCGTCGGCGTTCTCGGCGAGGTGCGTGCGGCGGCTCGTGCCGACGATCGGAACGATGTCGCTCCCGCGCGCGAGCAACCACGCGAGCGCGAGCTGCGCGCGAGAGGCCCCGAGCTCGGCTGCGATCGCGTCGAGCTCGGCGAGCAGCCGCTCGTTCGTCGCCACGGCGCCGTCCTGGAGACGCGGCACCTCGCGGCGCCAGTCGTCCTCGTCGAGCTCGGCGACTCGCGTGAACGCCCCGGCGAGCGCTCCGCGACCGAGGGGGCTGTACGCGACGAACCCGACTCCGAGCTCGCGACACGCCGGGAGGACGTCGTCCTCGACGAAGCGTTCGAAGAGCGAGTACTCCGACTGGACGGCAGCGATCGGGTGGACGCGGCACGCGCGGCGCAGCGTCTCCGACAACACCTCGGAGAGGCCGAGAAACCGCACCTTCCCCTCGGCCACGAGCTCCCCCATCGCCCCGACGGTCTCCTCGATCGGCGTCTGCGGGTCCGGACGGTGAAGGTAGTAGAGGTCGACGGTTTCCGTGCCGAGGCGTCGGAGGGACTGCTCGCAGGCCCAGCGCACGTAGTCGCGGCGGCCGTCGAGCCGCCGGCTCTCGCCGCCGTACGTGTGGCCGAACTTCGTCGCCAGCACCGCGTCGTCACGACGCCCGGCCAGCGCTCGCCCGACGAGCTCCTCGTTGTCCGAGTGCTCCCGATACACGTCGGCGGTGTCTACGAGGTCGACGCCGAGGTTCAGTGCAGCCCGAATCGTCGCGATGGACTCCTCGTCGTCACACCTCCCGTAGAACGCCGACATGCCCATGCAGCCGAGGCCGATCGCAGAGACCTCGAGCTCGGCGCCGAGCATCCGTCGCGGAACCGGGTTCACGCAGGTGAGGTTACGGTAGGCACGTTGTCCATCCGCATCCAGCACGTCGGGCTCGTCGTGTCCGACCTCGACCGCTCACGCCGCTTCTACGCGGG
>DASQLF010000059.1:0-4826 GCA_035630135.1 Gaiellaceae bacterium
CAGGCCGTCGCGTCGAAGCTCCTGGCCACGATGCGCCGTGACCTGGACCTCGGCGTCGACTCGGCGAGCTTCGTCCTACAGCCGCCGGACCGCTCGGAGCTCAAGGAGATCTTCCGCCGGTTCGAGTTTCGCGGGCTCCTCAGTCGTGTCGACACGCTCGACGAGGCGTTGCCCGCCGCGGAGCGCGTCGCGACGGAGACCGAGTCGGTGCGCTGGCGCGAGGGCGACGCAAACGGTCTTCGCGGCCGCGTCGGCGTCGCGGCCGATGCGACCCGCGTGGCGTGGGCGACGGGCGAGGACGTGATCGTCGCCCCACGCCCGAGTGGCGCAGTGTCACAAGGCGAGCTGGCGATCGTCGCGCACGACGCGAAGCCGCTTCGCGTCGGCGAGCCGGTGGCGGACGACACGATGCTCGCGGCATACCTGATCGATCCCGGTCGCGCCGAGTACGACCTCGACGACCTGATGGCCGAGTACGGCGTGGAGCTCGAGCCCGATCCGACGGCGGAGGAGGAGACGGCCGCGCTCGTTCGCCATGCCGAGGCGGCACGACGGCTCGCCGCGCCACTCGTCGCGAAGGTCGCCGAGCGCGGCTCCGAACGGCTGTACCGGGACATCGAGCTTCCGCTCACCGTCGTCCTCGCGGCGATGGAGGACGCGGGCGTTCGGATCGACACCTACCGCATGGGGGAGATCACCGCGCGCCTCGCCGACCGGATCGAGGAGCTCGAGTCGAGGGCGTACGAGCTCGCAGGGGAGGAGTTCGTGCTCGGCTCCCCGACGCAGCTCGGCCGGATCCTGTTCGAGAAGCTCGCGCTGACACCGGGTCGCAAGGGCAAGACGGGCTACTCGACCGACTCGAAGGTCTTGCGCTCGATCCGCTCGGAGCACGAGATCGTTCCCGCGATCGAGGAATGGCGCGAGCTGGCCAAGCTCGTGAACACCTACCTCGGGCCGCTTCCGACGCTCATCGGCGAGGACGGCCGGCTGCACACGACGATCAACCAGACCGTCGCCGCGACGGGGCGGCTGTCGACGACGAGCCCGAACCTCCAGTCGATCCCCATCCGCACGGAGCTCGGCCGCGAGATCCGCTCGGCGTTCGTCGCCGAGCCCGGCTCGCGCCTCCTCTCCGCCGACTACTCGCAGATCGAGCTGCGCATCCTCGCTCACGTGTCCGGCGAGCCGCGGTTGCGCGAGGCGTTCGCGCGCGGCGAGGACATCCACACGGCCACGGCCGCCGAGGTGCTGGGGAAGGATCCGGCGACGCTCACGAAGGAGGAGCGGAACGTCGCGAAGATGATCAACTTCGGGATCGTCTACGGGATCTCCGCGTTCGGGCTCTCCGAGAATCTCGACATCCCGAAGGAGCAGGCGCAGTCGTACATCGACGCGTACCTGGCGCGTTTCCCGGACGTGCAGGCGTTCATCGCGCGGACGATCGTCCAGGCAAGCGAGGACGGCTACGCGACGAGCCTCCTCGGTCGGCGCCGGCCCGTTCCCGAGCTCCGCGCGATGAACCGCCAGACGCGTGGGTTCGGCGAGCGCGTGGCAGTCAACTTCGTGATGCAGGGCTCCAACGCGGACATCATCAAGGTGGCCATGGTCTCGATTCACGCACGCCTGCGCGCCGAGGGGCGCGCTGCGCGCCTCGTGCTGCAGGTGCACGACGAGCTGCTGCTCGAGGTCCCCGAGACCGAGATCACCAAGGTTCGCGAGCTCGTCCGCGAGGAGATGGTCGGCGCGTATCCGCTCGATCCGCCGCTCGCGGTCGACGTCGGCGTCGGCGACGACTGGGCGGAAGCGAAGTCGTAACGAGCCAGCGGTTCGTCCAGATCCGTCGCGGGTAAGGAAATAGGATCACGCCACCGTCAACGGGTGAGGGGAGAGACATGACATCTGCTGTACGCACGCTTCTGCTTGCGCTGGTCCTGCTCGTTCTCGCGGTACCAGCTGCGGTCAACGCTCAGGGCGGCCCGCCGGAAGGCAAGGCCGACAAGGCGCAGACGACCGAGGTCCAGATCCTCGGGCTCAACGACTTTCACGGCAACCTCGAGCCGCCCGCCGGGTCGGGTGGGCGGATCGGCGCGCTCACCGACATCGATCCGGGACCCGGCACGAATCTCCAGTGCGTCGAGCCGACGTGCTATCTCGCCGGCGGGATCGAGTACCTCGCGACGCACGTGCGCGAACTCGAGAAGACGAACCCGAACTCGGTGTTCGTCTCCGCGGGCGACCTCATCGGCGCGACACCGCTTCTGTCGGCGCTCTTCCACGACGAGCCAACGATCGAGGGCTTCAACGCGATGGGGCTCGACTTCAACGGCGTCGGGAACCACGAGTTCGACGAGGGCATCGACGAGCTCCTGCGCATGCAGAATGGCGGCTGCCATCCGGTCGACGGCTGCCTCGACGGCGACGGCTTCGCGGGCTCCGACTTCCAGTTCCTCGCCGCCAACGTCAAGTACAAGTCGAACGGCGAGACCATCTTCCCGCCCTATGCGATCAAGAAGTTCAAGGGCGGCATCGAGATCGCGTTCGTCGGCATGACGCTCGAGGGCACGCCGTCGATCGTGTCGCCCGGAGGGATCTCGACCGTCGACTTCTTCGACGAGGCCGACTCGGTCAATGCTCTCGTCCCCGTGCTCAAGCGGCAGGGCGTCGAGACGATCGTCGTGCTGCTGCACGAGGGCGGGACGACGACGAACAGCCAGGGCGTCGGCACCGTCGCGGCGATCAACGAATGCAACGCGCTCTCGGGTGCGCTGCCGCCGATCGTGGAGCGGATGGACGACGAGATCGACGTCGTCGTCACGGGTCACACGAACTGGGCCGTGAACTGTGTCGTCGACGGCAAGATCGTGACCGGCGCGGCGCACCAGGGCCGGCTCGTCACCGACATCGACCTGACGATCAGCCGTGCGACCAAGGACGTCGTCTCGGCCAAGGTGAACAACCACATCGTCACCCGCACCGTCGCGAAGGCGCCCGACCTCACGGCGCTGATCGCGAAGTACCAGACGATCGCCGCGCCGATCGCGAACCGCGTCATCGGTCGGATCACCGCAGACATCACGCGGGCGACCACGCCTGCGGGCGAGTCGGCGCTCGGCGACGTGATCGCGGACGCCCAGCTCGACGCGACGAAGGCCGCCGATCGCGGTGCCGCCGTCGTGGCCTTCATGAACCCGGGTGGCATCCGCGCCGACCTGATCTACGCCGGCAGCCCTGCCGGTGAGGGAGACGGCAACGTCACTTACGGCGAGATGTTCAGCGTCCAGCCGTTCGGCAACAGCATGGTGACGATGACGCTCACCGGCGCTCAGATCGAGCGGCTGCTCGAGGAGCAGTTCGCGGGCTGCACGCTCGCGAGCGCTCGAGTGCTGCAGGTCTCGGTCGGGTTCACGTACACGTGGAAGCTGTCGGGTCCCGTGTGCGACAAGGTCGACCCCGCGACGATCAAGATCGGCACGACGACGGTCAGCCCGACGGCGTCGTATCGCGTCACGGTCAACAGCTTCCTCGCGGAAGGCGGGGACAGCTTCCCGATCCTCGTCCAGGGCACGAACCGGCTCGGAGGCGAGGTCGACACGGACGCGCTCGAGCGCTACATCGCGACGAACTCGCCCGTAGCGCCCGGCCCGCGCAACCGGATCACGCAGGTCCCGTAGCTCACACCTCGACGGTCTCGCCGTCCCGGGGGACAAGGACTCCCGGGACGGCGGCCGCGAGGCAGGCCCGCTCGAGGAAGCAGTGGTTGATCGCCTCCATGTGCACGGCGATCACCGTCGGAACGCGCGCAACCACCTCGCGTACGTCGTCGGCGCCCATCACGATCAGGCCGCCCTCGAGGAACTCGGCGCCTCCGGCGTTGACGACGGCGACGCGGGGGTCGTGCGTCGCGATCGTCTCCTCGACGCCCTCGTACCAGACGGTGTCTCCCGCGACGTAGAGGTCGTCGAGCACGAATCCGCTCACGGGGGCGAGCAGCTCGGCCAGCCGGCCGGAGCCGTGGCGTGCCGGCGTCCGGGTGAGCACGAGACCGTCCCAGTCGAGAGAGCTGTCCACCGGGCGGGCGTCCAAACCGAGTTCGCGCAGCGCTTCGGCGTCCTCGGGCTGACAGAAGACGGGGACGTCTCGCGGGAGCAGTTCCTCCGCGGTCGCGTCCAGGTGGTCGCGATGGCGGTGCGTCACGAGCACCGCATCGAGGTCTCGGACGACCTCCTGGACGGGGAGCGGCAGCGGGACAGTCGGGTTCGCGACCTGATTCCGCGTGCCCTCGATCGCCGGCCTGGAACCCTCGTCGTCGAGCATCGGGTCGACGAGGATCCGCTTCCCGCCGACCTCGACGATCAGCGTCGCGTTCCGGATGAGCGTGATCCGCATGCGGGCTTTCTACCGCAGGACGGTTGACCGGAATTTGCGCTGCATCCGGCTATACTCCGCGATCCGATGGCGAACGACATCGCCGAAAAGCCTGCTGCCGCCGAAGCGGGGGTCTGGATTACAGGTCCCGACGGGGAACTCGTCCCCGACTACGACGCTGCCTTCCCCGAGATCAACGAGGGCGAGGTGGTGCACGGAACCGTCGTGCGCGTCGACAAGGACGAGGTGCTCGTGGACATCGGCTACAAGTCGGAAGGCGTCATCCCGGTCGCCGAGCTGACGATCCGCCGGTCGGTCAACCCGGCCGACGAGGTCGCGGTCGGCGAGGAGATCGACGCGCTCGTCCTGACGAAGGAGGACGCAGAGGGCAGGCTCATCCTGTCGAAGAAGCGCGCCCGCTTCGAGCTCGCGTGGAAGCGCATCGAGGCGGCTGCCGAGTC
>DASQLF010000060.1:0-10597 GCA_035630135.1 Gaiellaceae bacterium
TTCGAGCGCACCAGCACCGTGTCCCCCGAGGCGATGCCTCGGGACTCGGCGTCGGTCACGGAGAGCTCGACGTCGCGCCCCGGCCGCTGGAACCCGAGCTCCGGAACGCGTTCGACGGCAGGGCCGGAGAAGAGCGGCCTGTACCGGCTGAGCCGCAGGCCGCCGTTCGCGTCGGTCACGGAGTCGGGAGTCGTCGCCGGCTCGGGCGTCACGTAGCCCTGCCGGGCGGGCAGCGGCGCGTGCGCGCCGAGTTCGTCCAGGGCGAGACCGCGGAAGACATACCCTGCGAGGTCGGCGAAGACGCCGGCAGCGTGGGGCGCGATGTCGACGTCGAAGCGCGCGGCGAGCTTCGAGATCCACGCCAGCTCGTCTGGGCAGGGCGGCGGCACGGTGCGGCGCAGGCGCTGCACCCGACCCTCGAGGTTCATCGAGGTGCCGTCGCGCTCGAGAGCCGCGGTCGACGGGAGGATCAGGTCGGCCCAGCCGCCGGCGAGCTCGTGGAACATCGTCAGCACGAGCACGCGCTTGGCGTCCTCGGCGAGGGCGCGCACGTCCGGATTCGACGCGGCCTCGTCCCCGGACACGACGAGGAGCTCGATCGGCTCCGGGTTCGTCTCGTCTGCGTCCGCGGCGATGGCCCACGCCATGGCCACGCCGCGCGAGTTCGACGCGGCCGGAAGGTGGAACGCCCCGCAACCGGGTTTCTCCGCGAATCCCAGCTCGTGCGCGAGCTCCGCGATCCGGGCGCCGCCGCCTCCGCCCGAGCCCGACCAGATCAGCACCGCCCGCTCGGAGTCGCGGAGCTTCTGCGAGAGGCCGGATCGCCCGGCAGCGAGCTCGCGGCAGGTTTCGGCGCCCGAGCCGGGCTGCGTCCTCTCGGAGCCCGTCGGCGAATAGACCACGATGTCCGCGCCGCGTCGTCTCGCCTCCTTGATCCAGAGATCGACGATCGGGGCGCGCTCGACGACCGGATCGTCGCCGATCACGACGACGAGCTCGGCCGCAGCGATTCCGCTCAGCGGCAGCCGGAACGCCTCGAGCGCGTCCGACGTCGCCTCCGGCAGCACTGCCGAATGCGCGTCGAGGCCACCGCGGAGGAGGCGGCCGAGCGCGTACGCGAGCTCGGTGGTCTCCGAGCCCGAGAACGCCGTGACGATCGATCCGCGCGCGTCGCGCAGCATCGTCTCCGCCTCGTCGAGCGCGTCGTCCCACGAGATCTCCTCGAGTCCCTTCCGGCCGCGCCGGAGCGGTGTCGTGATCCGGTCCTCGGCACGCAGGTGCGGGTACGCGAAGCGTCCCTTGTCGCAGAGCCAGCCGCGATCGATTTCCGGGTGGTTGCGCGACAGGATCCGCTTGACCTTGCCCTCGCGGATCGTGACGGACGTGTTGCAGCCGACCGGGCAGGCGGTGCAGACGGTCGGGACGTTCTGGATGTCCCAGGGCCTGGCGTCGAAGCGATAGAGCGTCGAGGTCAGCGCGCCGACGGGGCAGAGCTCGACCACGTTGCCGGAGAACGGCGAGCGGTAAGGCTCGTCCTCGAAGGTCGCGATCTCGGTGTGCGCGCCGCGGTTCCGCGCGATCAGCTGCCCGTCCTCGGCGACGTCCTCCGAGAAGCGCGTGCAGCGGTAGCAGAGGATGCAGCGCTCGCGGTCGAGGGCGATCAGCGGCGACACGGGGATCGGCTTGTCGAACGTGAGCTTCGAGAACGACATTCGCGTGTTGCCCGGGCCGTGTCGGAAGGTGAGGTCCTGCAGCGGGCACTCGCCGCCCTTGTCGCAGACCGGGCAGTCGAGCGGGTGGTTCACGAGGATGAACTCGAGCGTCGCCTCCTGCCCCTCGCGGGCCTTGTCGGAGGTCGCGCTCGTGCGGATCACCATGTCCGGCGCGACGGTGAGCGTGCAGCCGGCCTGCAGCTTCGGCATGCCCTCGATCTCGACGAGGCACATGCGGCACGCGCCCACCGGGGGTCCGAGCCGCGGCTCGTAGCAGAACACCGGGATCTCGACTCCCGCCGCCTGGGCCGCCTCCACGAGGCCGGTGCCCTTCGGCACCTCGACCTTGCGGTCGTCGACGGTGACGGAGACGAGCTCAGACATGCGCCGCCTCCTGCCCGTGCGCTTCGTGCATGGCGCTCGGTGCGAGGATCCCCTCGAGCGACGAGTCGCCGTCGAACGGACAGCGGCCGAGGTCGATGTGGGCCTGGTACTCGTCGCGGAACTTGTCGACGTAGCTCAGCACCGCGATCGCGTCGGAATCGCCAAGCGGGCACAGGCACTTGCCCATGATCCGGTCGCACACGGAGAGGAGCAGGTCGAGGTCCGCCTGCTGCGCCCGCCCGTCCTCGATCTTCTGGAGGATCTGCGTGACCCACTTCGTGCCGACGCGGCACGGGGTGCACTTGCCGCACGACTCGTGCTCGTAGAACTGCGAGACGCGGATGCCGAGCTGCACCATGCAGCAGCGGTCGTCGATCACGATGACACCGGCGGAGCCGATCGAAGAGCCGACCTCCACGAGCGAGGTGAAGTCCATCTTCACGTCGACGTCGTCGGCAGTCAGCACCGACGTCGACGAGCCGCCCGGAATCACGGCCTTCAGCGCGCGTCCGTTCGGCACGCCGCCGCCGACGTCGTAGATCAGCTCGCGCATCGAGATGCCGTGCGGCAGCTCGTAGTTGCCCGGGTTCACGACGTCGCCCGAGAGCGAGAACACGCGTGTGCCGCTCGAGTTCTCGACGCCGAGCTTGGCGTACTCGGCGCCGCCCATCTCGAGGACGGGCGTCACCGTCGTGATCGACTCGACGTTGTTCACGGCGGTCGGCGCGGCATAGAGACCCGCGATCGCAGGGAACGGCGGCTTCGTCCGCGGTTGCCCGCGCTTGCCTTCGAGCGACTCGAGAAGCGCGGTCTCCTCGCCGCAGATGTACGCGCCGGCGCCGCGGTGGAGGACGACCGTGACGCCGCCGAGGAGGTCTGCCTTACGTATTGCCTCGAGCGAGTCGCGCAGGATCTCGAACTCCTGCTCGTACTCGCCGCGGATGTAGATGAAGACGTGCTGAGACTGGATCCCGTGCGCGGCGATCAGGCAGCCCTCGAGGAAGCGGAACGGGACGCGCAGCATGATCTCGCGGTCCTTGAACGTCCCGGGCTCCGACTCGTCCGCGTTCACGACGAGGTAGTGCGGCTTCGGGAGCGCCTCCGGCTTGGGCACGAACGACCACTTCTTCCCCGTCGGGAAGAACGCGCCGCCGCGCCCGCGAAGACCGGACGCGTCGAGCTCGGCGATCACGTCGTCCGGAGCCATCCCGCGCGCCTTGCGGAGGGCGGAGAAGCCGCCGTCCCGCTCGTAGTCGCCGATGTCGAGGACCGCGCCGCCGTCGGTGCCGGCGAAGACGATCTGTGCATGCTCAGGCACCGCGCAGCTCCTCGACGATCCCCGCGACGTCGTCGGCCTTGACGCGCAGCCGGTGGCGATTGTCGATCGCGACCACCGTCGCCCAGCCGCAGCCGCCGAGACACTCGATCGTTCCGAGCGTGTACTCGCCGTCCTCGCGGGTCGATCCCGCCTGCACGCCGAGCTCGCGCTCGAACGCCTCCACGACCTGCTGGGCGCCCGCGAGAGCGCACGACACGTTGGTACACACCTCGATCACGCGCCGCCCGACCGGCTCGAGGCGGTACTGGTCGTAGAACGACGCGATGGAGAGGCAGTAGGCCGGCGTCAGCTCCAACGAGTCGGCGACTTCGCGGATCGCCTCGGGCGAGAGCCAGCCGCCGTTCGCCTCCTGGGCGAGCCGCAGCGCCGGCATTACGGCCGAGAGCGAGTCCGGGTACTGCCTGCGGAGCTTCTGCACCTGCCCGTCGAGAGTGCTCATCGATCCGCGTCTCCCATGACCGGGTCGAGCGAGCCGCCGGCCGCGATGAGGTCGGCGATCAGAAGGCCCTGCACGATCGTCGCGGTCGCCTGGAGGGCGGCGAAGCTCGGCGCCCGGAACTTCACGCGCCACGGCCTCGCGCCTCCGTCGGAGACGAGGTAGCAACCGTTCTCGCCGCGCGGCGACTCGATCGCGACGTAGACCTCGCCCTCGGGCACCGTGAAGCCCTCCGTGACGATCTTGAAGTGGTGGATGAGCGACTCCATCGAGGTGTGGAGCTCGTGCCGGGGCGGGAGCACGACCTTGCGGTCGTCCGCGATCCAGGGCTCGCCGTCGGTCTCGTCGAGGCGGTCGAGGCACTGGCGGACGATGCGGACGGACTCGCGCATCTCGTCCATGTGCACGCGGTAGCGGTCGTAGACGTCGCCGCCGCCGTAGACGGGGACGTCGAAGTCGACCTCGTCGTAGGCGAGGTACGGCATGTCGCGGCGGAGATCCCAGTCGACTCCGGTGGAGCGGAGCATCGGGCCAGACTGTGCGAGCGCGAGCGCGTCGTCGGCCGACAGCAGCCCGACCCCGACCGTGCGCTCGAGCCAGATCGCATTGCGGTCGAGGATCGCCTCGTATTCGTCGACCGACTTCGGCATCGCGTCGCAGAACTTCCGCGCCTCGCGTGTGAAGTCGGGCGGCAGATCCTCCGCGATGCCGCCGACCTGCACGTAGCGGGTGTGCATCCGCGTCCCGCCGGCCATCTCGAAGAGGTCGAGGATCTGGTCGCGGTCGTCGAAGCAGTACCAGAAGAGCGAAATGGCACCCAACTCGAGCGCGGACGTCCCCAGCCAGACGAGGTGCGAGTGGATGCGGTTGAGCTCGGCCAGCGCCATCCGCGCCCAGGTCGCCCGTCGCGGCACCTCGATCTCGAGGAGCTTCTCGATCGCGAGGACGTACAGCAGCTCGTTCGCGTGGAATGAGACGTAGTCGATGCGTGGGGCGTACGTCACCGACTTCCACCACGACTTGTGCTCCATGTTCTTCTCGAAGCCGGTGTGGAGGTAGCCGATG
This sequence comes from Gaiellaceae bacterium, assembly GCA_035630135.1. Classification (GTDB taxonomy): domain Bacteria; phylum Actinomycetota; class Thermoleophilia; order Gaiellales; family Gaiellaceae; genus GMQP-bins7. The sequence continues at coordinate 4,937 of DASQLF010000060.1, forward strand.
ATCGCGCGGATGCCCGCGACCGTCTCGCCGTCGAGATCGACGACGAGCCGGAGGACGCCGTGCGTCGACGGGTGATTCGGCCCGAAGTTGACTCGGAGGATGTCCTCGAGCCGGTGCTTCTCGGGGTCGACCTCGAGGATCGTCGGGACCGGCGACGGGATGCGCGTCCCCTCGTAGATCCGGGTCGAGGGCAGTGTTGCCATCAGTCCTCGTCCGAGAAGCGGACGGGCTCTCCGCCGAGCGGGTAGTCCTTGCGGAGCGGATGCCCCTCCCAGTCCTCGGGCATGAGGATGCGGACGAGGTTGGCGTGGCCCTCGAAGCGGATGCCCAGCATGTCGTAGGCCTCGCGCTCGAACCAGTCTGCTGCGGGCCAGACGGGGATGAGGCTCTCGAGCGACTCGCCGTCGTCGAGCCAGGCCTGCACGCGGAGCCGGACGGGATCGTCGGAGACGCGGAGCAGGTGGTACGAGACGGAGAAGCGCTTGGGCTTGGGATCGGGGACGCGGGCGAGCCCCTGGGAGCCCGGCATGTGGATGTCGCGTCCGCCGGCGGTGCCGATGTAGCCCGCGACGTCCTGCTCGCCCCAGCCGAGATAGTCGGCCGCCGCGATGTCCGAAAGGAAGTTGAAGCCGTGCTCGTCGCGCAGAGCGGTGCAGGCCTCGACGAGCCGCGCGGGATCGACGACCAGCGTGGTCTCGCCGAACGACTCGCGTGTCTCCACCACGCCCGGCACGGCTGCGTAGGAGCTCACTCGGCCACCCCGCGGATCTCGTAGGCGGGCGGAACGCCGCCTCGGATCTTCTCGTGCAGCCGGACGATGCCTTCCATCAGCGCCTCGGGCCGCGGCGGGCAGCCGGGCACGTGGATGTCGACCGGAACGATCTTGTCGACGCCCTGGAGGATCGTGTAGTTGTTGAACATCCCGCCCGAGCTGGCGCACGCGCCCATCGCGATGACCCACTTCGGCTCGAGCATCTGGTCGTAGACCTGGCGCAGCGGCGGAGCCATCTTGTGCGTCACGCGGCCGGAGACGATGAGCAGGTCGGCCTGGCGCGGCGACGAGGAGAAGCGCTCCATCCCGAAGCGCGCGATGTCATAGCGCGACGAGACGATCGACATCATCTCGATCGCACAGCAGGCAAGCCCGAACGTGTCGGGCCATACGGAGTTCGACTGCGCCCATGCGACCGCCTTCTCCACGGTCGTGAGAAGCAGGGCGTCCTCCATCTCCTCGACCTCGCGCTCGAAGACGCCCGGCCCGCGCTCTGGCCAGAGGACGCGCTCGGACTGCAAGCCGGCCTTCGCGAGCGGACGGTCGCTGACGAGCGGCAGCTCTCTTTTCACTGCCAGTTGAGGGCCCCTTTCCGCCACACGTAGACGTAGGCGACGCCCAAAATCGCGATGAACACGAGGAACTCCCCGATCCCGAACCAGCCGAGCGCGTCGAGCTGGACGGCCAGCGGGTAGAGGAAGACGATCTCGATGTCGAAGAGGATGAAGAGGATCGCAGTCAGGTAGAAGCTGACGGTGAAGCGCTTCTCGCGGCTCGGTGCGCCCTCCGAGACGCCCGACTCGAACGGCAGCATGCGCTGCTTCGTGCGCGACACGGGTCGGCCCGGAAGGACGAACGACGCGACGATCATCGTGGCCGGGATCGCTGCCGCGAAGATCGCGTAGAAGAGGAACGGCAGCCACTCCGAAAGCACGAAAACCTCCCCGAAGGTCGGGACTGCGTCGAAACCTAGCACTCCCCCTTCCGGCGCACGAAGGGATCCGCAAACCCGCACAGAATGAGCGATACGAGTGTTACAAAGTGGCGCGCGGGGACCGACTACCCCGTCCGCTACGATGCGCCCATGGCAACTATCGAGCACCCCACCGGCACCCTCATCTCGCTCACGCCCGTCGCGGCGGAGAAGATCAGGGAGCTCATGGCAGAGGAGGCGGACGCGCAGACGCTCGTCCTTCGTGTCGCGATTCAGGGTGGCGGGTGCTCGGGATTCCAGTACGGCCTCGGCTTCGACTCCGGCGCAGCGGAAGGTGACGTCGAGCTCTCGCTCGAGGGCATTCCGGTCGTGGTCGATCCCTACAGCGCTCCGTACCTCGCAGGTACGACGATCGACTTCCTGAACTCGATCTCGGAGTCAGGCTTCAAGATCGACAACCCGAACGCCGTCTCCTCGTGCGGTTGCGGCCACTCCTTCCAGGTGGAGGAGGGCGAAGAGCTGCCCGAGGGCACCGAAGTCGGCGGCTGCGGCTCTGGGTGTAGCCACTGATGCCAAGAGCATCAGTGGGTGGCTGTTCGCACTGAGCTCTCGCTGACGCGAAAGCTCTAGATTCAGGCGCGTGACTGCGCCCCTCCGCGTGGCTGTCGTCGGCTCTGGTCCGGCTGCTTTCTACGCCGCCTCCGCGCTCCTTTCGAGCGAGGAGCCGACGGTCGAGGTCGACATGATCGAGCGACTCCCGACGCCATGGGGCCTCGTGCGACTCGGCGTCGCGCCCGACCATCCGCAGCTCAAGACCGTCTCCCGGGCATTCGAGAAGGTGGCCGCGCGGCCGGGCTTCCGCTTCCTCGGCAACGTCGAGGTCGGACGCGACGTGACGCACGAGGAGCTGGCGACCCTCTACGACGCGGTCGTCTACGCGGTCGGGTCGCAGACCGACCGCCGGCTCGGAATCCCCGGCGAAGACCTCCCCGGCTCCTGGGCCGCCACCGAGCTCGTCGCCTGGTACAACGGCCACCCCGACTACCAGCACCTCGATTTCGACCTGGCGCGGGAGCGTGCCGTCGTGATCGGGAACGGCAACGTCGCGCTCGACGTCGCCCGGATGCTCGCGCTGACGGCGGAGGAGCTGGCGCCGACGGACACGACCGACGCCGCCATCGAGGCGATCGTCTCGTCCGGCATTCGCGAGATCGTCGTCGTGGGACGTCGCGGGCCTGTTCAGGCTGCCTGGACGTCGACCGAGCTGAGCGAGCTCGGCGAGCTCGCGGGAGCGGACGTCGTCGTGGATCCCGCGGAGCTCGAGCTCGACGCGGCGAGCGCCGCGGAGCTCGAGGCGGCGTCGAACGTCGTCCAGCGAAACGTCGAGATCCTGCGCGAGTTCGCCGGCCGTCAGCCTGCGGGCAAGGCTCGTACGGTCCGACTGCGCTTCCGCGCCTCACCGGTCGCGATCCTGGGCGACGACCGGGTCGAGGCCGTGGAGCTCGTCGAGAACCGGCTCGAGCCCGACGAGCGCGGCTCCGTTCGCGCTGTGCCCGGCGAGCGTCGCGAGGTTCTCCCGTGCGGCATCGTCTTCCGGAGCGTCGGCTATCGCGGCACCGGGATTCCCGGCGTGCCGTTCGACGAACGGGCCGCGACGATTCCGAACCTCGAGGGACGCGTCCTCGACGAGACCGGAGCACCGGTGCCAGGCCTCTACTGCGCCGGTTGGATCAAGCGCGGCCCGACCGGCGTGATCGGTACCAACAAGAAGGACGCGACCGAGACCGTCGAGCGACTGCTCGAGGACGCTCGCGCCGGCAGGCTTCCACAGCGGCGCGGCGAGGGAGCGATCGAGGACGTGCTGACCGAACGCGCGCGTGAGATCGTCGTCTACGGCGGTTGGGAGGCGATCGACCTGCTCGAGCGCTCACGCGGCGAGCCGCACGGCCGTCCGCGCGTGAAGCTCGCCACCTGGGACGAGCTCCTCGCCGCCGCCCGCGGCGGTTGAACTGCGGCGTTCCGGGCTTCCGCTGGCCCTTGTCTGCCTGATCGCGGCGCTGGCCGGGATTGGCTACGGCATCAAGCTCGAGCAGGACGCAGTGGCCGCGCGTGATGCCGCCGTGGCGGACGGCATCACGCAGTCCGCGCGCGTTCTCGGCTCCTTGACGAGCAAGCAGGAGCGAACTCGCGTCCGCTTCACCGTCGAGAGCGTTGAGCACGTGCTGTCCGTCTTCCCGGATCGCGCGTACTACGAAGGGCTGACGATCGATGTTGCGTACCTGCCCGACAATCCGCGGCGGTTGTACATCGTGGGTGCAAGACCGTGGAACTGGTGGACGGCCATGCGTCGGTTCTTCGTTGTCGCGGCGGTGCTCGCCGGCGTCGTGTCGATAGGGGCAGCTCTCTTCGTTCACCCGACGAGGACATCGAGCGTCTGATCAACGTCTGCGGGCGTGTTGTAGAGGTGCCACGACGTCCGCACCCGCCCGCCTCGAACGGCCGCGCGAATGTCAGCGCTCTCGAGCTTCTCGGCAGCGCCTTCGACGTCGCAGAAGACGATTGCCGAGTCGCTCGGCTCGAGCTCGACGCCGGCGCGGAAGCGGTTGGCGAGACCGACGTCGTGGTCGTGGATCGCGTCGACGCCCATCTCCTCGATCAGCGCCAGGGAGGGCGCCGTCCCGACCCACATGAACCACGCCGGGGATGTGTCGAGGCGGCGCGCGCTCTCGGCGAGACGAAGCGGTGGGCCGAAGAACGTCTGCAATGGATCCTCGCCCGCATACCAGCCCGCGGCTTCGGGGACGACCGTGGCCAGGAGGCCGGGCTTGATCGCCATGAACGCCGTCCCGCGCGGGGACATCAGCCACTTGTAGGCGTGCGCGACGACGACGTCGAAGCGACTCGCGTCGAGGGGCAGCCAGCCGACGGCCTGCGTCGCGTCCACGACGGTGATCGTGTCGTGAGCGGCCGCCGCAGCGACGATGGCGTCGAGATCGGCGACCTCTCCGGACGCCATCTGCACGGCGCTGAACGCGACGACGTCGACGCTACGGTCGATCGCATTCGGTAGCTCGCGCGCGGGAACGAGCGTGACGCTGACTCCGCGATGCTCCTGGACGAGGAACGGGAAGAGCAGCGACGTGAACTCGACGTCGGGTACCAGCACCCGGGCGCCGTCGGGTATCCCCGAGGCGACGAGCCCGACCAGGCTCGACACGTTCGAGCCGATCGCCACCCACTCCACCGGGGCACCGACGAGGCGAGCGAAGGACGCGCGCGCCTCCTCCCCCGGCACGCCCCAGTGCTCCCAGCTGGTCCGGCCACCTCGCCAGTCGGCGAGCGCAGCGTCGAGGGCCTCGTGCGCCGGTCGAGGCGGGAGACCGTAGGAGGCCGTGTTCAGGTACGTACCCGCCGGCTCCCAGAGCGACTGCACGTCGGCGATCGTCATCGAGAGGGAGTCTGACGCGCCGGAGCTAGACTCGCGCTCGTGACGGAGGCGATCGAGAGCCGGAAGCTCTGGGGTGGCGAGACCGACAAGGCCGTCGCGAACTTTCCGGTATCCGGCGAGCCGATTCCGATCCCCGTCGCGCGCTGGCTCGGCCGCATCAAGGCCGCCGCGGCGCGGGCCAACGCCGATCTCGAGCTCCTCGACCGCGACGTGGCGGATCGCATCGCCGCCGCCGGAGATCGGATCGCGCAGGGCGAGTTCGACGACCAGTTCCCCATCGACGTCTTCCAGACAGGATCGGGGACGAGCTCGAACATGAACGCGAACGAGGTCATCGCGACGCTCGCCGGCGAGGGCGTTCACGCGAACGATCACGTCAACATGGGCCAGTCGTCGAACGACGTGTTCCCGTCGGCGGTGCACCTGGCCGCGCTCGGCGAGCTCGTCGGCGACCTGCTCCCCGCCCTCGAGCTGCTCGCCGCGTCGCTCGAGCGCAAGGCGACCGAG
>DASQLF010000061.1:0-4622 GCA_035630135.1 Gaiellaceae bacterium
GCGGCCTTCGCCATCGACATCGACGAGTCGGGCGAGACGGTCGGACTCTTCTAGGTCGTGCGCTGCCTGAGCAGCGCGGCATACAGCGTGAGCCCGGGCCCGAACGCCATCAGCACCGCATGCGCGCCGTCCTGGACGTCGCGCTCCCGGAGGACCCGGTCGAGAACCAGCAGCACCGTCGCCGACGAGCAGTTGCCGTAGTCGTGGAGCACGGCGCGCGACGCGTCGAGTTCCGTCGCGTCGAGCTCGAGCCCTTCCGCCACCGCGTCGAGGATGCGCGGCCCTCCCGGGTGGACGACCCAGTGGCCGACCTCGCCGACGGCGATCCCATGGCGCCCGAGGAGCCGGTCGACCGCCGGCCGCACGTGCTGGGCGACGACGTTCGGCACCTCGGGGGACAGGCCCATGCGAAAGCCCTGATCCGTGATGTCCCAGGTCATCATGTGCGCGCCCGCCGGGTCGGTGGCCACCTCGACGTCCAGAACCTCGAGCCCGGCGCCCGCCGGCACGAGCGCGACGGCCGCGGCGGCGTCGGCGAAGAGGGCATGCGCCACGATCTGCGGAAGCTCCTCGTCCCCCGGCTGCGCGTGCAGGCTCGTCAGCTCGACGCACAGGACGAGCGCCACCTTCCCGCGCGCTGCCACCGCGTCTGCGGCGGCGACGATGCTGGGGACGGCCGCGTAGCACCCCATGTGGCCGACGTGGAGGCGCTCGACCGACTCCGAGAGCCCGAGCTCGCCGGCGAGCAGGACGTCGAGACCGGGCGTCGCGTACCCCGTGCACGAGACGACCACGAGATGGCCCACGTCCGCGGGCTCGAGCCCGGCCGCGTCGAGGCACTCGACCAGCGCGCGCTTGCCGAGAGGGACGCCGTGCTCCACGAACAGCCGCATCCGCTCGCCCGTCCCGAGCGCGCTCGCGGCGACAGGATCGATCACGCCGTAGCGCCGCTCGACGCCGCAACGCGTCCACACTCGCTGCGCCAAGCGGTTGCCGTTGTAGCGGTCGCTGAAGAACGTGTCCCACAGCTCCTCCTGCGTCATCGAGTCCACCGGGAGCGCGACGCCAACCCCTGCGATGCGGGCGGAGGCGTTCACGCCCGGAGCAGCGTCAGCGCATGGGAGGCGACGACTCGCGTCGGCACGTGCTCGTAGTCGCCGAGCATCCCCGACAACAGGCGCGCCGTCGCCGGGCGCCTGCCGAGCCGGCGGAGCGCGCCGCCGAAGACCGGGCCTGAGGCGAGCAGCGCCTGGATGAGGAGGCAGAGGCGCTCCTTGTCGCGAAACGCCGAAGCCCGCATGCGCTCGTACTCGAGTGCATGCCGCTCGGGCGTGCGCAGCGCGCGATCGATCGCGGCGGCCGCGAGCTCCGCTCCTGCGACCGCGCGGTACACGCCTTCGCCGGTGAACGGGTCGAGGAAACCTGCCGCGTCACCGACGAGCACGAAGCCACGTCCAGAGGCGCGGCGCACGCGCCGGGCGAGAGGTCCGAGGCCGCGTACGGAGCCGATGCGGACGGCGCCGTCCAGCGAGCCTCCGGCTCCTGTCAGGCGAGACAGCCCGAGCTCGAAGAACAGCCTTGCCGACGTGGCGGAGGGCTTCGAGTCGAGGCCGACCACCAGGCTCGCGGTCACGAGCCCGTCGTCCACGGGCGTGAGGCCGCAGTACGCGCCCACTCCCACGTGCATCTCGGCTGCGGGTAGCGGGGCTTCGACGCTGTAGCGCGCGACGAGTCCGAGGCGCTGCGGCCAGCGCGGCGCGAGATCGAGGGCGAGCGAGCGCGCGACGACCGAGTGCAAGCCGTCCGCGCCGACGACGAGTGACGCGCGCAGCCGTCGCTCCTCGCTTTCGTGTCGCACGTCGACCCCCGTCACGCACCCGTCCTCGACCACCGCTCGCGTCGCGCGTGCATGGAGGAGACGGGCGCCTTCGGCGACCGCATGCTCGACCAGCGCGGCGTCGAAGACCGAGCGGCGCAGGCCGAGTGCTCGCCGGTTCTCGTAGAGGACGAGGTGGCTGTCGTCACCGCGCCGGATCTCGATGCCGGGCGGTCGCGCCGGCGCCGCACGTTCGACACGGGCGAGGCTTCCGACGCGGGCGAGGACGTCCTCGACACCCGGGCTCAGGAACTCGGCACACGCCTTCTCGCGTGGGAACGTCGCCTTGTCGAGGACGAGCACGTCGCGGCCGGCGCCTGCGAGCAGCGCCGCCGTCGTCGAGCCGGCCGGTCCGGCGCCGACGACGATCACCTCGGCGTCGAGCGATCTCATGACCCAGAACGGCCCGTCATGGCGACGCGATACCCGAGCCAGCCGCGCATGCGCAGATCTCGCAGCTCGGCGAGCTGCCCGAGTTCGCGCAGATCCTCGCGTTTGTAGGCCCGACGCGCGGAGACGGGTGCGTCGTGGCGCGTGATCGGATTCGCCGTCAAGAGGTGGCCGACCGCCCACGCTCCAGCGTGTCCGAGTCGCCCGCGCACCAGATCGTTGACGACAATCCCGATGCGCGAGACACGGCTCATCTCCGAGAGCACGGTAACCGCTTCGTCAGGCGGGAAGTGGTGAACGAGGAGCGAGCAGAGGGCAACGTCGAACGAGTCGTCTCCGAAAGGGAGTCGGCGCGCGTCGGCGAGCCCGAACTCGACCCCGGGCTGGGCGCCGGCGGCCGCGATCTGCAGGATCTCCGGTGCGGCATCGGTGGCGACGACCCGGATCGGGCGGCCTCGACGCTCCGCCCAGCGTACGACGGCAAGAGGAATGTCGCCGCCGCCCGTGCCCACGTCGAGCACGGCAAGTGGCGGATCCAGCGGCCGGTCGCCGACGAGCGACTCCAGCGCGGCGAGGGTCAGGCGCGTCCCTCCGAGCCAGCGGTTGATGCGGCGCAGGTCGGCGAGGGTGCCCGGAAGGTGGCGGCCGTGCAGCGCGGGCTCGTCGAGCAGCTCCTGCTCGTCGCTCCGAGCTAGTCCGACTGTCGGCATGCACTCAGACAGTAGAGGTACGCGTCATGGACGGATCGTCGGCCGGGTCCAGGGCTCCAGGAGCCCCGTCGAGGCGGAGGATGTCGGCATCTCGCAGGCGGGTGCACCCGTTGCGAAATGCGTCCAGGGACGAGCCCCGGCTGTGCGAGAGGTCGACGACGAGATTCGTGGTGAGGACTCAGCAGCTGTGTGAGTGCAGCGGCTTTCGGAAGCTGACGACGGTTCCCCTCGGCCCGGTCTCCTGCTCCAGGTCGTCGACGAGCGCTCGCATGATCTGCATGCCGCGTCCGCGCGCCCAGGTCGCGTCGCGCAGAGGGCGCCAGCGTCCGGTGTCCCGGATGTGCACTACGAGCTCGTCGGCGCTGGCCACCCGCTCGATCTCGACTTCGACCTCGCCGGGCTGCCGACCGTCGTACGCGTGCTCGACCGCGTTCGCGCAAGCCTCGCTCACGGCGAGCACGAGGTCGGTGTGCACCTCGCCCTTGATCGCGTTCCGGTTGAGCCACTCCCGAACCGCGGCGCGAATCCGCCACAGCTCCTCGGGAACGGCCTCGAAGCTACGCTCGAAACCGGTCGCGCGGGTTATCGGCGCGCGCGGGGACATGCGGGGTTTTCGTCCAGCAGAGCTCGTTCGAAACCTTCTCGCCCGCGTGCGGACGACGCCAATCAGGCTGCGTCGCTCGCTTTGGGCGCGACCCCGATCGCGACGAGCGCGGCCTCCTGCCACCGTGCATCGCCGTTCACGCAGGCCGGACAGGACAGGACCGTCGTGCCCTTGACCGCCGCATGCTCGACGCTCGCGCCCTGCGGAAGCTCGAATCGGCCCCAGGCGGCGCCGGAGAGCAAACCGTTCGCCTGTCGCCTGTCACAGATCGCGCAGATGAGATAGAGCCTCGACATCCCGGGGCAGGCTACCTGGGCTACCAGGGGCCGATGAACGAGCCCTCGACGACGTCCGTCGCGAGGATGATCGCCACGATCGCGATGCAGAGGAGGCAGAGCCCGATCATGAACGGGGCGACGCGCGAGTCCTCTTTCTGCATCCGCGGAAAGTCGATCTGCTTGTCTGCCATCGCGTCTGCCTCCTAGCCCTCGGTGATGATGGTCGTGGTGGTCTCGACGATCACGGCGCCGCCGCCCGGACGATCGAGCGCACCGGAAGCTCTGAGCGCCGCCTCCTGCGCGGCGAGCTTGCGGCTCTCGAGGCGGACGAACATGACGAACGCGACGAGCATCACGGCGATCCCGAGCACCGTCAGGATGTACGTGCCGGTCGAGTTCTCCGGGCCGAACGTCCAGAAGCCGGCGATGTCCTCGCCCCACTCCTCGTACGGGAACGCGTCGAACATCGCCTAGCTCCTTTCCTCGGCGCCGACACCGGCTCCTGCAGGAGCCCTGCCGTTCGTCTCCCAGTATGCGTCGAGGAGCACGGGTGCGCTGTCGACCTCCCGCCCATCCGGCTCGACGATCACCTCGGGAACGCGCTCGAACTCTGGGTAGAAGTCCATGCCGAACTCCGCATAGTCGAGGCCCTCGAGCTCCACCTCGGGCGGCACGCGCAACAGGTTCATCTTCTTCAGCACCCAGCTGAAGAAGTACCCCGGCAGGAACGCGAGCGGGATGAAGGCCATGATTCCCATCAGCTG
>DASQLF010000062.1:0-23155 GCA_035630135.1 Gaiellaceae bacterium
CGCTACTCCTCACCTTCCCAGTAGTCCGCGGTCGGCCCCGGCCGGCTGAACATGACGTCTTCGTCCTCGATTCCCTTGGCGAGGACTTTTCCCGTGTCGAGGTACTCGATGATCTCGCCACGAATCATCGAAGACAGCATCAGCACGCGTATCGGCGAGTCGGATCGGTTGATGACCTGATGCCCGCCCTTCTTGCCGCGTGGAAAGCAGACCGCATCGCCTTCCTTCAGGATCTGCTCGCCTTCGGGCGTTCGCAGTGTCGGCTCGCCGCGCAGCACGATCAACCATTCCTCGTTCAGATAGTGCGTGTGGTACGGCCAGAGCTTGTTGCCGGGCTCGACCTCGGACATGGTCGCGCCGAGGAGCTCACCGCCGATGCGCTCGCCGACGAGTGTCCCCTTGGCGCGCCACCCTTCCTTGTCCCTCGTGGCGTCCCAGTCGTCGCCGTAGAGGTTGACGATCGTCATTCCAGTGCCCCCTGGTCGAGGTTCACCCATGTTCTTCGATCAGCGGGAGGATGCTATCGGCGCTCTGACGCGCCGCCTCATCGGGCAGTCGTCGGGCCGGCCACCTCGATCTCGCCCGCGACGAATGCGCGCTCGGGACGGGCGATCTCGCCGGTTCTCCGTCGCTCGTCGGCGTTGCGGTGGATGTAGCAGACGACGGCGTAGCGGCCGGGATCCGCGTCGACCGGGAGGAACGTACGGGTCGTCGGCTCGACGTCCGCCCCCGCGATCCAGCGGCCGAACGGCGGAGGGACGTCGGAGCGAGCCCGGTTGCGCAGGAGCCGTCTCGACTCCACCCGCTCCCGGACGAGCGCGATGTCGTCGACGGATTCGCCGGCGTAGAGAGCGACGACACCGAAGGACGCGAAGCGGAATGTCGTGTTCTCGACCTCGATCGAGAGTCGCCCGCCCTCGGTGGCCGTGGTGCCCTCGAACGTGCACTCGTCGTCCGTCAGGATCGCGCGCATCGCGCCGCTCTCCCCGCCGCAGGACACGAGCAACGCGGTGACGGCCAGGAGCGGAGCCAGCGCGCGCGTGCGCTTCGTCACGAGCCGAGCGTACAGCGGGCCTGGGTAGGGTGCCCGCGTGCTCACCGTGCACATCGCGCTGGGCGTCGCGGTCGTCGTCGTGTGCGTCGGGTCAGCCGTGCTCGGGTTCGTCGCGTACCGGCGCCGCGGAAGCGGTGGAGCCTTCGTCTCGCACGCGCTCGTCCTCGCGCAGACGCTGCTCATCGCGCAGGCTGCCGTCGGGCTGCTCCTGCTGTCGGACGACCGCAGAGCGCCGGAGAAGCTCCACTACACGTACGGCGCGCTCGCGCTGGGACTCGCGCTCACGCCCTGGTTCTACGCGCCGGGGGTCGGCCCGAAGCGCCTCCTCTGGTTCGCAGTGACGACACTGGTCGCCGGCGCGCTGGCGGTTCGCGCTTTCATGTCGGGGTCATGAGGCGGCTCTGGGATCGCATTCCGGCCCTTGCGCGGGGGCTCGGGATCGTCGCGTTGATCGCGCTCGTCGTCGTCGTGCTGTCGCTGGAGCCGGTGGTCGCGACGGTCGGCGGGATCCTCCAGATCGCCTTCTTCCTCGCGATCGCGCTGTTCCTGTTCCTCGTCTGGCGCGAGCGGCGCGGCGACCTCGAGGCGTGGTCCGAGTGGAACCGCAGGCTCTTCTACGCCGCCGTCGTGCTCGCCGTCGTCGCGATCGGGCTCGCGATCGGCTACGGCCTCCCCGCGAGCCGCGACGCGTTCGCGCTCGTCGTGACTCTCGGCGCGTGCGCGTACGTGATCGTCCGCGTCTGGCGCATCGAGCACAGGTACTAGACGCGAGCTACGGGAGGCGGAACGGCGGGCCGCGACGCAGCGCCGCGGGCGCCGGGTTTACCGGGTGCACGAGGCTGAGGGTGTAGCGGTAGGTGCCCGGCGCGAGCCTCCGCCGGCCGAGGTCGGTTCGCACGAACTCCCCGACCGTCGCCGATCCGCGCGCCGACAGCTTCGTCGCTCCCGTGGTGGCGTTCTCGACCCGCACGCGGTAGCGACAGTCGAGGTCGCAGCGGAAGCTCGCGCGAAAGACGCCGCGCTTCGCAGCGGAGCGCGTGCCGAACTGCAGTGACGACGTGCGCACGGGGAGCTCGACGCCGGGACAGCGCGTGATCGAGCCGCCGGCCGTGCGGTCGAGCGAGCGAGTGACCAACCGCTTGCTCGCCTTCGGCGTCCCGTCGACGTAGTGGACGCCCGACTGCCAGCCTGGCCGAGCGCGCTCGTCGCGCGAGAGGAAGAGGAGGAGACCGCCGACCGTGGGCTGGCAGAACGACAGCGCGAGCGCCTGCTCGTAGTACGCGGCCTGCGTCGCCTCGTCCACGGGTCGGGTCGCCGCCGGCTCGTCGCCCGTGTAGAGCGCCGCCTTGCCCGACGGGATGTCCGACTCGACGCCGAACTCGCCGTAGAAGATCGGAAGCCGCGATCCGGGTTGCGCGGTCCCGTCGAACGCCGCGCCGAGAAGCGCGACGAGCTTGTCGTAGTCGCCGATACCGATCGAGGTCGTGTTCGGGTGCCCGGTCGCCGGCGGCTGGCTCGAGTTGTCGGCGTACGGGTGGATGACGAAGGCGTCCATGACGGGCCGGGTACGGGCGCTCGCGCGGTAGGCGATGCCGAGCTCCTCGACGAACTTCGTCGGGGAGTGCGTCGGACGCACGCCGCCGGGCCGGTCGCTGCCGCGCGGTGAGACCGCGCCTCCGTATACGCGCACGTCCGCGGACACCGACTTGAGCGCGTCGTAGGTCTCGGCGAGCAGCGTGAGGTACGCGGCGGGAGCGGCGCTAGACCCGTCCATCCCGAACTGGGGTAGCCAGAAGCGGTTGAGGTTGGGCTCGTTGCCGATGATGAAGTGGTCGAGCGAGGGCACGCTGCGGGCGATAGCGGCCGCGTACGAGGCGAAGTCGGCGCGCGCTTCCTCGGTGAGCGGCGTCGTGGCCGAGCCGGGGCTCATCACGGTCACGTAGACGCGAACGTTGTTCCGGAGCGCCGCGCTTCCGACGTTCTCGAGGACGCGAATCTCCTCGTCGGTGGGCTTTTCGAAGCCCGGTCGCCAGTAGCTCGTGATGCGCACTGCGCGGAAGCCCGCCACCCGGAACGCGGTCATGCGTGCCTCGGCCTCGACGAGCGTCGTCGTGCGCAAGTCGTCCTCGACGGCACCGACAATGAGCCCTGGGCCAGCGGTCGCAAGACCCGGCGCCACGAGTGCGCAGAGGGCGCAGAGGGCTCCCAGGAGCGAAAGACGCATGGGGATACGCTAGTCCGAGAATGCGTGAAAACCTTGAAGAGAAGCTGCGCGCGCTTCCGCGCAGCTCCGGTGTCTACCTCTTTCGCGACGCCGCGGGGGACGTCCTCTACGTCGGGAAAGCGAAGTCGCTGCGCCCGCGCGTGCGCAGCTACTTCCAGCGCGGCGACACGCGTTTCGGGGCCGCGCGCCTCGCCGAGCGGGTCGACGACGTCGAGGTCATCGTCACGCGCACCGAGGCCGAGGCGCTCCACCTCGAGCAGAACCTCGTCAAACGCCACCGGCCGCCGTTCAACATCCGGCTCAGGGACGACAAGTCGTTCCCGTACATCGCGGTGACGATCACGGACGAGTACCCGCGCGTCATGTTCACGCGCGAACGGCACCGGCGCGGGAACCTCTACTTCGGCCCGTACGCGAACGCGAAGAAGGTGCGCGAGACACTCGACGTCCTGAACCGCGTGTTCCGCTTCCGCCCGTGCGAGGGCCCGCGACCCGGTCGGCACTCCGGGATCCCCTGCCTCGACTTCCACATCGACCGCTGCTTCGCCCCGTGTGTCGGCGCGATCTCGAAGGAGGGCTACGCCGACGTCGTGGAGGGCGTGATCGGCTTCCTGTCGGGCGACACGCAGACGATCCAGGCAGAGCTTGCCGAGCGCATGCGCGAGGCGGCGGCCGACGAGCGCTTCGAGGAGGCGGCGCGCTACCGCAACCGGCTCTTCTCGATCCGCCATCTCGCCGACCGGCAGGCGACCGAGCGTCGCGAGGTCGGCACCGTGGACGTCATCGGTCTCGCGGTCGGTGGCGACTGCGCGGCGGTGCAGGTCTTTCCGCTCCGCGACGGCAAGATGATCGACCGCTATGCGTTCCACCTCGAGAACGTCGAGGGTCAGGACTCGCAGTCGATCCTCGAGGCGTTCGTGCTCGAGTACTACGGGGGCGCGCCCTCGACTCCGCCCGAGGTTCTCGTCCCGGTGGAGATAGCGGAGACCGAGGCGCTCTCGGAGTTCCTAACGGAGCGACGCGGCTCACGTGTCGTCGTACGAGCGCCGCTGCGCGGAGACAAGCGTCGCCTCGTCGAGCTCGCGGGCGAGAACGCGCGGCTCGCGCTCCAGGCGGACACCGCTGTCCGCGAGGCCGCGCGCTCGAAGCGCGTCGCCGCGCTCGAGGAGCTCCGCGAGGTGCTCAACCTCGAGAGCCTGCCGATCCGGATCGAGTGCTTCGACGTCTCGAACATCCAGGGCGAGTCGATCGTGGCCTCGATGACCGTGTTCGTCGACGGCAAGGCCCGAAACGCGCACTACCGCACGTTCGCGATCCGCGGGCTCGAGGGACAGGACGACGTCGGTGCGATGCGCGAAGCCGTTTCCCGCCGGTTCGCGCGGCTGCGAAGCGGCGACGGCGACGAGAGCTTCTCGCGCATGCCGAACCTCGTCGTCGTCGACGGGGGCAAGGCGCAGCTCGCGGCGGCGCTGGCTGCACTCGAGGAGCTCGACCTGCCGCGGGTCGCGGTCATCTCGCTGGCGAAGCGGCAGGAGGAGGTCTTCGTTCCGGGCTTTCCGGTTCCGATCGTCCTCGATCGTGCGAGCCCGGCACTGCAGCTTCTCCAGCGCATCCGCGACGAGGCGCATCGTGTTGCCCTGCGCTACCACCGGCGCAAGCGGAGCGCGCGGTCGATGGAGACGATCTTCGAGGGACTGCCAGGCGTCGGGCCGGTTCGCCGCCGTGCGATCATCCGCCACTTCGGATCGGTCGAGCGCTTCCTGGACGCCTCGCAGGAGGAGCTGGAGGGCGTTCCGGGGCTGCCGCAGAAGACGGCGCGCGTGCTGTATGCGCAGCTCCACAAAGCGGGTCCCAGCTAGCGAAGTTCGACCGAGGCGGTTACGGTGCGAGTCGTGGGGAGGCTCGTACTGGCGACAGCCGCGCTCGCGGCGCTCGCGGTCGTTTCGGGAGCGGCCTCGGCCGGTAACCCACAGCCCGCGCCGGGCGTTCCTCCCGGGCTCACGAAGTGCACGCACGCGCCGGGGGCGTGGTGCGGGACGGTCTTCGTCCCGCTCGACCGCACCGGCGTCGTGGTCGGCACCACGCCTATCCGTTTCGAGTACTACCCGCGCTCGAACACCGGGCAGTCGCAGCTCGGCACGATCGTCGCGGCGGAAGGCGGGCCGGGCTACTCGACGACCGACAGCCGCGACTACTACCTCGACCTGTTCGGGCCGTTGCAGGACCGTCGGGCGTTGCTCCTCGTCGACCAGCGCGGTACCGGCCTGTCCGACCCGTTCATGTGTGCCGCGGCTCAGGTGTACGACGGAAACTGGATCGCGAACGCCGAGGCGTGCGGCGCCCAGCTCGGGCGGCGAAGCGACCTCTATACCTCCGCCGCCGCGGCTCACGACCTCAAGGCCGTGCTCGACTCCATCGGTGTTACCCAGCTCGACCTCTACGGCGACAGCTACGGCTCGTTCTTCTCGCAGGCCTTCGCCGTCCGCTATCCGAGCATGCTGCGAACGCTCGTCCTCGACGCGACGTATCCGATCTCCGGGCTCGACGCGCTGTACCGGACGAGCGCGACGCGCCTGCGCGAGAACCTCGCCCTCTTCTGCACGCGGAGCGCGGCGACGTGCCCGACGACGCCTGGGGACATGGTTGCGCTGGTCGACCGTGTCCTGCAGAGAATCCGCGCCGACGCGATCACCACGACCGCGCCGGACGGCACGGGTCGCGAGACGACCGTGCGCTTCACGCCGCGCAAGGTGCTCGACGTGCTGCTGTACACGGACGGGACGCCCGGCTGGATCCGCGAGGCGCCGGCGGCGCTCACCGCGTTCCTCGCCGGAAATTTGCGGCCGCTCGGGCGGATGGTGGCCGAAGGCGCCATCGATCCCGCCGCCGCGGCGCGGCTCCCGGGCGGTCTGCGCCCGCGCGCCGAGATCCGATCCTTCTCCGAAGGCGCCTACCTCGCCTACGGGTGCACGGACTATCCGGCGATCTGGAACAAGGCATCGACGTTCGCCGCGCGCGAGTCGCAGTATGCCGCCGTCCTGGCCTCTCAGGCACCGGCGGTCTTCGCGCCGTGGCGCGCGGCCGAGTACGCGGACTCGGACTTCTTCGTCTACGAGTACTGCCTGCACTGGCCGGCGCCGCGCGCGCCCGAGCCGCCGTTCCCGGCGGGCGGCTCGTATCCGCGCTTGCAGGCGCTCGTGCTGAACGGCGAGTTCGACATCCGCACCGACGTCTACCAGGCACGCGCCGTCGCCCAGAACTTCCGAGCCACCTACCTCGAGGCCGCGAACATGGGTCACGTCACGGCGCTGTACGACGCCGACGCGTGCGCCGCGGCGATCGTCCGCCGCTTCGTGCAGAGCCTCGCGACTGGAGACACGACCTGCCTGACGCGGATCTCGGAGCACCGCCTCGTCCAGCGCTTCGCCGCCCGTGCGGCCGACGCGCCGGAGGCGACGGTCGCCTCAGGCACAGATCGCTCGACCGCGGCCGACCGCCGCGCCGCCTGGATCGCGGTCGAGACACTCGCGGACGTCGTCGACCGCTGGTACGCCGTCCCCGGAACGACGGGGTCGGGTCTCTACGGCGGCAAGTTCACGATGACCTCGACCGCCGGGCTCCCGTTCACGTCGCGCGTGTGGAGTCTCAAGCTGAACGGGACGAAGTGGACGACCGACGTCGAGGTCACGGGGACGGCGACGATGCCCCGCGGCGCCGGACAGGCCACTGCCTCACTCACGATCGGTGGGCCGGGCACGGCGAAGGGAGATCTCACCGTGACGTGGTCGACGCGCGCGCAGGGCGCACAGGCGCGCATAGCCGGCTCGATCGGCGGCCGCGCCGTGGATCTCACTCGCCCGGCACCGTCGCACTGGTAGCGCCTACGGCTCGGCGACCTCGGGTGGCGGAGCGCCGAGCGCCTTCTTGAAGCGAACGGTTCGCAGGGTGAGCGCGATCGCGGTGAAGCCCGCGACGACATTCGTGAGCGTCAGCGTCAGCTTGGCGCCGACGCTGAAGGCGAGGAGCACCGAGGCCGAGGCGACGCCGCTCAGCACGTAGAGGAGGAACGCCTGCTCGGTGCCGACGCCGGCGGGCGTGATCGGAAAGAGCGTCGCGACGCTGGACGACACTTGCGTCAGCGCGGCGTTCTCGAGCGTCTGTGGGATGTTGAAGGCGTCGAGGAGGAACCAGATCGTGAGGAAGCGCAGACCCCAGTCGAGCGCTTGCCAGCTCGCCACCCGGCGGAGGTAGCGGGTCGGCGGCGAGACGACGCGGAACGCCTGCCCGACGCGATCCTTGAAGTCCGCGACGTGCCCCGAGATCCAGAAGCCGAGCACGCCGAGCGCGACGATGACGCCGGCGACGACGAGTTCGAGCAAGAGCGGGCGCGACAGGATCCACGCGAAGTCGAAGCTCTCGAAGCGCGCGATGACGTCGAGGCCGGGCAGCTTGTTCGTCGTCAGTGCCCAGCCGAGGAACATGCTCGCGGCGAACATGTCGAAGAAGCTCAGGACGAGTGTGCTCGACACGACGGTCGTGTACGTGCTCCCGGGAATCGCACGGTGCGCGAGCACGATCCGCACTGCGTCGCCCGCGCGTGCCGGGATGATCGCGTTGATCCCGACCCCCGCGAGGTAGGCCGCGTAGATCTGCGGCCACGACACGCGATTCTCCGGATAGGCGGCGGCGAGCACGTTCCGCCACGCGCGGCTCGTGCAGCCCATCTTCAAGAGGTGGCAGCCGATGGCGAGCGCGAGCGGGAGGAAGTCGACGGCCCCGAGCTGGTCGAGGAAGGCGTCGATCCCGTCGAGAACGCGGACGAGCATCCGCGGTTATTCCCTACTGCTTGCCGTCTGAATCGGGCGCGAGGAACGGGTAGCGGTAGTCGGTGGGCGGTACGAAGGTCTCCTTGACCGTTCGTGGCGTCACCCAGCGGATGAGGTTCCACATGGAGCCCGCCTTGTCGTTCGTTCCGCTCGCTCTCGAGCCGCCGAAGGGCTGCTGGCCGACGACCGCCCCGGTGGGCTTGTCGTTGACGTAGAAGTTGCCCGCCGAGTAGCGCAGAGCGTCGTGCGCCTGCTGGATCGCCGCCCGCTCCGTCGAGAACACCGCACCCGTGAGAGCGTATGGAGCTGTCTCGTCGACGAGCTCGAGCGTGTCGTCCCAGCGCTTCTCGTCGTATACGTACGTCGTCACGATCGGGCCGAAGAGCTCGTCGCGCAACAGCCGGAAGCCCTTGTCCTCCGTCGTGATCACGGTCGGCTCGACGAAGAAGCCCTCGGAGTCGTCCGTCTCGCCGCCCGTGAGGATCTCTGCGCCGGCGGAGCGCGCCTCGGCGATCGCGTCGGCGTGCGTCTTGAAGGCGTTCGCGTCGATCACCGCGCCCATGAAGTTCTCGAAGTCCGTCGGGTCACCCATCCGGATCGTCTTCACGTCGGCGACGAGCCGCTCCTTCACCTCGGGCCAGAGGTTCGAGGGGACGTACAGCCGGGAGGCCGCCGAGCACTTCTGGCCCTGGTACTCGAACGAGCCGCGGACGACCGCGGTCGCGACTGCTTCGGCCTCGGCGGACGGGTGCGCGAGGATGAAGTCCTTGCCGCCCGTCTCGCCGACGAGACGCGGGTAGCCGTGGTACTTGCCGGCGGCGACGTTCGCGCCGACCGTCTCCCACATCCCGTTGAAGACCTCGGTCGAGCCCGTGAAGTGGATGCCGGCGAGGTCGGGATCCGCGACCGCCGCGGTGCCGATGGTCGATCCGGAGCCGTAGACGAGGTTGATCACCCCGTCCGGAAGGCCGGCTTCCTGCAGCAGGCGCATGTAGTAGTACGCCGAGAGGGCGGCTGTCGATGCGGGCTTCCACACGACGGTGCAGCCCATGAGCGCGGGCGTGGAGGAGAGGTTCCCGCCGATGCAGCTGAAGTTGAAGGGGCTGACCGCGAAGACGAAGCCTTCGAGCGGCCGGTACTCGAGGCGGTTCCAGATCCCGGTCGGCGAGTGCGGCTGCTCCGCGTAGACGCGGAGCATGAAGTCGACGTTGTAGCGCCAGAAGTCGATCATCTCGCAGACCGCGTCGATCTCGGCCTGGTGCGCGGTCTTCGACTGGTTGAGCATCGTCGCCGCGTTCAGCGTCGAGCGCCACGGGCCGGAAAGGAGCTCGGCTGCCCGGAGGAAGACGGCCGCGCGCTCCTGCCACGGCATCCGCGACCAGTCGGCGTGCGCTTTCCCTGCGGCCTTGACCGCCTGCTCGACGTGCTCGGGGCCGCCCTTGGCCACGTCCGCGAGCACGTGGCTCTTGCGGTGCGGCATGACGGCCTCGAACGTCTCCTTCGTGTGCACGTCCTTGCCGCCGATGATCATCGGGATCGAGATCCGCTCGCTCTGCATCGCCTGCAGGCGTGTCTTCAGCTCGGCTCGCTCCGGCGTACCCGGGGCGTAGCTCCGGACGGGCTCGTTGTCGTGGTGCGGTGGCGTGAAAAGACCGTGTGCGCTCATGCGGGCGATTCTAGAGTGGCCGGCGTGGCGATCGTCGAGACGCGCTACGTCGTGCCGGGGTGGGGCTCCGGCGAGCTGTGGGAGCGCGACGGCGTCCTGCTCGAGCACGAGTTTCGCTTCGCCCAGGTGTCAGACGCGGCGTCTGACTCCCGGCTCGACGGCCTGATCGCGAGATTCCATGCGTTCTTGAGGGGCGAGGACGTGTCCTTCGAGGACGTGGCCGTCGACCTGGAGTGGATGACGCCGTTCCAGCGGGCGCTCGTCGAGACGTTGCGCTCGGTTCCCCGGGGTGAGGTCGTCTCCTACGGGGAGCTCGCCGCGCTCACCGGACGGCCCGGCGCCGCGCGCGCTGCGGGTGCGCTCTGCGCGGGGAACCGCTACGCATTCGTCGTCCCGTGCCACCGCGTCGTCGGGGCCAACGGCATCGGCGGCTACGGATCCGCCGGCATCGAGGTCAAGCGACGCCTGCTCGCGCTCGAAGGCGTGCATCTGTGATCACGTCTGAGGACGTCCGCGAGGAGCTCGCGGCGATCGCCCCGCGTCGCGCGTGCGACCGTCTCGCCGAGCTCTCTGCGCTCTTTCATGCGGCCGGCAGCCTTCACCTGCGTGGCGGAGGCGAGTGGTCGCTCCACCTCGACCTCGGCAGTGGGGCGGCAGCACGACGCAGCTTCGCCCTGCTGCGCGAGAGCGGGCTTCGCGGCGAGATTCGCACGTACCGCCGGCAGGCTTTCGACACGGCGACCCGCTACCAGCTCCACCTCGAGGGGACGGAAGCCGCGCTCGGCGTGCTGACGGCGGCGGGCGTCCTCGACCGGCGACATGCGCCACTGGACGTACCGCCGCGCCGCGTGGTCGGTCGTAGCTGCTGCCGTGCGGCGTACCTGCGCGGCGCGTTCCTCGGCGCCGGCTCGCTGTCATTGGGCCGGTCGCCGCACCTCGAGCTCCGCACGGCGTCGCCCGCTTCGGCGGCGCTGATCGCCCGGCTCGCGAGTGCCGAGGAGATCGAGCTGCACACCGTCGAGCGCGCGAGCCACGAGGTCGCGTACGCGAAGAGCTGGGAGACGATCGAGTCGCTGCTCGCGCTGATGGGCGCAACCGAGACGGTGCTCGGACTCGAGGAGCGCGCAGTCGTCGCCGAGACGCGATCCCGAGCCAACCGCCTGGCGAACGCGGATCACGCAAACGTCGTCAGGACCAGCCGCTCGGCGCGGCGTCAGCTGGCCGCTGTTGCGAGCCTGCAGGAGCACGACCAGCTCGGCGACCTCCCGGAGCCGCTTCGCGAAGCCGCCGAGCTGCGCCTGCGCCATCCCGTGGAATCACTCCGCGAGCTCGCCGCGCGAACGGATCCTCGCGTCTCCAAGGCGGCGCTCTACCGACGCCTCCGGGCTCTCGAGGAGCTCGCGGAGGGCCAGGGTTAGACTCGACCACGACCGGGCATCCGAGAAGCGGAGGAGAGATGGGCATTCGTGTCGGCATCAACGGCTTCGGCCGGATCGGGCGGAACTTCTTCCGCGCGCAGCACTCCCTCGGCTCCGATCTCGAGATCGTGGCGCTGAACGACCTCGGCGACGCGGAGACGATGGCGCACCTCCTGCGCTACGACTCGACGCTCGGCCCCTTCGACGGCGAGGTGGAGCTCGCCGACGGCACGCTCCGGGCAGCCGGCGAGGAAGTCAAGATGCTCTCCGAGCGAGATCCCGCCGCGCTTCCGTGGGGAGACCTCGGCGTCGATGTGGTCCTCGAGTCCACCGGCTTCTTCACCGATCGCGAGGGTGCCCAGAAGCACCTCGACGCCGGAGCGAAGAAGGTCGTCATCTCCGCGCCGGCGACGGATCCCGACATCACGCTCGTCCTCGGCGTCAACGACGATCGCTACGAGCCCGACAACCACCACATCGTGTCCAACGCCTCGTGCACGACGAACTGCGTCGCGCCGCTGGCGAAGGTGCTGCACGACCTGGGCGAGATCCAGTCGGGCTTCATGACGACGATCCACGCCTATACGCAGGATCAGAGCCTCCAGGACGCGCCGCACAAGGATCTGCGCCGAGCGCGCGCCGCAGCCATCAACCTCGTACCGACCTCGACGGGAGCGGCGAAGGCCATCGGCCTCGTGCTGCCCGATCTGCAGGGCAAGATCGACGGCGTCGCCGTACGCGCGCCGATCGCCACCGGATCCCTCACCGATCTCGTGGTGTCGCTCGGGCGGGAGACATCGGCCGATGAGGTGCAGGCCGCCTATCGCGACGCAGCCTCAGGCCCGCTCGAGGGCATCCTCCAGTTCTCGGACGACCCGCTCGTCTCGACCGACATCGTCGGGAACCCGTACTCCTGCATCTACGACAGCGAGCTCACCATGGTGAACGGGAGCACGGTCAAGGTGTTCGGCTGGTACGACAACGAGTGGGGCTACTCGTGTCGGCTCGTCGACATCATGGGCAAGCTCCTTCCGTAGGGATGCACCGGCCCCGCTCCGTCCGCGACGCGGAGGTCTCCGGCAAGCGCGTGCTCGTGCGCTCGGATCTGAACGTCCCGCTCGAGGATGGCGCCGTTGCCGACGACACGCGCATCCGCGCGTCGCTCCCGACGCTGCTCGACCTCCTCGGGCGCGGCGCGGACCATGTGACCGTGTGCTCGCACCTCGGTAGGCCGAAGGGCCCCGATCCGGCGTTCGCGATGGCGCCGGTCGCGGCGCGGCTGCGCGAGCTCGTGGAGGACGAGCGGATCGCGGTGCTCGAGAACACCCGCTTCGACGCCGGCGAGACGAAGAACGATCCCGCGTTCGCGGAGCGCCTCGCGGAGGGGATGGATCTGTACGTCAACGATGCGTTCGGCTCTGCGCACCGTGCGCACGCCTCCACCGAGGGCGTCGCGCACCTGCTCCCCGCATACGCGGGCTTCCTGCTCGAGCAGGAGCTCGAGATGCTCGGCCGCCTTCTCGGGCGCGTGGAGCGCCCGTTCGTGCTGGTCGCCGGTGGCGCGAAGGTCGACGACAAACTGGGCGTGCTCGTGAAGCTCGGAGAGCGGGCGGACACGGTTGTCATCGGCGGCAAGATGGCCGAGGAGCTACGCGACGAGAACCCGCTGCCGTACGACGCGGAGCTGCCGACGGACGTGGTCGCGGCCGCCGCCTTCGAGGCGGATGCGGAGAGTCGCGTCGCCCCGTATGACGACCTCCCCGAGGGCTGGCTCGGCCTCGACATCGGCCCGGAGACGCGCGAGCGCTTCGCCGAGCTGATCGGCCGCGCGCGAACGGTGTTCTGGAACGGCCCGATGGGCGTCTTCGAATGGCCACGCTTCGCGGAGGGAACGAAGGCGGTGGCCCAGGCGGTTGCCGACGCGAACGCCTATACGGTCGTGGGAGGCGGCGACTCGGTTCGAGCGATCCAGGAGCTCGATCTCGCGTCACGCGTCTCGTGGGTCTCCACGGGCGGCGGCGCGTCGCTCGAGCTGCTCGAGGGGAAGGAGCTCCCTGGAGTAGCCGTCATCCCGTCGTCGTAGCCACGACGTCTGGCACGCGTACGCCCGCAACGTGCCGGGCGAGGAAGCCGAGGATCGTGCGCACCTGCCGCAGGCGCTCGTCCACGTCGAAGGAGCCGTGGCCGGTCTCGAAGACGTAGACCTCGTGCGGGTGCCCGCGCGCGGCGAGCTTGTCGACGTACGCCATCGCCTGCGCGTACGGACAACGGCTGTCGTTGCGGCCGATCACGACGAGCACCGGAGCGACGACCTCGTCGGCGAAGTTGATCGGGTTGCGGTCGCGCATGAGCTCCGGCAGTTCCTTCGGCGTCTTGCCGCCGAGGAGCGCGCGGTCGTACTCCTGCAGGAGCGGTGAGAGCTCCTCGTAGCCCTGCTCGTAGTCGGCGACGGGGACTCCCGCGACACCGCACAACCACAGCTCTGGATGCTTGCCGAGCTCGAGGAGCGTGACGTAGCCGCCCCAGGAGTGCCCGCCGACGGCAGCGTGCTCGGGATCCGCGATGCCCCGCGAGACGAGATCGGCGAGCCCCGCGTTGACGTCCTCGAGCTCAGGGCCGCCGATGTTCGCGACGAGCGTGTCGCGCCACTCGCGTCCGTAGCCGATCGAGCCGCGGTAGTTGACCATTCCGACGGCGAACCCCGCGTCGACGTAGGCCTGAACCTCTGGAGACCAGCGGTCGAGGTCGAGCCAGGTCGGTCCGCCGTGGACGAACATGAGCACCGGGAACGGCCCGTCGGAGTCGTCCGGCGTGACGTAGAAGCCGTGGACGCGCTGCCCCTGCTCGTTCTCGAAGTGCCAGGACTGGAACGGCCGCGCCGGAAGCGCCTCTCGCGCAAGCGTCAGCACCTCCGCGCCGGCGTCGTCGAGCACGCGCCGCGGCCGGTCGCCCTGCTCGTGCAGGTACCAGACGCTCCCGTCGGGCCGCACGCGGGCCTTCCACACGTATCCGGAGTCGGACGGGATGGCCGTGAGCTCGCCGCCGACGACGTCGTAGCGATACAGCTGCGACCGGCCCTCGCGCAGGTTGTGCAGGAGGAGCGCGGAGCCGCCGGGCCACCAGTCGACCGCCGAGACCTCGCCGTCGAGATCGAGCTCGAGCGGGCTGAACTCGCCCGTGGACAGATTCCAGATCGCGGGCCGCGTCTCGCCGTCGCGCTCGTGATCGCAGGCGAGACGTTGATCGCCGGCGACAGGCGACCAGCAGCGCGCGAGCAGCGACATGCCCTCGTCGAGCTGCTCGTCCACGGTCTCGCCCGAGCGCGGGTCGAGGATGCGCAGTGCGGAATGGATGAGGTCGCCGTGCTCGGCGTGCTCGACGCAGAGGAGCGTGCCGTCCGCGGAGAGCGCCCCCCGTACGAATCCCTCGAGGTCGACACCTCCGAGGCGCACGGAGGTCTTCGCTCGGTGAATGCGCTCGGCTTTGCCGCCGTCGAGCGAGACGTACACGGCGAACCCGTCGCGATCGGACATTCCCACGGCGACGATGCCCGGCGCCTGCGCGAGTCCCTCGTTCCACCCGTGCGGAACGCCATCCAGGAAGAGGGAGGTCTCCCCGCCGGCGAACGGCTGCATGTGCCAGCGACCCGACTCGTCGCCGCTCTCGTCCTGGAACCAGAGAATGCCCTGGCCGTCGAAGGTGGGCACGGCGTCAACCAGGCCGACCGGGTGACTCGTCACCTGACGCCGCTCGCCGGTCTCGGTGTCGAACGCGTGCACCTGCCAGACCCCGGACTCGTTCGAGACGTAGACGGCGTTCCGTGGCGCGGCCGGAGCCCATTCCGGCAGGAACGAGACGGCCGTGCGAAAGCGCTGCTCCCAGATCTGCGAGGCCACGGTACGAGGCTACCGACTCGCCTAGGATCGCTGAATGCTCATCGCCGGGAACTGGAAGATGTTCAAGGGTGCCCACCAGGCGCGCGAGTTCACGGCGCAGATCCGCCGCCTGCCGGACTCCGCGCCTGGTGTCGACGTGGTCGTCTGCCCGCCGGCCGTCTCGCTCGAGGCGGCGTTGCAGGGCCTCGGAGAGGGCAGCGCGGTTTGCGTCTACGCCCAGAACGTCCACTGGGAGCTCGAGGGCGCATTCACGGGTGAGGTGTCGGCTCCGATGCTGCTCGAGCTCGGCGTGAAGGGCGCACTCGTGGGCCACTCCGAGCGCCGGCAGCTCTTCGGCGAGTCGGATGAAACGGTCCGGCAGCGCGCCGAAACGGCGCTCGAAGCGGGTCTGCACGTGATCGCGTGCGTGGGCGAGACCGAGGCCGAGCGCGAGGCGGGGGAGACCGAGGCCGTGCTCGAGCGGCAGGTCACCGTGATCCCGCGCCACGAGCGGTTGGTGCTCGCCTACGAGCCCGTCTGGGCGATCGGGACGGGAAAGACCGCGACGCCCCGGATCGCGCAGGATGCGCACGCCTTCCTCAAGTCGCTGCACGCGTCGCCCGTGCTCTACGGCGGGTCGGTGAAGCCGGACAACGCCGCGTCGCTCCTATCCCAACCCGACGTGGACGGCGCGCTCGTCGGAGGGGCCTCGCTCGACTTCCCGTCGTTCGAGGCGATCTGCAGGGCTGCCGCCGACGCTTCGTGAGCCCGGTCGTCCTCGTGATCCTCGACGGCTGGGGGATCGCGCCGCCTGGCCCGGGGAATGCCGTCGAGCTCGCCGACACGCCCGTCTTCGACGCGCTCTGGGCGCGCTATCCGCACGCGACCCTGGCCGCGGCCGGCGAGGCGGTCGGCCTGCCGCCCGGCCAGATGGGGAACTCCGAGGTCGGGCACCTGACGATCGGCTCGGGCCGCATCCTCTACCAAGACCTCGCGAGAGTGAACCACGCCGTTGCGGACGGCTCGCTCGGGCGAAACGAGGCGCTCGTGTCTGCCTTCTGGCGTGCGCGCGAGCGAGGCGGCGACGTCCACCTGCTCGGGCTCGTGTCGTACGGGGGCGTGCACTCGCACATCACGCACCTGCGGGCGCTGCTCGATCTTGCGGCGAGGGAGGGCATGGCCGAACGAACCTGGGTGCACGCGTTCACCGACGGTCGCGACGTGTCGCCGAACGCGGCTGTTCACGATCTCGCAGAGCTTCCGGCCGAGCGCATCGCCACCGTCTGCGGGCGCTACTACGCGATGGATCGCGACCAGCGCTGGGAGCGCACCGACCGCGCGGCGGCGGCGATCCTGCGCGGCCAGGGCGAGCACGCGGCCGATCCCGTCTCGGCGGTCCGGGCGAGCCACCAACGGGGCGTGACCGACGAGTTCGTCGAGCCGGTGGTGCTCGCCGGGCGTCCCCGGCTCGGCTCGAAAGACGCCGCGATCTTCTTCAACTTCCGGCCGGATCGCGCGCGCCAGCTCTCGCAGCGGCTGCTCGAGGCCGGCGTCGACCTCACGACGATGACGCGCTACCGCGACGACTTCCCGTTCCCCGTCGCGTTCGGCGACCAGGAGGTCGAGAGGACGCTCGCCGAGGTGCTGTCGGGGCACGGCCTTCGCCAGCTGCACGTCGCCGAGACGGAGAAGTACGCGCACGTGACCTATTTCTTCAACGGTGGCGAGGAGCGCGAGTGGGAGGGGGAGACGCGCCTGCTCGCACCGTCGCCCCGCGACGTCCCGAGCTACGACCTGAAGCCGGAGATGTCGGCCGCGGAGGTCGCACAGCGCGTATGCGAGGAAGTCGACGAGGGATATGCGTTCTGCGTCGTCAACTTCGCGAACCCCGACATGGTCGGGCATACGGGCTCGATCCCCGCCGTGATCGCCGCCGTCGAGGCGACGGACCGAGCGCTCGGCCGTGTCCTCGAGTGCGCGCGGGCGGCGGGCGGCGTCTGTTTGGTGACCGCCGATCACGGGAATGCTGAGGTGATGCTCGAAGCAGACGGTGTCAGCCCGCACACGGCGCACACCACGAATCGAGTTCCTCTGGTGCTGACGGATGACCGGTTCGTACTGCCCGAAGAAGGTCAGCTGTCCGACCTCGCGCCCACCATCCTGACGCTGCTCGGAGTTCCCGTACCCGTTGACATGACAGGGATTTCGCTCGCAACGGCTCCCTAACGGCCGGCGCCGAAACCCCTTACAAATCGAGCCCTATACTCCCCGCGCACATGTCGCTGCCACAACCAGACCTCGGAGTCCTGCGCAAGGCGCAGAGGGGCGACGAGCGTGCGTTCTCGATCATCGTGAGGACGTACGAGCAGCCGGTCTACAACTACGTGCTTCGCCTCACGGGCGACCGCAGCCTCTCGGAGGATCTGACGCAAGAAGTCTTTCTCCGCGTGTTCCAGGGGCTCCCGAGCTTCTCGCTGCGCTCGCGGTTCACGACGTGGCTCTTCCAGGTGACGAAGAACCGCGTCCTCGACGAGCTTCGCGCGATCGAGCGCCGGCCTCGCGCCGTGGTGAACATCGAGGACGCTCCTCCACTCGAGGTCGTCGACGCTCCCGCCGAGCGCGCGGAGACGATCGACGCGGTATGGCGCGCGGTCGAGAATCTCAATCCGGATCTCAAGATGGCGCTCCTTCTCCGTGACGTCGTCGGCCTCTCGTACACCGAGATCGCCGAGACGCTCGAGGTCACGCTCGCGACGGTGAAGTGGCGGATCTACAAGGCGCGCGAGGAAGTCCAGCTCGCACTCCATCGCGACGGCGTCGTGGTGCCGATCTCGTCCGCGCCCTCTGCCGCGAAGGCCCGCTAGGCGCTCAGCCTAGGATGGGCGCGTGCCGCGCCCGTCCGATCCCGTCGCCCGCCTTGCAGCCTCGCTGACCGAGCTCGCGGGCTCGCCCGTCACTCTCGAGCGGCCGGGCGACGCCGAGCACGGCGACTACGCGACGAACGTCGCGCTGAAGCTCGCCGGCCTGCAGAAGCGGCCGCCGCGCGAGATCGCGGACGAGATCGCCGCACGAGCGGTGACGGAAGGGCTCGCGGAGCGCGCCGAGTCAGCCGGGCCGGGTTTCGTCAACCTCTGGGTGCCGGACTCGTGGCTCGTGGACGGGGTGGGCGAGATGGTCGAGACCGGCCCGTCCTTCGGAGCGGGCTCGGCGACGGAGCGCGAGCGCATCCAGGTCGAGATGGTGTCCGCGAATCCGACAGGCCCCATCACGGTCGCGAGTGCGCGGAACGGCGCCTACGGGGACTCGGTCGCACGGCTCCTCGCGTTCGCCGGTCACGACGTCGAGCGCGAGTACTACTACAACGACTCGGGCGCGCAGATGGAGCGATTCCATGCCTCCGTGGACGCGGTCCGGCGCGGCGAGGAGCCCCCGGAGGACGGCTATGGCGGCGCCTACGTCACGGAACTCGCGGCGCTCGAGGGCGATCCGGTTCCACGGATGCTCGAGGCGATCGAGGACACCCTCGAGCGCTTCCGCATCCACTTCGACAGCTGGGCGAAGCAGCGGGAGCTCGAGCAGCGGCTGCCCGAGTTCCTTCCACGACTCGACACGTTCGAGAGCGAAGGAGCTCTCTGGGCGCGGTCCTCGGCCTACGGCGACGAGGCGGATCGTGTGCTCTTGCGCTCCGGTGACCGCACGAGCACGTACCGGGCGGCAGACGTCGTGTACGTCGCCGACAAGCTCGCGCGCGGGTTCGACCGGCTGATCTACGTGCTCGGCGCCGACCATCACGGGACGCGGAACTGGTACGCAGCGATCGCCCGGATGCTCGGCGAGGATCCCGACCGGATCGAGGTGCTCCTCTACCAGCTCGTGCATCTTCTCGAGGGCGGCGAGGCGAAGAAGATGTCGAAGCGGCGCGGCGACGTCGTGTTCCTCGACGAGCTCGTAGACACGATCGGGGTGGACGCGGCCCGCTGGTACCTGGTGTCGCGCGGACACGACCAGACGATCGAGCTCGATGTCGACCTCGCGAAAGAGCGCTCGAACAAGAACCCCGTCTACTACGTCCAGTACGGACACGCCCGAATCGCCGGAATCCTCCGCAATGCAGGGACGAATGCCCTTGCAACAGACTGTTACAAGGGGTCTTCGTCGCCGCGGCTCGAGCGCGAGGAGCGCGAGCTGGTGAAGCGGCTCTTGGAGTTCCCCGGAATCGTTGCGCAGGCCACCGAACGCCGGGCGCCGCACGCGATCCCGATCTACGCGATCCGCATCGCCGACGACTTCCATCGCTTCTACCACGAGCACCGCGTGCTCGAGTCCGAGCAGGAGGCGTTCCGGCTCGCGCTCTGCTCCGCGACGCAGTCGGTCATCGCCCGCTGCCTCGATCTCGTGGGAGTCGAGGCGCCCGAACGGATGTAGGATCGATCCACGTGAGCGAGGTACCGGACAGGAACCTTGCGCTCGAGCTCGTCCGCGTCACGGAGTCGGCCGCGACGTTCGCGTCGCGGTGGATCGGGCGCGGTGACAAGAACGCCGCCGACCAGGCTGCGGTCGACGCGATGCGGATCATGCTCGACACGGTCACGATGCGCGGCGTCGTCGTGATCGGCGAGGGCGAGAAGGACGAGGCGCCGATGCTCTTCAACGGCGAAGAGGTTGGAGGCGGAACAGGCCCCGAGGTGGACGTCGCCGTCGACCCGCTCGAGGGGACGAGGCTGACCGCGTTGGGCATGCCGAACGCGATCTCGGTGATCGCGGTCGCCGAGCGCGGGACGATGTTCTTCCCCGGCGCCGCCCTGTACATGGACAAGATTGCGGTCGGGCCTGACGCGGCGGACGCAATCGACATCGACGCCACACCGACCGAGAACCTCGAGCGCGTCGCGGAGGCCAAGGGCGTCGCGGTGAACGACCTCACCGTTGTCGTCCTCGAGCGCGAGCGTCACGACGCCCTCATCGCAGAGCTCCGCGAGGCGGGCGCGCGCGTGAACCTGATTCGCGACGGCGACGTCGCGCCGGCCATCGCAGCGGCACAGCCCGGAACGGGCATCGACCTGCTCATGGGCGTGGGCGGCACGCCGGAGGGCGTCATCTCTGCGGCCGCGATCAAGTGTCTCGGCGGTGCGATGCAAGGGAAGCTGTGGCCGCGGAACGACGAGGAGCGCCAGCGGCTCGGCGAGGAGGGCTACGACATCTCCCGCGTTCTGACCGCGGACGACCTCGTCCAGGGCGAGGACGCGTTCGTCGCCGCGACCGGCGTGACCAGCGGGGCGCTCCTCCGCGGCGTGCGGGTCGTCGGCGACCGCGTCGAGACCGAGTCGATCGTGATGCGCTCGCGCTCCGGCACGTTCCGCCGCATCGTCGCCTCGCATCCACTCTCGAAGATCCAGAGCCTGATGAAAGGAGCGCGCTAGATGGGAGCGCACGAGCTACACGACACCGCAAAGACGATCGTCGCCGACAACAAGGGGATCCTCGCGGCCGACGAGTCGACCGGGACGATCAAGAAGCGCTTCGACGGGATCGGCGTCGAGTCGACCGAGGAGAACCGCCGCACCTACCGGCAGCTCCTGTTCACGGCGGCCGGGATGGAGGACGCGATCGGCGGCGTCATCCTCTACGACGAGACGCTTCGCCAGTCGGCCGACGACGGCACGTCGCTCGCGGAGGTGCTGTCGTCGAAGGGCGTCGTGCCGGGCATCAAGGTCGACACGGGTGCGCACGACCAGGCGCTCTTCCCGGGCGAGAAGGTCACCGAGGGCCTCGACGGGCTGCGCGCGCGGTTCGAGGAGTACCGCTCGCTCGGCGCGCGCTTCGCGAAGTGGCGGGCCGTGATCACGATCGGCGACGGCATCCCGACGGACGGGAACCTCCGCGCGAACGCCGAGGCACTCGCGCGTTACGCCGCGCTCTCCCAGGAGGCCGGCATCGTCCCGATCGTCGAGCCGGAGGTGCTGATGGACGGCGACAACTCCCTCGAGGTCTGCCAGGAAGTCACGACACGCACGCTGCACGAGACCTTCGCGGCGCTCTACGAGCACGGGATCGACCTGCGCGGAACACTCCTCAAGCCGAACATGGTGATCCCCGGAAAGGGCGCGCCCGACCAGTCCTCGCCCGAGCGCATCGCCGAGGCGACCGTGAACACGTTTCTCGGAGTCGTGCCGGCCGCGATCCCCGGGATCGTGTTCCTCTCGGGCGGTCAGTCCGAGGTCGAGGCGACCGAGAACCTGAACGCGATCAACCGGATCGCGGGCAGCCCGTGGCCGCTGTCGTTCTCGTACGGGCGTGCGCTGCAGGCCTCCGCGCTCGAGGCGTGGGGCGGAGACTCCGGCAACCTGGAGGCCGCGCAGGCCGCGTTCGTGCACCGCGCCCGCATGAACGAGCGAGCGGTCGCGGGCGAGTGGAGTGCAGAGATGGAGCAGCCGGTCGCCGTGTAAGGGTTGCCTCGCCTGATGGCGACGACCACTTCCGTCGAGCTCGACCCGCTCGAGGAGCATCTCCTCGAGGCGCTGAGAGCGCTCGAGCCGAGCGCCGTGTTGCGCACGGCTCCTCCCGAGGCCGAGGAGATCTGGCGGGCACAGGTCGACAGCCGGCAAGCCGACTATGCCGCCCGCTGGCTGCAGCAGCACGGCCGAAGCTTCTACACGATCGGATCGGCAGGTCACGAATCGAACGCCGCCGTCGCCCTTGCCCTGCGGGTCGACGATCCGGCGCTCCTGCACTACCGCTCCGGCGCCTTCTACCTCGCGCGCTCGTCGCAGGCGGCGGACGTCGACGGGCTTCGCGACATCATGCTTGGCGTCGTCGCGGCAACCGTCGAGCCCATCGCCGGCGGCAGGCACAAGGTCTTCGGCCGCAAGGAGCTCGCAGTGCTCCCGATGACCTCGACGATCGCTTCGCATCCGCCGCGGGCAGTAGGCATGGCGCTCGCGATCGACCGTGCGGCGAGGCTCCGCGTCGCGAGTCCCTGGCAGCACGACGCGATCGTCGTCTGCTCGTTCGGTGACGCGTCGGTCAACCACGCGACCGCCCAGGCCGCCCTGAACACCGCGGCGCAGATCTCCCACCAGGGGCTTCCGCTTCCTCTCCTGTTCGTATGCGAGGACAACGGCCTCGGGATCAGCGTTCCCTCGCCGGCGGGGTGGGTGGAGTCGGCCCTGACCGCGCGCGAGCAGCTCCGTTACGAGATCGCCTACGGTCACGATCCCGCGGAGGTGCTCGGCGTCGCGCGCGAGATGGCCGAGTGGGTGCGCGAGCGCCGGCGCCCCGCGATCCTCCACCTGCGCACCGTGCGCTACCTCAGCCATGCAGGCGCCGACGCCGAGATGGCGTACCGCACGCCGCAGGCGGTCCGCGCCGACTACGAGAAGGATCCGATCCTCGGCACGGGGCGCTGGCTCGTCTCGGCCGGTCGGGCGACGGGAGAGGAGCTCGCGGACGACTACGTCGCAGCGCGGGACGAGGTGCGCGAGGTGGCGCTCGAGGTCGCGGTTCTACCGCAGATGTCGACGGCCGAGCAGGTGATGGGGCCGCTCGCGCCGCGCTCGCCCGGGGTCGTCGCGGAGAAGGCGAAGCGCGTCGCGCTGCCGGACGGAGAATCGCTGACGCTCGCGCAGGGCATCAACGCCGGCCTCGCCGCGGTGCTCGAGCGCCATGCGAACGCCCTCCTCTTCGGAGAGGACATCGCGGCGAAGGGCGGCGTCTACGGCGTGACGCGCGGGCTGCACGCCCGCTTCGGTGCCGGGCGCGTGTTCGACACGCTGCTCGACGAGACGTCGATCCTCGGGCTCGCGCTTGGTGCCGCAGTCAGCGGCTTCCTCCCGATACCCGAGATCCAGTACCTCGCGTACCTCCACAACGCGGAGGATCAGCTCCGCGGCGAGGCCGCGACGCTCCAGTTCTTCTCGCAGGGCGCATACCGGAACGGAATGGTCGTGCGGGTCCAGGGCTACGGCTACCAGAAGGGCTTCGGCGGGCACTTCCACAACGACAACGGGCTCGGTGTGCTGCGTGACATCCCCGGGCTCGTGATCGCCTCGCCCGCGAGGCCCGCCGATGTCGGCCCAATGCTGCGGACGTGCGT
>DASQLF010000063.1:0-3047 GCA_035630135.1 Gaiellaceae bacterium
ACGGTGCACGCCCCGCAGTTCCCCGTGTCGCAGCCGATATGCGTGCCCGTGAGCCCGAGGTCGTCGCGCAGGAAGTGGACGAGGAGCCGGCGCGCCGGCACGTCGTACTCGATCTGCTCGCCGTTGACCTCGACGGAGACAGTGCGGCTCGTGACGGGCTGGCTCATGTCTTCCTCCGCTCTGCCGCCTGCAGCACCGCGCGCACGGCGGAAACCTCGGCCAGATGCTGTCGGTAGTCGGCGGATCCGTGGACGTCCGACGGGGGATCCAGCGAGGATCCGAGCCCTTCGGCCGCGGCTCGGACAGCCTCCTTCGAGAAGTCACCGTCGAGCCGCTCCTCCATCGCCGTCGCGCGCACCGGCGACGCGGCGACGCAGCCGATTGCGACGCGAGTCGCGTCGCCCGTGACGGTGGCGGCCGCGTTCACGACGTAGGTGCCGTGCGCGCCGATCGTCACGCCGGCATATCCGTCACCGGCGCCGCTCGAGGGCGGCACGTTCACCTTCGTCAGCAGCTCGCCCTCGCCCACCGCGGTCACGTACACGCCCACGAAGAACTCGTCGGCCGAGACGGTCCGCTCTCCTCCCTCGCCTCGGATCGTGAACGTCGCATCGAGCGCGACGAGGAGCGGCGGGAGATGGTTCGTCGGGTCGCTGACACACACGTTGCCGCCGATCGTCCCGCGATTTCTCACCTGGACGTCCGCAATGGTGCCGGCCACCTCCGCCAGGATCGGGCGCGAGACCTCGACCTCGGACGACGACATGAGCTGGGCGCAGGTGACCATCGCGCCGATCTCGAGCATCCCGTCCGAGGAGAAGCCGATCGCGCGGAGCTCGGAGAGGCCGGCGAGGTCGACGAGCACCTCGGGAGCGGTCGCCCGCTGCTTCATCACGTTGATCAGCGTCTGCCCACCGGCGAGCGCGCGGGCACCCTCGTTGGCCGCGAGAACCGTGATCGCCTCGTCGACCGTGGCCGGACGAGCGTATTCGACCTCGCGGAGGAGCACCTCGGGATTCAATCCCGCGCGCGCGTGACATGTCAAGCGGCCTCGGTGTAGGTTCCCGACGGCATGGACGCCGATCTGGGAGCGGTCTTCGACGCGCACGTGGCCGCGGAGTTCGTCGACATGGATCTCGACGCCACGATGGCGACCATGACCGACGAGCCGTACGTCTACCACCTGCCCGCGATGACGGGCGGCGTCGGAACCGAGGCGGTGCGCGGCTTCTACGGCGAGCACTTCATCGGGAAGTGGCCTGCGGACATCGAGATCACCCCGGTCTCGCGTACCCTCGGCTCGAACCAGGTCGTCGACGAGCTCGTGCTCTCGTTCACGCACGACATCGAGATGCCCCAGCTCCTGCCGGGCGTCGCGCCCACCGGGAAGCACGTGCGACTCGCGTTCTGCGTTGTCGTCGGATTCGCGGACGGCAAGGTCTCGCACGAGCACATCTACTGGGATCAGGCGTCGTTCCTGGCGCAGGTCGGTCTCCTCGACCCCGCGTCGCTTCCGGTCACGGGCGCCGCGCAGGCCGAGACCGTGCTCGACAAGGACGCGTATCCGCTGAACGAGCTCATCCGTCGTTCCCGCTAGACACGGTTCGGTCTATAACGCGGCGATGCGCGCCGATCTCCCGCGCGGGACGGTCACCTTCCTCTTCACGGACATCGAGGGCTCGACCCGGCTGTTGCACTCTCTCGGGCCGGATGCCTATGCAGAAGCGCTCGCGGAGCGCCGCCGCGTGCTGCGCGAGGCGTTCGCCGCGCACGGCGGCGTGAGGTCGACACGCAGGGCGATGCGTTCTTCGTCGCGTTCCCGACGGCGGAGGGCGCGGCCGCAGCAGCAGTCGAGGGTGCGTCGGGCCTCGCAGGCGGCCCGGTCCGAGTGCGCATGGGCATGCACACGGGCACGCCGACGGCGACTACTCGATCAAGCTGGCGACATTCCCGTCCGGCTGCGCGCGCGTGCGCTCAGAGTCCTCGCGGGCACCTCGAACCTCGTGAGGGATCCGAATTCGCTCGCGCTGCACGAGGAGAGCCTCGAGCTCTTTCGGGAGCTCGACGACGAGCGGTCGATCGCCCAGCTCCTGCACCGGCTGGCGTCGGAGTTGTTGGACGAGGATCCGACGCTGGCCCGGCGATACGTCGACGAGTCCGCGGCGTTGTCACGTCGCCGGTATCCCCTCGTCGAGTGCACGAACATATACATCGAGGCGCAGCTCGCGCTCCGCGCCGGCGACCTGCCGACGGCCATGAAGCTCACGAAGCGGAGCGCGAAGCTAGCGGAGGAGATTGGGTTCGACTGGTGGCGCGCGGTTCAGCTTAACCTCCTGGCCCGGATGACGGTCGAGCACGGCCTGCTCGACGACGCCGAGCAGGCCGGAGTAGCGGCACTCCGACTCGAGCGCGAGCAGGAGAACCGAACCTACGCCGTGTTCACGCTTGCCTATCTCGCGCGAGCCGCGTTCGCTCGCGGCGACCTCGAGCGGGCGGGAACGTTGTGGGGATCGGTGTCGGATGTGGTTCCGCACGATCGAGCGCCCGAACTCGCAGTGGCTCGACACGCGGAGTTCACCGCGGCGCGAGAGCGCGGACGACACCTGGACCTGTGGGACGTTGTCGCAATCGTCCTCGACGACGAGCCTGCTCAGACCGTGCCGTAGAGCGCGAGCACGATGCGGACGAACACCTTCGTCTCGTTGTAGAGACCGACCTCGCGCACTGCTCGCGCCCCCTGGTACCAGCCCGCGAGCGCGAGCCGCGTGTTCCCGTCGAACTCGTCGAGCTGCCAGCGCAGGTAGCGCACACCGGCGCGGACATTGCCCTGGTACGTGCGTGGTGTTCGCTCCCCCAGGAGCACGACGTCGACGAACTCCCAGGTCTCCGGGAGCAGCTGCATGACGCCGAGCGCGCCGACGGACGAGACGACGTCCTGCTGCCAGCCCGACTCCATCCAGGCGAGCGCGCGCGCGAGCGTCGGGTCGACGCCGTAGACGCGCGACCAGTAGTCGATCGCGTCTCTGATGGCATCACGACTGGCGGGC
>DASQLF010000064.1:0-5028 GCA_035630135.1 Gaiellaceae bacterium
CGCGCGCCCGCTCGTCATCCCGCCCGGCGCCGACGTGATCGTCTGGAACCGCTCGGCGGACGTGGAGGCCGGAGTCCTGGTGGACGGCCACCGCGTATCCACGCTCGGCAAGGCCGAGCGCGCCGTGATCAGGCTCGGCCCGGCCCGCTCGCTACTCGCGACGCTGCCGGAGGCGACGTTTGTCCGCCGCTACCGCCAGAGCTTCGCTCTCTGATCCAGCCGAGCCGTCCGACTCCCTCCGCGATCACGACGAGGTACACGACGAAGAGGGGGATGCGGAAGACGACGAGCCGCCACGGTTCCGAGACGTACTCGGAGACGTCGGCCACCCAGCCGCCCTCGCCGAGGATGGCCGCTGCGTAGGCACCGAGGAACGGGATGAACGCGTACTCGACGCCGTAGGTCACGGCCGCCACGATCCACGCGATTCGCAGGAGCCGCCGCCACCTGTCGTCGAGGAGGACGTACGTGCCGACGAGAGCGGGGATGAACCAGTACGCGTAGTGCGCGCCGTAGCCCGGGCCGAAGGCGACGATCGTCATGAAGATGACGGCGACGAGGAGGAAGACCTCGGCAGGCCCGAGCAGCTCGAGGCGCCACAGCCGAACGGCCAGCCATGCGACGAGCAGGACGACCGCGAGTGTGAACGCGGTGTCGTACCGCGCTCGTGCGTCGAATCCCGTCAGGCGGTCGAACACCTCCGGGATCCAGAGCGCGACCACGACGACCGCCGCCGCCGCGAGAGCGAACCTCCGCTCGGGTGAAATCGCGCCGTCGCGCGACCAACGGCGCCAGAGGAGCGCGAGAAGTCCGCCGAGTGCCAACGCGATCGCGGTCACCACCGTCAACCGGGCATCGACCCGGCCGAGCTCGGACACCATCCCGGACAGTCCGAAGTAGCCGCGCGTGGAGCGGTAGCCGATGACGTGATCCCAGACCGCGACGGGGACGAGAGCCGCGATCACCGCGACGCCGAGCGCGGCAGGGCCGAGCAGCAGTACGGCGCCGAGCGTCCGTCCGACCCGCGTCGCAGCACGCGCCCCGGGCGCCAGGATCGGCGCGAGCACGAGCGGCGCCGTCTTCGCGAGGATCGCCAGGCCGACGAGGAGGCAGCCGCACAGCCAGAGGACCGCGTCCCGCGAGCGCCAGTGGGAGATCAGCGCGGCGACCGCGAGGGTGACGAGGAAACCGACCTGGACGTCGCTGTTCCCGTGCTGGCAGACGAGGATGATCGCGACGGGATTGAGCGCGATGCCCGCGACGAGCGCGCGCCGTACCGCGAATCGCTCCGCTCCTGCCCGGACGAGCGTGAGATACAGCGTCACGACGAGGAGGGACTCGACGAGGACGAGGTACACGCGGAGCGCCGACCAGAACGACATCTCGACGAGTCCCGCGAGGAAGTCGACGGTCACGATGACGACGAGCCAGAGCGGCGGCCAGTTGAGGACGCCGGTGAGGTACGGGTTCACGCCCTCGTCCTGCGCCTGCAGGACCGCCTCCCAGTAGCCGACGTCGAGCGAGTGCGCGTCGCCGATCGCCGCGACGAAGAGCGCTCTCGCGAGCCAGGACAGCGCAAGCACGATCGCGATGTCCTTGACGGCCGGGCGGCGCACCGGGCGCGAGCGTACAGCGTCCGGTGGTCGATGACGACGCGGTCGCCCGGCCGCGAAGGCGGCCGACTTCAGGGATCTGCGCGAAACGGAATCTGCGCTCGCGGACTCCGTTCTGCGCCGACGAGGAGGCTCGGCTACTGTCGGCGCCGTGCTCCGGACGCTGCGGATCGAGAATCTCGTCCTCATCCGCGAGGCGCAACTGACCTTCCACGCCGGCCTCAACGCCGTCACGGGCGAGACGGGTGCGGGCAAGACGATCTTCGCGCAGGCCATCGGTCTCCTGCTGGGAGCGCGCGCGGACGCCTCGTCGGTCGGCGGCGACGGGTCCGAGGCCTATGTCGAGGCCGAGCTCGACGTCCCCGAGGGCTTCTTCGACGAGGAGGAGCTGGCCGGCATCGCCGAGCTTCGCCCGGACGGCGAGGCGGGCCTCGTGGTCGCGCGCCGCGTGTTCGGCGACGGGCGCACGCGGGCCTACGCCTGGGGTCGCGCAGTCGCGCGCGAGGACGTCGCTGCCGCTGTCGAGCGGCTGATCGCGATGTCGGGCCAGTTCGAGCAGCGACGACTCGCCCGACCCTCGTATGCGCTCGACGTCCTCGACGCCTTCTGCGGCGCCGACCAGCTCGAGCGCCGAAGGGATGCGTCCCGCGCGTGGCGTGACCTGGTGGCCGCGCGCAAGCGCCTCGAAGCCCTGACGCGCGATGCAGCCTCCGTTACGGCGCGCCTCGCCGAGCTGCAGGCGCTGGTCGACGCGACGGACGGGATGAATGCAGAGGAGGAGCGAGAGCTGCTCACCCGTCGCGAGCGCCTCCGGCACGTCGACGAGCTGGCACGGGCCGCCACGGACGCTGCGGCCGCGGTCGCGCCGGACGAGGGCGAGGGAGCAGCATCGCTCGCCGCGCTCGCCGAGCGCGCGGTCGCGCCGCTCGAGCGCATCGCGCCCGAGCTCGCGACGAGCGCCGAGGAGCTGCGCGACCTCACCGTCCGTTTGCGCGAGGTGGGGAGCGATCTCCACCGATTCGTGGCGTCGCTCGATGCGGAACCCGGCGCGCTCGAGAGCGTCGAGGAGCGGCTCCAGGCGATCGCTGACCTCAAACGGCGCTTCGCGGCGACCTCGTACGACGATCTCCTCACCCGCGCAGCCGAGGCCGATCGCGAGCTTGCCGCGTCCGCCGACGGCGGCGATCCGGTCGATGCAGCGCGCAGGGAAGTCGAGGACGGTGAGAGCCGCGTCGCGACCCTCGGCGCCGAGTTGCGGGATGCCCGCGCGAGCGTTGCCGGACGCCTCGGCGAGGCGGTCGCCGACGAGCTCGCGTCGCTCGGAATGGGCGACGGAGAGTTCCTCGTCGAGCTCCGCGGCCGCGATCCCGGCCCGACCGGCGCAGACGAGGCGACGTTTCTCGTCCGTCCGAACGCGGGACTGCCCTTCGCCCCAGTCGCGGAGACCGCCTCCGGCGGCGAGCTGTCGCGCATCGCGCTCGCCCTCGCGGCCGTGGCGGGAGGGGAGACGCTCGTCTTCGACGAGATCGACGCGGGCATCGGCGGCGTGACGGCGCACGCCGTTGCCGCCACCCTGCAGCGTCTTGCGGAGCGCGCGCAGGTGCTCACGATCACGCACCTTCCGCAGATCGCGAGCGTTGCCGACGGGCACTTCCGGGTCGAGAAGGTGCCCGGCGACCCGACACACACGCGCATCGAGCACCTCGACGATCTTCTCCGCCGCGAGGAGATCGAGCGCATGGCCGGCGGCGCCGAGTTCATCGCCACGCTCGGAGGGAGCGCGTCGGAAGTCTGACGGAGTGGCCTGCTACGGTGCGGACCCGTGGCCAGGTACGTGTTCGTCACGGGTGGCGTCGTCTCCGCGCTGGGCAAGGGCATCGTTGCCGCCTCGCTCGGACGTCTCCTCAAGGCACGCGGTCTCTCCGTCTCGGCGCAGAAGTTCGACCCGTACCTGAACGTCGACCCGGGCACGATGAGCCCGTTCCAGCACGGCGAGGTCTTCGTCACCGAGGACGGCGCCGAGACCGACCTCGACATCGGCCACTACGAGCGGTTCATCGACGAGAACCTCTCGCGGAACGCGAGCCACACCGCGGGCGCGATCTGGGACTCGGTCTTGAGGAAGGAGCGCAAGGGCGAGTTCCTCGGCGCGACCGTCCAGGTCATCCCGCACATCACGAACGAGATCAAGGCCCGGATCAGGCGCGCGGAGAAGGTGGCGCCGGCGGACGTGGTCATCTCGGAGATCGGCGGAACGGTGGGCGACATCGAGTCGCTGCCGTTCCTCGAGGCGATCCGCCAGTTCCGGCGCGAGGTCGGGCCGGAGAACGTCGTCTACCTCCACGTGACGCTCGTGCCGTTCCTCGACGCTGCCGGCGAGCTGAAGACGAAGCCCACGCAGCACTCGGTGAACGAGCTGCGGCGCATCGGTATTCACCCCGACATCGTCGTCTGCCGGTCGACCGAGCCGCTGTCCGACGACATTCGCGAGAAGATCGCACTCTTCGCCGACGTCGACCGCCACGCGGTCATCGGCTCGCCCGACGTGCCGGACGTCTACCTCATTCCCCAGGTGCTGCAGGCAGAGGGACTCGACGCGCTCGTTTGCGACAAGCTCGGGATCGAAGCTCCGCCTGCGGAGCTCGGCGAGTGGGGCGAGCTCATCGACCGCACGCGCGAGCTGAGAGAGGACGTCGAGATCGCGCTGGTCGGCAAGTACGTCAAGCTCCACGACGCGTACCTCTCCGTGCACGAGGCCTTGAAGCACGCCGGGGTGCATGCGGGGTGCCGCGTCCACGTGCGCTGGGTCGACGCGGAGAACATGTCGTACGAGGAGGCGGTGCACGAGCTGGAGGGGGCCGACGGCGTCCTCGTCCCCGGCGGCTTCGGCTCCCGCGGCTGGGAGGGGAAGATCCTGGCCTGCCGCGTGGCACGCGAGGAGGAGATCCCCTACCTCGGCATCTGCCTCGGCATGCACGTCGCCGTCTCCGAGTTCGCACGGAACGTCTGCGGCATGGACGGTGCGAACTCGACGGAGATGGATCCCGAGACGCCGTTCCCGGTCATCGACCTGCTGCCCGAGCAGAAGGAGATCGAGGATCTCGGCGGCACGATGCGCCTCGGCGCGCAGGCCGTAGAGCTCGAAGAGGGAACGCGCGCGCGCGACACCTATGACGAACCCGTCGTCCACGAGCGGCACCGCCACCGCTACGAAGTGAACAACGAGCTACGCCAGCGGCTCGTCGACGGCGGCCTCGTGATCTCGGGCACCTTCCAGGACGGCCGGCTCGTGGAGATCGTCGAGCTGCCGGAGCATCCGTGGTTCGTCGCCAGTCAGTTCCACCCCGAGTTCAAGTCGCGGCCGACGCGACCCGCACCGCTCTTCCGTGAGTTCGTCGTGGCGGCACTCGAACGT
>DASQLF010000065.1:0-19209 GCA_035630135.1 Gaiellaceae bacterium
CGTTCCTGCAGGTCTTCACGTCGAACCGGACGGTCTCGCCGGAGAACGGGCCGGCCTCCGAGCGCCTCGCCGCGCTGATCGAGGGTCAGGTGCTCGACCGGCCGCCGTTCTCCCCGCTCGACGTGTCGCTCGAGGCCTACCTGCGGAACGGCACGAACTACGAGACGGTCCGTCTGATCGCGCTCTCGGACAGAGCACTCGGCCCGGAGGACGACTACGGCGTCCTCTTCGACGCGGCGGTCGAGGCGATCCGCGAGCACCCGGAGACGTACTTCCGCGGCGTGGCAGACACGTTCTGGGAGTTCCTGCGGCAGAAACCGCTGCGCGAGAACGTCGTGCCCCGTGCCCAGACGGCTCCCGAGCCTCCGTCACCGACCTACGAGTCCGGCGGCGACGTGTTGCCGAACCCGCAGGCCACGGTGCTCGTCGTGGGGGTGCCGTACGGCTTCGTCTGGTGCGCGTCCGACTACCTCGACTCGTGCACGCTCGGCGATCCGTCCTCGGTCTGGCCCGAACGGTCGACCCAGGAGCGCTACCGCGAGATCGTCGCCCAGATCCGCGCATGGGATGCCGACCTGCCGAGGCGCGAGGGGACGAGCGCGGTCGACGAGGTCCTCAACCGGATCACGCCGCGCTACCCGACGCCCGTGCTCTGGCTCGCCGTCGGCATCGTCGCGCTCGTGTGGCGAAGACCGCGCGGCTGGAGGACGATCGTGATCCTCTGGCTCGCCGCGTTCCTCGTGTTGCTCATCCACGCGGCGTCCCAGGGGGTCGCGCCCGAGTTCGCGCTGCCGCTGTACCCCGTGTTCATCGTGACGGCTCTCTGCGCCCTCGCCGGTGACCGGGAACGCCAACGGGGGCGCCAGCTAGCATCGACCGGGTGAGTCAGGTCCCGAGCACGCTCGAGGAGCGAGCGGGCGCGAGCACCACCGGAGACGCCGCACGCCCGGCCGACTCGAACGGATCCTCGCGCGTCACCGTCATCAAGCCGGCGCCGCGGTTGCCGCGCCTCGCATTCTCCGAGCTCTGGCACTATCGAGAGCTCCTGGGGACGCTCGTCTGGCGAGACGTGGTCGTCCGCTACAAGCAGACGTTTCTCGGGATCGCCTGGGCGATCCTCGTGCCGGTCTTCACTGCGGTCGTCTACATCGTCGTGTTCGGGCGGTTCGCGGACTTCCCGGACGGGGGCATGAAGTACCAGGTGCTCGTGCTCGCAGGTGTGCTCCCGATGCAGTACTTCGTCTCGGCGCTCACTGGCTCGAGCATGAGCCTCGCCGCGAACCTGAACCTCGTCACGAAGGTCTACTTCCCACGCACGTTGTTGCCGCTGGCTGCCGTCCTCGTGCCCTTCGTCGACTTCCTGGTCGGCATTCCCGTCCTCGTCGCGTGCATGGCGTTCTACGGCGTCTGGCCCGGCGGGCTCGAAGTGCTTACCGCGCCGCTCTTCATGGGGCTCGCTGTCGTCTCGGCGCTCGGTGCAGGTCTCTTCCTCTCGGCGATCAATGTCCGCTACCGCGACGTCCGTTACATGATCCCCGTGTTCCTTCAGGTGCTCCCGCTGCTCTCCGGTGTGATGTACGCGGTCCAGGCGATTCCCGAAAAGTGGCAATGGGTGCTCGCGTGTAACCCGATGACGGCCGTGGTGGCGGGCTGGCGCTGGGCGGTGATCGACGGCCCGGCTCCCGACGTCTGGCAGACGGCGCTCGGGTTCGGCGTCGGTGGCGCTCTGCTCATCTTCGGCCTCGCGGTGTTCCGCTCGTCCGAGCCGCGCTTCGCGGACACGATCTAGATGGCGATCGCGATCGAGGCGGAGGGCCTTTCGAAGCGGTACCGGCTGGGCGAGTTCCAGGCGGCCTACGGGACGCTGCGCGAGTCGATGGTGCATGCCATGCGTCGCCTGACGGGCAAGGAGCACCAGCGCGACGTGAAGGAGTTGTGGGCGCTCGACGACGTCTCCTTCAGCGTCGAGGAGGGCGAGGTGCTCGGCGTCATCGGCCGCAACGGCGCCGGGAAGTCCACGCT
The DNA here is from genome assembly GCA_035630135.1 of Gaiellaceae bacterium. GTDB lineage: Bacteria > Actinomycetota > Thermoleophilia > Gaiellales > Gaiellaceae > GMQP-bins7. Next base: position 2,023 of record DASQLF010000065.1, read on the forward strand.
CCTCAAGGTGCTCACGAGGATCACGACGCCGACAAAGGGCCGCGTCGAGATCCGTGGGCGCGTGGGGAGCCTCCTCGAGGTCGGCACCGGCTTCCACCCGGAGCTCACGGGCCGCGAGAACATCTACTTGAACGGCGCGATCCTCGGCATGAAGCGCCGGGAGATCCAGCAGAAGCTGGGCGACATGGTCGAGTTCTCGGGTGTCGAAGGTTTCCTGGACACGCCCGTGAAGCGCTACTCGAGTGGCATGTACGTGCGTCTCGCGTTCTCGGTGGCGGCGCATCTCGAGCCGGAGATCCTGCTCGTAGACGAGGTGCTGGCCGTCGGCGACGCCGAGTTCCAGCGGCGCTGCATCGGCCGGATGGAAGACTTCGGCGCGAACGGCCGTACCGTCCTCTTCGTCTCGCACAACCTGCAGGCCGTCGCGCAACTCTGCGACCGCGTGATCCTCATGGAGCACGGCAGAGTCGCAATGGACGGCCCTAGCGGCGAGGTGGTGGCGCACTACTTGCAGACCTCCGCCGGGGCGGGCTCCGCTCGCAGCTGGGACGACCTCGACGCTCCCGGCGACGACCTCGTACGGCTCCGCGCGGTGCGGATCGTCGACGCGGACGGCGAGACGGTCGACTACGTCGACGTCCGCGAGCCGGTCGGGATCGAGATCGCGTTCCGCGTGCTCCGCGACGGGCCGGCCGTCCTACCGAAGCTGAAGCTCGTCGCCGACGGGCGCATCGCGTTCAACGCGATGGACGTACATCCGCGCTGGGAGGAGCCGTCCCCGCCGGGCGAGTACGTCGCGACCGCGTGGATCCCGCCCAATCTGCTGAACGAAGGCCTGGTGTCGATCGACGCTGCGGTGTGCTCGATCCGCTCACCCAAGCTCCATCACCACGTCAGCGTCCACGAGGCGGTCTCGTTCCACGTGCAGGATCCCGCCGAAGGCGGCTCGGCACGCGGCTCGTTCACCGGACAGTGGCGCGGTGTCGTTCGCCCGCTGCTCGAGTGGGACGCTGAGCGCGTGCGCTAGGACAGCGCGAAGCGCGTCGGCGCGTCGACCTCGCCGGGCGAGCCGGCGAAGTCGTAGCTGCGCGTCGTGAGCGACGCCAGTGAGGCGGGGGACGAGTACGTGGCCGTCGCGAGGACTCGCGGGCTCGTCGTCGAGAAGCCTCCCCGGTGGAAGCCCGCGGTGTTGCAGAAGATCAGCGTGCCCTTCGGCGCGGTGAAGGCGCGAACCTCCGAGCTCGGGATGCGCGCCTCGAGCTCCTCCTCGGTCGGGTAGTTCTGGCCCAGCGGCTCCCACGGCCACGCGTCCGCGTACGGGCCGCCCGGCTGACTCCCGGGCACGTACTGGAACGGGCCCATCGCCTCGTCGACGTCCACGAGGTAGAGGAAGACCTTGAGCAGATGCTGATCGTTGTAGTCGCGGTGCCAGCGCTGCGACGAGATGCGCTCGGCGTCGGCGGGCTGCGGCACCGAGTACCAGACGTCGACGTATTCGAGCTTCGACCACATCTCGAGGTACGCGTTCGCGACGTCGAGCATCCGTCGGGACGCGGCCGCACGGAACCACGGGTCGTCGAGCCCGATCGGCACGCCGTAGCTGTGCAGGCGCACCACGAACTCCTTGCCGGCGCGGACGCGGACGTTCTCACCGCCCTTCGCGAGATCGGCCTCCGTGTCCGCGACGAAACGATCGCGCATCGCCTCGAGCTCCTGCCAGTGCAGCTCGTCCGCGAAAAGGTCGGCGAACGGCACCGTCGCGTACCCGCTCTTCTCGACGTCGGCGAGGATGCTCCGCTGGACGTCGTCGAGGTGGGGACGGTCACCCTCGTACAGCGCGCGGCTCTTGCGATTCGAGAGGACGCTGTCGTGCAGCCGGTATGTCGCGCGGATTCCACGGCGCTCGACCGCCTTCGACACGCGGTCGGCCCGGTGGGTGAGCACGCGGTTCACGCGGCGTGAGAACTGTGTCCGTTGCCTGTGCATCGTCTCGCGACGCCCTCCGGCGTAACGGTCGCCTACCTTACCTCCCCACGTGGCGAGCACCGTCTTCTACGCCTACCGCGACTCGCCGCAGCGGCGGCGCGCTCTGGCAGCGCCGGTGGGAGCGCCCGAGCGCTACCTCCTCTTCGGCCTCGACCAGCTCGTGGCGCGGGGTTGGACTGCTCGGCACGATCTCGAGCGTGCCGGAGCAGCGCCCGCCTGGGCACGAGCCGGCGGGGCGGCGCTGAAGACGGCACTCGAGCGAGCCGGCGGCTACGGCGGCGACTTCGCGACCGTGCTGGCGTCGCTGCGGAAGGCGAACCGCGCGGACGTCGTGCTCTCGACGGTCGACACCGTCGGGATCCCGCTGATGCTGCTGGAGCGTGCGGGGCGCGTCCGACCGCCGCTCGTGTACATCGCGATCGGGCTCCCCGAGCGCCTCGAGCGGATGCGATCCGAGCGGATGAGCCGGCTGTACGCCCGCTCGCTCGCGGGGACGGAAGCCGTCATCGCGTACAGCGAGCACGAGGCGGACGAGCTTCGCCGCTTCATGACCGCGCATGGCGTGTCGACGCGGGTCGAGTTCGTGCCGTTCGGCGTCGACGAGACGGCATTCGCGCCGTCGTTGACCCGCGCAGCGGTCGACGTGGTGATGGCCGGCGCCGACCCGCACCGCGACGTCGACCTCTTCGTCGGCCTCGCGCGCGACGCGCCGGAGCGGACGTTCCGGCTCGTCACGACCTCAGATCGTGCGCGCGGCATCACGTCGGTCCCCGCCAACCTCGAGGTCGAGATCGATGTCTCCCTGGAGGCCATGAAGCGGCGCCTCGAGGAGGCACGGGTCGTCGCACTGCCCGTCCTCGACAACACGTACTCGGGTGCCACGACCGTGCTGCTGCAGGCGATGGCGCTCGGAAAGCCGGTCGTCGTGACGCGAACCAAGGCGATCGCGAGCGGGTACGGCCTCGTGGACGGGGACAACTGCCGGCTCGTGGAACCCGGTGACGGCGCTGGGTTCGGCCGGACGCTCGCCGGCGTGCTGCGCGACGAGTGGCACGCCCACTCGCTTGGCGCGCGCGCCCGGCGCACGGTCGAGGAGGGTCTCACGTGGGATCGCTACGTCGACCGGATCGAGCACGTGCTCAGCGATGCATGCGAAGCACCGCAGGGTGGGCGCTCGGGACGCGACTGAGGCCGGAGCTCGACAAACGCGTCGCGAGCTGCGCCGCGTCGCACTCCGCCCAGGGATGGGTCTCCACGAACACCTCGTCGACGCCGGTCCATACCGAGGGAGGCGTGTCGAGAATGGCGGAGCACTCGGCTCCCTCGATGTTCAGCTTCACGACGAGCCTGCCCTTGCCGGCCCGCAGCGACGAGCCCTCCTGCAGGACGTCTGCGAGTGCGACGACCTCGACGGACTCGACACCGACCTGGTGCTCGGCGAAGGAGGCCGGAGGGTGGAGCGCGTGGCCCCACGAGCCACTCATGACCTGGAGGACGGAGCGGCCAGGGGCAGCGTCCACCGCGGCACGGACGAGCTTCCAGCCGCCGTAGCCGGAGGCCGTCCGCTCGAGGACGGCGAAGTTCGCCGACTCGGGCTCGTACGCGACGACCGTCCGAGCGCCGTGCGTTGCGGCGTACGCCGCGAAGTAGCCCTTGTGGCTACCGATGTCGAGCACCACGGCGCCGACGTAGTCGGTCGCGTAGTTCGCTTCGGCCACCGCGAACACGAAAGAGGCTCGGTCGATCCCGAAGTCGGCATCCGACAGGTAGATGCGCGCAGGGCCGTAGCGAACGCCGTGCAGATCTCGCTTCGTCGAACGCCTTCGGCGGAGGTCGGCGGCGAGGAGGTCGACGCGGGTGCGCAGGGGCAGCCGCCGGTCGAGGAGTGACTGCATCCGGTCGCCGAGACTAACGTCCCAGCCCATGGACGCTCGCGCGATCGCCCGGACGGCGCGCCGTTCCGGTCATGCGGCCGCGACGCGAGCACGGACGGAGTTCGACCGCGCTCGCTCGCGCCGAGGGCGTGCCGATCTTGCGCTCTTCCACGAGTTCGAGCCGGCGCCGGCCGGAGGCGGCCACCAGTTCCTTCGCGCCCTTCTCCGAGAGCTCGAGAGCCGTGGCCTCACGATCGAGGTCAACTGCATCTCCGGAGGCACGGCGGCATGCCTCTTCAACTCGTTCAACTTCGATTTCGCCCGGCTTCGCCGATTCGCGCGCGACGGGTGTCGGATGGTGCACCGGGTCGACGGGCCCGTCGGGGCGTACCGCGGCTTCGACGACGGCACGGATGCGCGAATCGCCGCGATCAATGCAGAGCTAGCGGATGCGACGATCCTGCAGTCGCGCTACAGCCTCGCGAGGCACGCGGAGCTCGGAATCGAGCTTCGCAAGCCGAAGGTCGTGGCGAACACGGTCGATCCGGCGATCTTCCACCCGCCGGACACGCGGGAGCCACTCGACGGCCGGCCCTTGCGCGTGATCGCGGCGAGCTGGTCGCAGAATCCGCGCAAGGGAGCAGATGTGCTCGATTGGCTCGACCGGAACCTCGACCCGGCCGACGCGACCGTGACCTTCGTGGGCCAGGCGGCGCGGCCGTCGGAGCGCATCCGTCAGGTCGGCCCGCTCGACTCCCACGGCGTCGCGCGAGCTCTGCGCGAGCACGACGTCTACCTCGCCGCGAGCCACGACGACCCCTGCTCGAACGCCTTGCTCGAGGCGCTTGCGTGCGGGCTGCCGGCCGTCTACCGCGCGAGCGGAGGGCATCCGGAGCTCGTCGGAGACGCAGGTGTGCCGTTCGACGCGCCGGAGGATGTGCCCGACGCTCTCGTCAGCCTCGCTGCCGACCTCGACGGGTATCGGTCGCACATCGAGGTTCCGTCGCTCGCGGCCGTGGCGGACGCGTACCTGCGAGTCCTCGGTCTCGACGCACGGGGCTCTCCCTAGAATCGCTGCCCGTGCAGAACTACGCCCGCCGCGCCCTCACCTCGGCCCGCTTCCGCCTCGACCGCCGACTCGACCGCGCGGCCGTCTCGCGCGCGCACGACGCGCTCTACGAATCGGACGCCTGGACGCATGCAACCTGGCTCGGCACGCAGGCGCTCAAGAACCCGCTCGACCTCTGGGTCTATCAGGAGATCATGTGGGAGACCAAGCCGGAGTTGGTCGTCGAGACCGGCACGTATCGGGGCGGGAGCGCGCTCTACCTGGCCTCGCTCTGCGACCTCATGGGACGCGGAGAGGTGGTCTCGATCGATGTCGAGCCGCGACGGGACGATTACCCGGAGCACGCTCGCATCACGTACCTGGCAGGCCGCTCGTCGACCGATCCGGCCGTCGTCGAGGAGGTGCGCGAGCGCGCGAACGGTCGCTCGATCCTGGTGATCCTCGACTCCGACCACTCGCAGCGGCACGTCGGGGCCGAGCTGGCCGTGTACGCGCCGCTCGTGCCGGTCGGCTGCTATCTCATCGTCGAGGACTCGAACATCGGGCAGATCCGCAAGGACCTCAGTCCTGGGCCGCTCGAGGCGGTCGAGGCCTTTCTCGCGCAGACGAACGACTTCGAGATCGACCGCGAGCGTGAGAAGTTCCTGATCACGTTCAACCCGAGCGGGTACCTGCGCCGCGTGCGCTAGGCGCAGTCGAGCGTCCGGACGTCATTGCTCGACGTTGCGTTCGTGACCCGGACTGGGCCGTCGGTTCGCCAGAGGACGAGCTTGGCCGTCGTCCCCGTGGCGACGCGATCGCCGTCGAGGTCGAGGCCCGGCTGGGTGTACACGTACTCGGCGACGAGAGGATTGCCCGGTGACGTCTCGAGCGTGCCGCCGGCACCGACGTCGACCCGTTCGATCGGCAGGCCGTCGGGAACGGATTCGCCGAGGTAGGCGGCCCTGTCCACGGTCGCGTTGAAGGCCTCGCTGAGGAAGAGCGCATGGCGCGTCGTTGCGGACGCCGGGCACGCGACTGTCTCGACGTAGAGCTTGGTCACCCTCGCGCCCGCGTCGACCTCGTCGTCGATCCAGGAGCGTTCGAGCCCTCCTGCGAAGACGCGGTCCTCGGGCGCGTCGATCAGGCGCTCCCAGGCGAGGACGCTCGTCACGGCGAAGACCATCAGCATCGCGCCGGCGAGGGCAAGCGCCGCGCGTCGCGGAACCAGCACGACTGCGAGCAGGAGCGCGACGACGAAGACCGCCAGCAGACGCGACCCCGAGAGCGGCCCCGGCCCAGCGACCTGCGACTCCACCCACACCCAGAGCGCGCCCGGGACGGTGTCGATACCGGCCTCGTTGGCGAGCTGCCGGAACGGGAGGACGGCCGGGAGGGCGAGCGCGAGCGCGACTCCCGTGGCCGTGGCCACGAGCGGGCGCGGGAGGCCGGCCGCGAGCCAGACGACGAAGCCGATCAACCAGAGCGGCAGGAGGTAGAAGGCGTAGCGGTCGTGCAGGCGGTCGTAGCCCCACGGCGTGCTCGTGAAGGCCGCCACGACGAGAAGGCCCGCCGCGTTCGCCGCGAGGAAGAGCGACGCGAAGGCGGAGTCCACGATCGAGCCGGCGCGACCGCTGCGCACGAGCCGCACGAGGACGATCGGCGCCACTGCGAGCGGCACGACCGCGAGGTAGAGCTCGATGTCGGCGAGGTGGTACACGAACCATTTCGCCACGCCGAAGAGGTCGTAGCCGCGCCAGAGCTCCCAGTACGCGCCGAGCGAGTCGCGTGGCGACGACCCCGTCGCGAGTCGCGCACCGAGCCCGACGACCGCCGCGGCGAGCGGGAGGAAGCTCGGCCAGAAGCGCATGAGATCCGCGCGGCCACGCGGTCGCGCCGGCGCGCTGATCCACCAGTGCGTTCCGAGCGCGGCGAGCCAGCCGACGTAGAGGATCCCGAGCTGCGACCGCGTGAGGAAGGCGACGGCGATTGCCGCAAGGAGGGCGAGCTGCCTCAGCATCGTCGGGCGCTCGAGCGCGAGCATCGTCGCGTACAGCGCCCAGGCTGCGGCGAGGTACGACATGCTCTCCGTCATCACCGTCGCGACCGAGATCGACGACGGGATCGCGACCGCCAGGCCCGCCGCGAGAACGGCCCACCACGCCGATACGAGTCTGCGAGCGAGCAGGTACACGGGGATCGCGGTGAGCGCCCAGAAGAGCGCGTTCACGACCTTGAACCACGGGTACGCCCCCTCGAGGTCGGGTGAGAGCCAGAGGATGAGCGCAAGCACTGCGGCGTGCAGCGGCCCGAATCCGTATTCGTCGCCCCGCAGGCTCAGCCCGTCACCCTCGACGAGCGACGACGCGCCGATCATGTAGCGCACCTCGTCGGGGTGTACGCGCGGGACGCTCACGAACGACGCGAGCACCGCGTAGACGGCGAACGCGAGCACGACGATGCCCGCGAGCGCGAGGAGAGGCCCGCGGTTCCGAGTCCCGGCGTTCACCCGCGCGGATGGTAGAGACGGCCGCGGTTGCGTCGTATGGCGCCGGCGCTAAGGTTGCCCGCGATGTACCGCAGGCGAGCGCTCATCATCGGGATCGCGGGTCAGGACGGATCGCTGCTCTCCGAGTTGCTGCTCGGCGAGGGATACGACGTCTTCGGGGTCGTACGGCAGCCGGTCTCGGGGCGCTTCGACAACCTCGCCGCGGTTCGCGACCAGATCGAGCTCATCCAGTCCGACGTCCTCGACGAGCTCTCGCTCGTGGACGTGCTGACGAGCTGCAGGCCGCACGAGGTCTACAACCTCGCCTCGCCGTCGTTCGTGCCGATGTCGTGGCGGCAACCGGTCCTCACCGCAGAGTTCGCTGCGGTCGGCTGCACGGCACTGCTCGAGGCGATCAGACGGGTGGACGAGGAGATTCGCTTCTACCAGGCGTCGTCGAGCGAGATCTTCGGCGAGCCGCGAGAGGTGCCGCAGGACGAGCAGACGCCGCTCGCGCCCGTCACGCCGTACGGCGTCGCGAAAGCGTATGCGCACTTCATCACGCTCAGCTACCGACGCCGCTACGGCCTGCACGCGTCGTCGGGGATCCTCTTCAACCACGAGTCGCCGCGCCGCCCGCTCGACTTCGTCACGCGCAAGATCGCGCGCGCGGCTGCCGCGATCAGCCTCGGCCTGGAGAGCGAGGTCTCGCTCGGCGATCTCGACGCTCGCCGCGACTGGGGATACGCGGGCGACTACGTACGCGCCATGTGGCTCATGGTGCAGCGGGAGGTGCCTGGCGACTACGTGATCGCGACGGGGGAAAGCCACAGCGTTCGGGAGCTCGTCGAGACCGCGTTCGGGCACGTCGACCTCGACTGGGAAGAGCATGTCCGGATCGACGAGTCGCTGGTCCGCGGCAAGGCGGAGCTGTACGACCTCGTCGGCAACGCGGGGAAGGCGCGCGAGGAGCTCGGCTGGTCGCCGACGGTCGACTTCGGGGAGCTCGTGCACATGCTCGTCGACGCCGACCTCGACCGGCTGCGGTCGCAGCTCGAGCCCGCCCAGAACGCGATCTAGCCCGCGTGGGCGCCGCCCGACGCCTGCTCGCCCCGGTCGGACGGCCCGCGCGCCGCGCGCTCGTGGCCCGGCGCACGCGGGCCTGGCCCGAGCACTCACGGTTGTTCATCGGGCAGGAGGCGGCCGAGTGGGTGCTCGCCTACGAGTCGCGCCAGCTGGCCCGCACCGCGCGCGCGCTTGGGATCGAGCTCGGGCCACACGAGTGGGTCAACGCGGTCTCCGGCCAGTCCGTCTTCCACCAGAGCCAGTTCACGCTTCTCCTCCACGACTTCGAGCGACGCGGGAACAACCTCGGCTTCGCGTACTTCCACGGCCGTCCGGGCACGCCCGGGATGCCCGAGTTCGACGCCTGCTTCGACGCGATGCGGCGACGCCACGAGGACATCGACCGCGTGCAGGTGACGAACCGCGAGATGGAGGAGCTCGTGCTCGGCACCGGCATGGCCCCTGACAAGGTGCACCGCATCCCCATCGGGATCGACGTCGAGACGTTTCCCTTGCGCTCTCTGGAAGGCATCGCGTCTGCACGGAGGGCGTTCGGGCTGCCCGAGTCGGCCTTCGTGGTCGGCTCGTTCCAGAAGGACGGCGTCGGCTGGGGAGAAGGAACCGAGCCGAAACTCATCAAGGGGCCCGACGTGCTGCTGGCGGTCGCAGAGCGGTTGCGCGACCGGGTGCCCGAGCTCTGCTTCCTGCTCACCGGGCCGTCGCGCGGCTACGTTCGGGCCGGACTCGAACGGCTCGGGATCCCGCATCGCCACGTGCTCCTCGACGACGTCGACGCGGTCGCGAAGGCGTACGAGGCGATCGACGTCTGCGTCGTCGCGTCGCGAGACGAGGGCGGGCCACGCGCGGTGCTCGAGTCGATGGCCACCGGCGTTCCGCTGGTGACGACGCGGGTCGGTCAGGCCGCCGACCTGGTCGAGCACGGCGTGAACGGCTGGATGGTCGATGTCGAGGACGTCGAAGCTCTCGCCGGCTGGGCGACGCATGTCGCCGAGGCGTCGCCGGACGAGCTGGCGAACATGCGCGCCGCGGGCCGGGACACCGCCGAGGCGAACTCGTATCCGGCTCTGCGCCGGGGCTGGGCAGCGCTTCTCGACGGCTTCGTCGCGATGGACGAGCAGTAGCTCGTGGATCTGAGCCGTGCGCGGGGTGGACGCTACGGTCGGGCGGCTTCGCGCTGGGCACGCCTGCTGCTCTCGGGCCGCGCAGAGCCCGGCGTTCGCGTCTTCTACGGGCACGATCGGGTTCCCGCGCCCGGCGAGCGTGCCGCGGGAGGGACGGCGAAGGCGCAGAAGCTCGCCGCGCGGTTCCCGAACCATCCGACCGACTTCTCGGTGCTCTACCTGGGGACGACCTGGCTCCCCCGTGACCTCGGCCCGCTCCTGCGCATCGCGCGGCGCCGGGGTGCACCGATCGTGGTGAATCAGGACGGCGTGGCGTACCCGGGCTGGGCTGGCGATCGCGTGGAGGAGCTCAACCGGCCGCTCCGCGAAGCGCTCTTCGCGGCGAGCCACATCATCTACCAGAGCGAGTTCTCACGGCTCTCCGCGGCGCGCTTTCTCGGCGAGCCGGACTGTCCGGCGGAGGTGCTCCACAACGCAGTCGACGTGACGCGCTTCACCCCGGCCGAGCGCCCACCCACAGGCGGCCCGGTCCTCCTTCTCGGCGGCGACCAGACCCAGGAGTACCGCCTAGAGCTCGCGCTAAGGACGCTCGCCGTGGTGCGCGCGAGTCACCCGGGCGCGGAGCTGCTCGTGACGGGACGGCTCGTGAGCCCGGTCGAGCCGCTCGTGCGGCAGCTCGGCCTCGAAGGGCACGTGCACCTGCTCGGCGGGTACGACCAGCGTGACGCACCGTCGATCTTCCGGCGCGCCCACCTCCTGTTGCACACCAAGGTGAAGGATCCGTGCCCGACGCTCGTCGTGGAGGCGATGGCCTGCGGCCTTCCCGTCGTCCACCCGGCGAGCGGTGGAACGGTCGAGCTCGTCGGTGAGGAAGCGGGGATCGGCGTGCCGCACCCGGACACGTGGGACGAGGACGTTCCGCCTGCTCCGGAAGAGCTGGCGGAGGCGGTCGGTCGGGTGCGCGCCGACCACGAGCGCTACTCGCTCGCCGCCCGGGCGCGCGCGGTCGAGCGCTTCGCGCTCGAGCCGTGGCTCGAGCGTCACGCCGAGATCTTCGAGCGGCTCGCGCCGAGATAGCCGCGGACACGCCCGCGCGCCGTCGCGATCCGGTAGCGCGCCCTGTCCGTATCGCCCTGAGCGAGCGCCGTCAACGTGCCGCCGACGGGCCGGATGAGCATCCTGCTGACGACGCGCGAGCCGTAGCGGTGCTTGCGGAGCAGGTAGCCGACGCTCGCCCCGTCTCTGAGCCCGATCGCGGGCGTGTCCTCGCGCACGTCGTGCCAGACGAACAGATCCGGCTCGTACTCGATCCGCGCACCGGCGTCGACGGCGCGAACGAGGTAGTCGATCTCCTCGCCCGAGTGCCAGGGCGTCCCGGATCCGAGCCCGAGCTGCTCGTCGAATGCGCCGACGGTCTCGATCACGGCGCGCCGGAGGAAGATCGTGAACGAGATCGCGCGGTTCCAGAGGTTCTCTCGCTCGAGTCGCGCCGGATCTGTTCTCCACGACGTCGACGAGCTCGCGTCGAAGCCCACCGCCCGCCCCGTCAGGCCGTCGAGCGCACCCGACTCGGCGAACCGCTGGCCGATGCGCCGCAGCAGACCGAGCGGGTAGACGCAGTCGTCGTCCGGGAACGCGACGACGTCGGCCTCGAGCCGACGGAGCGCCGCGTTCCGCGCGCGAGAGAGTCCCCGATCGGCGCGGAGGTGGACGATCTCGACAGCTGCCGCCGAGAGGATCGGCTCGAGCCGCTCATCCTCGTTCTGGTCGACGAGCAGCACCCGCACGCCCGGAACCTCCTGTGCGGCGAGCGAGTCGAGGAACCTCGACAGCTCGACCGTCCGCCCGACCGTCGCGACGACGAGGTCGAACGACGGAAGCTCGAGGGGCACGGCTCGTAGGCTATTCCACGTCGTGTCCGAAGCTCCGCTCGTCTCCGTCCTCGTCGCCGTGTACGACGGCGAGCCGTTCGTCCGCACCGCGCTCCAGAGCGTGCTGCAGCAGACGGTGACCGACCTCGAGGTGGTCGTCGTCGACGACGCCTCGACCGACGGGACGGCCGATACGCTCGCGGCGCTCGACGATCCGCGCATCCGTGTGCTTCGCAACGAGGAACAGGGCGGACTCGCCGCGTCGCTGAACCGCGGGCTCGACGAGGCCCGCGGTCGCTACGTGGCGCGCATGGACGCGGACGACGCGGCCTTCCCTGACTGGCTCGAGCGCAGCGTGCGCCTGCTGGAAGAGAGCGCGGAGCTCGGGATCGTGGGCTCGGGCGTTCTCGACGTCGACCGCGACGGCCGCGGGCTCGAAATGCATCTGCACGACCCGGGTCGCGCCGCGACGCGCTGGCGTGCTCTCTTCAGCTCGCCGTTCTTCCACGACACCGTCGTCGTGAGGAGGGAAGTCCTCGAAGAGCACCGGCTGCGGTACGACGCGTCGTACGGGGAGTCGGAGGACTACGAGCTCTGGACACGCCTGCTGAGCGTTGCCGACGGGGACTGCGTCGAGGCGCCGCTCGTCCTGCATCGGCTGCACCCAGAGCAGGCGTCACGTCGGCGCGGTGACCTGCAGCGCACGCTCGCGGACGAGATCTCGCTGCGGCAGATCGCTCGCGCGGCGCCGGAGCTGAGCGAGCGCGACGCCCGACTCGCGCGGGCCGTCTGGCTCGGTGCCGAGCCGGCCAGTGCAGACACCGAGGACGCGCTCGCCGCGTTCGTCACAGTCGAGCGTGCGTTCGAGGCTGCCGAGACGGGCGCGGACCTCGCACCCGTCCGCGCCGCGGCCGCCCGCGCGCTCGTGCGCCTGGGCGGGAGCGCGGCGCTCCGGGAAGCAGCGCGACTCGATCCGTTGTTCGCCGTGCACGGCGCCGTCCGACGCTCGAGACGGCGCGGGCTGGCGAGCACGGCGCGGCGCGACGCGCGCGACCTGCTTCGAGCGCTGACCGACTCCGCGATCCGCGTCACCGCTGTGTTTCCCGAGCCCACGCCGTACAGGGCGCCGCTCCTCGACCGCGTCGCTGCGCTGCCCGAGATCGACCTCACCGTGCTCTACGCGGCAGCCACCGTCGCTCGCCGCACGTGGCGCGTCGAGCCGAAGCACCGCGCGGTCTTCCTCCGTGGCCTCCGCGTCCCCGGAGCCGATCGCGTGCTCCACCACGACTACCCGCTCACGCCCGGAGTCGTGTCGGCGCTGAACGACGCCGAGCCCGACGTGGTCGTCGTCTCGGGGTGGAGCACGTTCGCCGCACAGGCGGCGATCGCGTGGTGCCGGCTCAAAGCCGTGCCCTACGTCCTCGTCGTCGAAAGCCACGACGAAGGCCCACGGGCCGGCTGGCGGCGCACGGTCAAGGGGGCAGTCGTGCCCCCCGTCGTGACCGGGGCGGCGGGTGTCCTCGTCACGGGCACGCTCGCGCGCAACTCCATGGTGGGTCGAGGTGCAGCGCCCGAGCACGTGCGCGTGTTTGCCAACACCATCGACGTCGAGGAGTTCGCTGCGGATACGAAGCGGCTCGCGCCGCGCCGGCCCGAGCTCCGGGCTGCGCTCGGGGCGGATCTCGACGACGTGGTCGTCCTGTGCGTCGCGAGGCTCGCGCCGGAGAAGGGCATCGACGCTCTCGTACGCGCGATCGCCGAAGCCGACGACTCGCGGCTCATGCTGGTGGTCGCCGGTGACGGCCCAGAGCGTGAGCGACTCGAACGGCTGGCTGCCGACGAGGGCGTCCGGCTCGTCCTCGCAGGCGACGTCGAGTGGGGACGCATCGTCGAGCTGTACGTCGCGGCCGACGTCTTCGCGCTCCTGTCGGAGCGCGAGCCGTGGGCCGTCGTCGTGAACGAGGCGGCGGCGTGTGGGCTCCCGCTCGTTCTCTCGGATCGGGTGGGAGCTGCGCACGACCTGCTCCGAGACGGCGAGAACGGCGCGCTCGTCTCGGCCGGGGACGTCGCGGCAGCCGCGGCGGCACTCCGTGCGCTCGCCACGAGCTCGGAGTTGCGCCGGTCGCAAGGCGAGCGCTCGCGCGAGCTCGCGCGAGACTGGGGCTACGGCCCGAGCGTCGAAGGGTTTCTCGTGACCGTGCGCGAGGCTGTCGAGCATCGGAGCTAGCCTGCTGCGCGTGAACGGCGCCGACCAGCGACAGCGAATCCTCGTCCTGAACCAGTACTACTGGCCCGGCGTCGAGGCGACCGCGCATCTTCTGACCGAGCTCTGCGAGGCGCTCGCCGAGGACTACGAGGTCGAGGTCGTGACGGGCGTGCTGCACGGTCACGAGGACGAGCCGCGCCAGCTCGAGCACAACGGCGTCCTCGTGACGCGAGTCGCGTCGACGTCCTACGAGCGGTCGGAGCTCGGCCGACGCGCCGTGAACTACGTCTCGTACCTCGGCTCGGCGTTTCGTCATGCGCTAGCAGGTCGCCACCCCGATCTCGTCGTGTGCATGACGGATCCGCCGATCATCGGCGACCTCGGAGTGCTCGTCGGCAAGCGCGTCGGCGCGCCGGTGCTCGTCATCAGCCAGGACGTCTTCCCCGAGATCGCGACGGAGCTCGACCGCCTGCGCAACCCCGCCGTGATCGGCGTGCTGCGCGGGCTCGTCGGCGCGTATCTGCGCCGGGCCGACAGGATCGTCGCGATCGGCGAGACGATGCGCGAGCGGCTCGAGGCGAAGGGCGCGCCGCCCGAGCGCCTCCGCGTGATTCCGAACTGGGTCGACACTCGGGCGATCACGCCCCAGCCGCGCGACAACGAGTGGGCCGAGCGCCACGAGCTCGTGGGCCGTTTCGTCGTCATGCACTCCGGCAACGTCGGCCACGCGCAGGATCTCGACAGCCTCGTCCGCTCGGCGACGTTCCTGCGTGACCGCGAGGATCTCCGCATCGTGATCGCCGGCTTCGGCGCACGGCACGCGCAGATGGTCGCGCTCGCGGAGCGGCTCGAGGTCGAGGAGACGGTGCGCTTCCTGCCGTACCAGAAGCGCGAGCGCCTTCCGCTGTCGCTGTCGAGCGCGGACGTCCACGTGGTCGGCCTCGCGAAGGGGCTCGCCGGCTACGTCGTGCCGAGCCGCCTCTACGGCATCCTCGCGGCCGGCCGGCCCGTTCTCGTGGCGGCGGACGACTCGAGCGAGACGGCGCGCATCGTGCGCGAGGTCGGCTGCGGGATCGTCATTCCGCCCGTGCGTCCGGAGCTCCTCGCCCGCACGATCCGCGAGGCCGCCGACGGCGCGTTCGACCTCGCGGAGATGGGGCGACGCGGGCGCGCCTACGTCGAGGAGGAGGCAGACCGGGTCGTCGCGATGGAGCGCTACCGCGCGCTCGTGCGGGAGCTGCTGGCGGCGTGATCCGGCTCGTCTTCTGGGGCTCGCTCAAGGCGCTCGCCTGGACGCATGCGGGCTACCCGCTGGCGATGGGCGCGCTCGCACGACTCCGTCCACGACCCGTCCGCAAGGCGGATGCGACGCCGTCCGTCGCGCTCGTCGTCTCGGCCCACAACGAGGAGGCGGTGATCCGGCGGCGCATCGACAACGCGCTCGCGCTCGACTATCCGGAGGAGCTCCTCGAGATCGTCGTCGCCTCGGACGGCTCGACCGACCTGACCGACGGCATCGTCGGCGAGATCGCGGCCGGCAACCCGCGCGTTCGCCTGCTCCAGTGCCCGCGTGAGGGCAAGGTCGCGGCGCAGCATCGCGCGGTGAACGCGACCACGAGCGACGTGCTTGCGTTCACGGACGCGAACAGCGCGTGGGATCCGGACGCTCTTCGCGCGCTCACGCGCAATCTCGCCGACCCCGAGGTTGGCTACGTCTGTGGCCAGCTGCGGCTCGAAAGCCCCGACGGTGCGAACATGGAGGGCGCCTACTGGCGCTACGAGACGTGGGTGCGCGAGCAGGAGTCGACGGCGAGCTCGATCACCGCGGGGAACGGCGCCATCTACGCGGTCAAGCGCGACGCGTACGTCGAGGACGATCCGAAGTTCGGGCACGACTTCGGCTTCCCGTACCTCATGGAGCAGAACGGCCTGCGTGCGGTCTACGAACCGGCGGCGGTCGCCCGCGAGAAGCCTGCGGCCGAGCCCGAGGACGAGTACGGGCGGAAGGTACGGACGATCGCGCGGGCGCTCGGCCACATCCTCAGCGGGCGGGCGTTCCGCGGGCCGACCAGGCCGCTCTACGCGGCGCAGCTCGTGTCGCACCGCGTGCTGCGCTACTCGACGGGGATCCTCCACGTCGCTCTCTTCGTCTCGAATCTGATGCTGTTCACCCGCGCGCCGTTCTACCGCGTGTTCCTCGCGCTCCAGCTCGCCGGGCTCGCGCTGGCGGCGGCGGGAAAGACGCGGCTGCGGGTGCCGGGCGCCCGGCTCGCCTACTACTACTTCGTCGTGACGAAGGCGACCGTCGCAGCGCTCGTCCGCTACCTCCGCTCGGGCACGCCACAGACCTGGGACAAGGCGAAGGGGACGCGCTGAACCGCGCCGCGGACGTCGCCGTCGCCGGTGCCGGCCTCGTGCTGACCGGCCCGCTGCTCGCCTTATCCGCGCTTGCCATCAAGCTCGAGGACGGCGGGCCGATCGTCTATCGCCAGACCCGTGTGGGCAAGGACGGGGTCGACTTCGACGTGCTGAAGCTGCGGACGATGGTCGTCGGGGCCGAGAAGATCGGCGCGGGCTTCGCCGTCGACCAGGGCGATCGCCGCATCACGCGCGTGGGACGCATCCTGCGCCGCACGTCGATCGACGAGCTGCCGCAGCTCTGGAACATCATGCGCGGCGACATGAGCGTCATCGGGCCGCGGCCCACGCTTCGCTATCAAGTCGACCAGTACGACGAGCACCAGCGCCACCGGCTCGACATCCGCCCCGGCCTCACGGGCTGGGCTCAGGTGCACGGGCGAGCGTCGCTGCCATGGGCGGACAGGATCGAGCTCGACGTCTGGTACGTGGAGAACCGCTCACCGCGGCTCGACCTCGAGATCCTGCTGCGCACGCCGCTCGCCCTCTTCCGCGGCACGTACCGTGGCGCTACGGGAGGTTGGCGGTAATGCCTTTCTCGGCGAGGAGCCTGCGGTACAGCCGGTCGACGTCGTCGACGAGGCGCTCGACGGCGTAGCGCTCGCGGACGCTGGCGCTGCCGGCGTCGCCCATTTGCGCCCTCAGGTCGGGATCGCGCGCGAGCTCCGCCAGGCGTTCAGCCGCCGCCGCCTTGTCGCCCGGCTCGACGAGGAAGCCGTCGACGCCGTCGGTCACGACGTCAGGCACGCCCCCTACCCGTGTCGCGACGACCGGGGTGCCCGATGCGAGCGCCTCGATGGCGCTGACGGGGGTTCCCTCGTTCAACGACGGCAGCAGGAAGGCGTCGAAGAGGCGGTAGTAGCCCGCGACGTCCGACTGGTAGCCGACGAAGTACGTGTCGCGCGCGATGCCGAGGTCGTGGGCGACCTGCTCCAGGCGCTCGCGGTCGGGCCCGTCCCCGACCATGCAGAGGACGGCAGGCACGCCGCGCTCGCGCGCCGCGCGGACGATCTCGAGCACCGCATCCGTGTCCTTCACGCCGGTCATGCGCCCCACCCAGCCGACGACGAACGCGTCCTCGGGGATTCC
>DASQLF010000066.1:0-7006 GCA_035630135.1 Gaiellaceae bacterium
AGCTCGATGCCGACGGACTTCAGCTGCCGCTGGATGATCTCGAACGTGAGGGCGCGAAGCTGGTTGCCCGCCGTGGTCGAGAAGCGGAAGCTGAGCTTGCCGACGCCCGGGCACGAGAAGATGTTGTTGTTCCCCGCGCTCGGACGATCGGGCCCACCGGTGCAGCCCTTGCCCTTCAGGATCGAGATGACCTTGGCCTGGCTGAAGGGGTACTTCCGGAAGTGCTGCGTGTAGCCCGGCTCGAACGTCTTGAAGATCAGGCTGTTCAGCACGGGCAGGCCAGGAGCGATCGTCTGCCAGAGCGCCGAGGCGATCTGCGAACGATTGATGCCCTGGAAGACCGCCTGCCGAACGTACTGCTGCCTGAGCGCCGGTGCACCCTTAGGCCCGAACTGCATGTCGAGGTGCTCATAGCTGTAACCAGCCTTGGCCTCGACCTTGAAATTCGAGTCCTTCAGGAAGTCCGCGATCTGGAGCTGGCCCTGCGGCTCCATGACCTGGCCCTCGCCGGCCTTCAACGCCTGGAAGCGCGCGTTGGTGTCGGCGATGTAGCGGAAGACGACGCGATCGAGCTTCATCGCAGGAGCGACCGTGAACCGCGGGTTCTTGACCACGGTGATCTGGACGCCCTTCTGCCAGCTCTGGAAGCGCCATGGACCGTTCGAGACGGGGACTGAGTTCTCCCACGCCTTGTTCAGGTCACCGCCGCCCGCGGCAAGCTGCGCGCGGATGTCCTTCGCCTGGAAGACGCCCGCGTTCACGAGCGACTGCCAGTCGGCGTACACCTTCTTGAAGACGATCGTGCCCGACTTGCCCTTACAGGTGACGGAGCGGATGTCCTCGTAGCCGGTGCGGCTGACGACGTTGTTCTTCGGGTCGATGTAGACCTGCCAGTTCGCACGCCAGTCGGCGCACGTGACTGGAGTTCCGTCGCTCCAGTTCGCCTTCGGCGAGTACTGGAACGAGATAGTCAGCGGGCTGCGCTTCACGAGCTTGGGCGGCCCGGTAAAGAGCCGCGTCACCCACTTTGCATTGTTGTCGCGAATCTGCCCGCCATACCAGATGTTGTTCAGGACGAGCGCGGTCGCATACAGGTTGTTGTCGACCCAGTTGGCGCGAAGGTTCGGCGGCTCCTGGTCGTGAATGAACACAACCGTCCCCGCCGACGCCTTCTCCGAGCCGGCTGTAGCTGCTGGGCCAACGACGAGGCTCGCGACAATCGCGGCCGCCCCCGCCAGCGCCAAGAGTGAACGCTTACGCATGTACTCCCTCCATCCGAGTGGTCTCCTGCGGATCTTCACCAGGTCGCGAGGCTCCGGTCGACGGTGTGCTGACGGTTGGGCCGGCACACCAGCCACAGTCCGTCGATCGAAATTCCTCCGCCATGGTCAAGTGCAGGATCATACTTCTGAGACGGCAGACGACCAATTCGGTTAGAAGGGAGTTTCGAGACGTGCAGATTCCCGGTGCGCCATCCCCTGAAAGACGGAACACCAGCGATTTCGTGGCGGCGGAGGATGCCGGCTCGCTCGAGGAGCACGCGCTTCCGCTGCTCGATCGGGCCGTCGGCGTCGAGTGGTACCGCCAGCACGGAACGGACATCGACCGGGCCACGGCCACGCTCTGCCGGCTGCGGCGCGCTCGTGCGGGACAGCGCGGTGGGCCACAGGGCGGCGACGACGCCGTCCGGGCGGTCCTTGCCTCCGCGAGGCCCGAAGCAGTCCTCTGGCTCGCGAGCCGCGCGATTTCGTACATGGACGAGACCGGCTTTCCCGAGGCCGTGGAGCCGTGGCTGCCGCAGGGACTGGGTCAGGCTCAGATCTGACCTAGCGGTCCCGGCGCCAGAGGAGCAGCCCGAACGGCAGGAGCGCCGCCGCCGCGAGGTACGGCGCGAGCGCGAACTGCCCGGCCTGCTCGCCGGTGACGACGCTCGGCCCGTCTCCCAGGAGCTCGCGCGCCTTGCCCTGCACCGCGTCGAGCTGGCTCTCGGAGTACACGGCCCCGTCCGCGGACGCCGCGAGCCGGTCGAGGATCAAACGCGCAGATGGGTCGGGGAGGTACTGCGGCTCGGGGACGCCGCGCGTGAAGACGCGCTCGTCCTCGCCCCAGACCTGGACGAACACGACTTCGATCGCCGGGCTGCGCCTGAAGAGCCCGCCGATCCGCGCGTTCGCCACCGGCTGGCTCTCTCCGTCGGTCAACACGATCGCGAGCCGGGCCGTCGACGTCGGCGTGTAGTACCTGAGCCCGCGAAGCGTCGCGAGCGCGTTGAGCGAGGTCGCACCCGTCGCGAAGGAGCTGCGCGGCGGGGGCTTCTCGATCCCGATCGAGCGCCGAAGCGTCGCCTCGAACACCTCCGCGTCCGTCGTCGGGAACAGGTGCGGCAACACGCGATCCGTGAGCGTCGCGACCCCGACGGGGATGTCCGGAAGAGACGCCCGGACAGAGCTCGCCACCGCCCGCGCGCGTTCCAGCCGGGGAGGTGATCCGACGTCGCGGCGCGCGAGCATCGAGCGCGAGACGTCGACGACGACGAACGCTTCTGCATCCGTCCTCACGGTTCTGTCCTCCGTCCATTCGAAGACCGGCTGCGCGGCGGCGAGCCCGAGAAGCGCAGCACCGACGACGAGCGCGGCGAGGGGCGCCGCAACAGCTCGCCGGCCGGGTTGGCCGACCCCGAGACCGTCGCGCACGCGCCCGGCCTTTCGCCGCGCGCGTAGCAGCGCGACGAGCGGCACGACGAGCCCGAGCGCAAGGAGCGCCCCGAGCGGAGTGAGAACGCTCAGCGACACGATGACCTGCTCACGTCAATATCCGGAGCCGGGATCGCCCGCTCCGGCGCCGCTCGAGCCGCTTCCGCCGGGCGACGGGTTCTGACCGCCGGCACCTTCCGTGAGCTGAATCCCGCGAGAGCGCTGCAGCGCGAGCTCGAGGTTGTACTTCGCGTCGTCGTTCGAGGAGTCGAGCGCGATCGCCAGCTGGAGGTTCGCGACCATCGCTGAGAGCGCCGCGGTGCGGTCCTGCGTCTCCGTCACGAGGCGCGCGAGCCCGATGACGCCGAGAAGCCCCGCTGCGCGCGACTTGTCCTCGGCGGACGCGTCGCTCGCGACGATGTAGTCGAGCTGCGCGAGCGCGGCGTTGCGCAGGAGCGCGACCTCCGGGTCGGAGACCGAGACCGAGGGGTCGTCGAGCTTCGCGAGCAGCACCGCCCTGACCGCGCGACGGAGCTCGACGTCGTCTTCGGTTCCGAGCATGCGCACCGCGAGTGCCTGAGGAACGAGCGTGCTCGCTCGCCACAGGTCGACGCGCTGAGGCGTCACGCGGTACCGGACGTCACCCTGGGCGAGCGCGTCGCGCGTCCGGGTGACGTCGAGCGCCAGCAGACCGAGTCCGAGCGCCAGCAGCAGGCAGAGGACGGCGCCGGCGCCGACGAGCGAGCGCTCGACGACCTCGCGGCGACTCACGTCGCGCTCCCCTCGGCACCCGTCGGACGCGGGAGGCGCAGTCGGCCCGCGAACCGCTCGTGCGCCGCGAGCAGGAGGAACACGAGCGCGCCGAGCGCGAGCAGCCCGGTCGGAAGCTCGACGCCGGCCGAGCCCGCATCCGGCCGCTCGGCCTGGGGCGCGCCCTGCGCGAAGGCCGCGAGCGCGTCCTTGTCGAGCAGGCCGCCGAAGAGGCTCACGGCGTCGCTCGACGGGGCGAGCGGGACGACCCGGAGCTTGACGCCGGCCAGGTCGATGGCGGCGACCGTCCGCGCGAGCGCCGGCACGTCGTCGGGCGCGGTCTCGAGGTCGCTGACGAGCAGGATCGACCCGGCTTCGATCCCCTCCCGCTCGAGGATGGACTTCGCCAGGTCGAGTGCCACCGAGATCTTGGTTCCGGCGCGGAACGTCTGCGTCCACGGGGTCTGCGCCGGGCCGAGCCGCGGGGCGATCAACAGCCGGAGCAACGGCTTGAGCTCGCGGGCGGGCGTGCCGGCGGGGAGCAGCTCGTACGGCACGTCGGAGAACACCACGAGCCCGATCGAGGCCTCCTCGGCGATGATGCGACGCAGCGTTCGGCGGATGACGTTGTAGTCGGTGTCGGTGATGCTGAGGGAGAGATCGAGCACGACGATCCCGACGCGATCCTGCGGGATGAGCGCGCGGTCGGTCGTGTTCGGATTGCGCGCCGAAGCGGCGGCTGCAAGGACGAGCGCGAGTGCGAGGACCGCGAGGACGAGCTGGATGGCCGTCGTCCGGTTGACGACGCCTCGCAGCGCGGCGACATCGTGCGTGGCCACGCTCGCCGGCCCACCGGCGATGCGGGCGAGGAGCCGCCTAATGGACACGGCCGTTCCCGTTCCCGTTCTCGCTCAGGTCGATGTGGGTGCGGACGCGCGTCGCGAGCCCGCTCGTCTGCTCGACCAGCGGATCGTCCTCCGACCAGGCGAGCGTTCGCGCCGCGCGAGCCAGGTCGGGGTGCCCGGGATCGAGCACCTCGGCGACGAGCTCGAGCGCGCGTCGCCGGTCCGCCGCCCCGTCGGCACGGCTCGCGTCCTCGAGGAGCTCGAGAGCCTGCTCGAGTGGGCTCAGCTGCGGGAGCGGCTCGGGCTCCGGCTCGGGCTCCGGCTCGGGCTCGCGACGCCGCCTCGGGACGGCGACGAAGGCCAGCGCGATGCCACCCGCAGCCAGGAGCGCGGCGGCCGCGACGAGCCCCCAGACGAGCACCGTCGGAGACACCCGGTAGGTCGCGGACGGAAAGGACGCCAGGTCCGCGCGCCACAGCGACGACGCGGTCGTGCCTTCCGCGTTCGCCGCGGCGAACCTCGACGCGACGAGCAGGAGCGGCCAGTCGAACGCGAGCGACTGCCGTGTCCCCGGTGCCGATCCGGGCTTCGCGTACGAGAGGCGGGCAGCGGCGAACTCGAGCGCGCTCGCGTTGTTGTTCGGAAGGCACGGGCTCGACGTGCAGCGCAGCGTGAAGACCGTCACGAGATGCGTGTTCGATCCGGCGTCGGCGCGATTGCGCATGGGCACGCCGACGATCTCCCACGGGACGAACTGCGGGCTCACGCGCACCGAGTCGGGGTCGACCTTGCGCCTGTCGAGGACGACGTCGACGCGCGCGCGGATGGTGTCGCCGAAGAGGATGTTCCTCGGCTCGACGGAGGCGGTCGCCTCGATGCCCTCGTCGGAGAGGCCGCCGACGGGCGGCGCGTTTGCGCCGGGCGAGACGTCGTCGGGGATCGCGACGGGCGATCCACCCTCGTCTCCGTCACCGAGCGCCGCCACGCCGACGATCGCGAGGGCGGTGACGAAGGCGATCGCGACGAGCCCCACGATCGGCAGGAGAGCGCGGCGCCTCACCTCATGCTCCGACGACCCGGCGCGTGCGTCGCAGATCGGCCCAGAGCAGGAACTCCGCGAGGATGTCCGCGCGGTCCGTGGACGTCACGAGCACGGGATCCACGTCGAGAAAGCGGAACGTCTCGAAGAGCTCGGCGCTGCGGGCACGGTTCTCCTCCCTGCGCGCCGCCACTTCTTTTCGACGAAGGCGTGCAGACGAGACGCGGCCGGTTCGCGGATCGCGGAGTGGGACCACGATCCCGTCCACGTCCGGGAAGCTCTGATCCCAGGTCGGATCCTGGATCACGACGGGCACGAGGTCGAAAGGGTGCTCGATCGCGGTCAGCCACACCTCATGAGACGGCGCGGGGATGAAATCGGAGAGCAAGAAGACGAACGTGCCGGGTGTGACCGCACGCGTGTGCGACGCGAGATGGTCGATCGATCGCTCGAGCCAGTCCTCGGGCCCGCCGTACTCGTTCGACCACAGCCGGTCGTCACGGAGCTCGATGAGCTTTCGCTCTCCCTTCGGCTGGCGCCAGTGCGGGTCGCCGTCGGCGTAGTCGAGATAGCCAACGAAGCCTCCCGCGGCACCGGCGCTCGCCAGGATGAGCTCGACGACCGTCCGCATCGCAGTCGGCTTGTCGAGCCACGGCAGCGGCGGCCCGTAGCAGGCCATCTCCGGCCGCCGGTCGCAGACGATGACGATCTTCGGCGCCTCCTCCGCAAACCGCTCGCGAACGACGAACTCGTCACTGCCCTTCGCCGTCGAGAGCCGAGCCGACGCGGCCCAGTCGATCGAGTCGATGTCGTCTCCCGGCCGGTACGGGCGCGAGCCGGCGACATCGGTTCCCGCTCCGCGCCGGAGGCTCTTCATCGTCCCGAACGAGAGGCCGATGACGCGGCGGCGCGGAACGAGGGGGAAGGAGAGTCGTGCGCCAGGCACCGCGGTGGCGCCTATTCGGAGCCCTGCGGTTTGGCCGCGCCGCCCTCGAAGAGCGGATCGTCCTCGGAGCCCGGCTGCGGCGCGAGCTCGAGGCAGCTCTGGCGGAACGCCTCGATCGCCTCGGCCCATCCGGTGGCGCGCGCGCGAGCGACGAACGCCGGCGTGAAGACGACACGGTGAACGAGCACCGGCTCGAAGAGCCGCTCGATGTCCTCCGGGACCACGTAGCTGCGTCCGTCGAGCAGCGCCCACGCGCGCGCTGCGCGCTCGAGCGCGAGGCTTCCGCGCACCGAGCTCCCGATCACCACGGACTCCTGCTCGCGCGTTGCTCGGACGAGCTCGACGATCCAGCGGTGGAGGACGTCGTCGACGTAGACGTGCTGCGCTGCCGACCGCAGCTCATGGATCTCCTCGAGCGCGACCACGGGCTCGAGGTCGCCGAGCGGATGGGCGTAGCGCTGGTCGGAGAGGATCTTCAGCTCGTCCTCGAGGCCGGGGTACCCGAGCGCAGCGCGCAGGAAGAAGCGGTCGAGCTGCGCCTCGGGCAGCGGGAACGTGCCCTCGTATTCGATCGGGTTCTCGGTCGCGATCAGAAGGAACGGGTACGGCAGCTCGCGCGTGACGCCGTCGACCGTGACCTGACGCTCGGCCATCGCCTCGAGCAGTGCCGATTGCGTCTTCGGCGTCGCCCGGTTGATCTCGTCGACGAGGACGACGTTGGCGAAGATCGGGC
>DASQLF010000067.1:0-9243 GCA_035630135.1 Gaiellaceae bacterium
CAGTGCCGCATCGCGAGCGATCTCGACGGCGACCGCCAGGCCGCCCTTCATGTCACTTGCACCGAGACCGTGGACGAATCCGTCGGCGATGCGCCCAGGCAGGTTGTCCTGCGCCGGCACCGTGTCGTAGTGCGCCACGAGCACGACGAGCGGCTGGCGGCTCCGTCGCGGCGGCGCAAAGAGGAACGCCTCGTCGCCCGCGAACTCGGCTTCCCAGTCCGTGGGAACGAGTGTGAGGAGCCGCTCGCGGATCGCATCCTCGCTGCCGCTCTGCGAAGGAATGTCCACGAGCTCGAGCGTCCGCGCTGCGAGACGGTCGGCGAGCGCGGTCACGGGCGGAGCGTACAGCGGCATAATCCTTCGGTGACTGCGCGCCAGCCCGATCCCGCGCCTGGGGCGGAGCCGGAGCGCGCGTTCCTCGTCGGCGTCTATCCCAAGGGCGCCGACGGCGAGGACGAGCTCGACGAGCTGCGTGAGCTCGCGCGGACCTCGGGCGCCGTGCCAGTCGGCGAGATCGCACAGCATCGAGGACGACCCGACCCCCGGACGTTCGTCGGCAAGGGCAAGCTCGCGGAGCTGAAGGCCGCGTATACGAACGCGGCCTCCGAGGTGCTGCTCGTCGACGACGAGCTCAGTCCTACCCAGCAGCGAGCTCTCGAGGACGAACTCGGCGCGCGGGTCGTCGACCGCACGCAGCTCATCCTCGACATCTTTGCGCAGCACGCTCGCAGCGCCGAGGGCAAGCTGCAGGTCGAGCTGGCGCAGCTCGAGTACAACCTCCCTCGCATGCGCGGCATGTGGAAGCACCTCGAGCGCCTGGGGGGCGGCGTCGGCACGCGGGGCCCGGGCGAATCCCAGCTCGAGACCGACCGCCGGCTCGCGCGAACGCGCGTCTCGCTCCTCAAGCGGCGTCTCGCGACACTGGGCGCGCAGCGATCAACCCGCCGCAAGGAGCGCGCACGCGGATCGAGCCCGACGATCGCGCTCGCGGGCTATACGAACGTCGGCAAGTCGACGCTCCTGAACGCCCTCACCGGAGCGCACGCATCCGTCGACGACCGCCTCTTCGAGACGCTCGATCCCACGACGCGGTCGTTCGAGCACGATGGCAAGCGCTACCTCGTCACGGACACCGTGGGCTTCATCAGGCGGTTGCCGACGCAGCTCGTCGAGGGCTTCGCCGCCACGCTCGAGGAGACGCTGGTCGCGGATCTCGTTCTGCACGTCGCGGACGCCTCGCTTCTCGAGAAGCGCCTCGCCGAGACGATCGGAGCCGTGACGACGGTGCTCGGAGAGATCGGCGCCGACGACATCCCGGTCGAGCTCGTCCTCAACAAGGTCGACGCGCTCGACCCTCTCGGTCGCCGGCGTGTCGGACATGCGTTCCCACGCGCGCTTCTCGTCTCCGCACGGACGGGGGAGGGACTCGACGCGCTCCG
Source organism: Gaiellaceae bacterium (assembly GCA_035630135.1). Lineage (GTDB taxonomy): Bacteria > Actinomycetota > Thermoleophilia > Gaiellales > Gaiellaceae > GMQP-bins7. The sequence continues at coordinate 1,440 of DASQLF010000067.1, forward strand.
ACAGAGAATCGCGGAGCTCTTCTCGGATCGCTTCGAAGACGTCCGGTTGCTCGTGCCGTACTCCGACGGAGCCGCGCTCGCGGCGCTCTACGACCTGGGTGCGCCGATCGCCGAACGACACGACACGGCGGAGGGCGTGCGCGTGCGGGCACGTCTTCCACGCGCCGACGCGGCCCGGTTCGCCCGCTACCTCGTCGCGGACGAGGGGCGCGAGCGCGAGGCGTCGGCGCGGTGATCGAGGTCGCCGTCCGTCGGCTGCGGCCCGACGCGCGGATCCCGGAGCAGGCGTACGAAGGCGATGCCGGCCTCGACCTCGCAGCCTGCGAGGACGCCGTGCTCGAGCCTGGCGAGCGGGCGGTGGTTGCGACGGGTCTCGCAGTCGAGATTCCTGACGGGTACGCCGGATTCGTGCAGCCCCGCTCGGGGCTGGCCGCTCGGCACGGCATCGGAATCGTGAACTCGCCGGGGCTGATCGATTCGGGCTATCGCGGCGAGATCCGCGTCGTGCTCTTGAACACCGGGCGCGAACCGTTCTCGGTCGAGGCCGGCATGCGCATCGCGCAGCTCGTCGTCGTACCCGTCGCAGCCGTCCGGCTCGTCGAGGTGGACGAGCTCGAGGCGAGCGAGCGGGGTGTGCGCGGTTTTGGTTCCTCGACGAGCCGAGGGGGATGATGGAGCCCAGGATCCGTGTCGCTGCCATCCTTCGCTGGGAGGGGCGGATCCTGCTCCTTCGCCACGAGAAGCCGAATGGCGAGGTGTGGCTCCTTCCGGGCGGCGGCGTGCGGGTGGGGGAGAGCCTGACGGCGGCGCTCCAGCGCGAGCTCTGGGAGGAGACGGGGCTGTTTCCGGGCGGCGAGGAGATCCCCCTCGAAGGACCGGTCGCGATCGTCGACTCCATCTCGCCTCAATCCGGCTCGTATCGCAAGCACGTCGTCCACGTGATCTTCGCGGGCGAGGTGACCGGCTCGCTCGAGGATCTCGTCTCGCAGGACGATGCCGTCCGCGGGCATCGTGCCTTCCTCCTGCGCGAACTCGAGTCGGTTCCGTTGCACCCTCCGATCCACCGCTTCCTGCAGCGCTGGCAGCCAGGGGATCCGGCTGCATATCTCGGCGAGATGTGGGCCCCCTGAGGGGAGCGATTGGCTCGGTTTCGGCGCGGTTCCGTTCCCCATCCGTAGCGATTCCCTGGTTACGATCGCAGTGGGTGGTGGGCCGGGGTGCCCCTCGAGAATCCCCGAACTAGCGCCGGCCGCCGCGCTTTCGTGCTCGCTCGGCCGCCACCCGGAACGCCGCGGTCTCCAGCTCGTCGTCGAGTGCCGGCAGCGGCTCCGCCTCGCTGCCTCTAGCGTGCGCGAGCGCCTGCGCCAGCAGCCAGTCGGCAAGCCAGGGGTTCCTCGGAAGGAGCGGCCCGTGGAGATAGGTGCCGAGCGCGCGCCCGAGCCGCGCCCCCTCGAAGCCCGACTCACCGTCGTTGCCAAAACCGTGCACCACGCGCCCGAGCGGCTCCGAGCCGGCATCGAGAACGGTGCGTCCGGCGTGGTTCTCGAACCCCGCGACCTGGCGCTTCGTTCCCGGATCGAGCTCGCAGTCGAGGAGGACGTCGCCGATCATCCGCACTTCACCGGCGATGGTCTCGTGACCGAAGAGCCCGGCGCCGGGCATGAACGATCCGTCACGCCCCCGGTAGCCACGGCCGAGAAGTTGGTAGCCGCCGCAGACGGCAAGGAGCGCGACGCCACGGGCATGTGCGCGCCGGAGCGCGTCGCCTTTCGCAGCCAGGTCGGGCGCGATCAGGCCCTGCTCACGGTCCTGCCCGCCGCCGATGTAGAGGAGGTCGTGCGCAGAGGGATCGAGGACGTCCCCCAGGCTCACCGACCGCAGCTCGAGGTCGTGGCCACGGGCTGCGGCCCTTCTGCGGAAGACGGCGATGTTCCCGCGATCCGCGTAGATGTTCAGATACTCGGGGTAGAGGTGTCCGACGCGGATCTTCATGCGATCCGCTCCTCCCAGTACGGCCGGACCGCGCCCCGCTCGGCCAGGATGCCGCGCAAGGAGAGCATCGCCGTGTAGGTGGGGAGGATCACGAGCTCGGTGCCGGCCTCGACGAGCCCGAGCCCGCGGTCGAGCGCCGCCTCGAGCGACGGGACGACCTCGAGTCGCTCGGAAGGCAACCCGCCGTACCGCATGCGGAGCCCGAGCTCCGCCGCACGGTCGCCCGTCGCGATCACGAGCCCGGCATGCTCGAGCAACGGCTCGAAGTCGACATCCCAGATCCACGACACGTCCTGCCCGTCCGCGATCGCGTCGTTCAGCGCGATGACGAGCACGGGAGGGACGCCGATCTCGAGCGTTCGCACGACCTCGTTCGCTCCCGCAGGGTTCTTGACGAGGAGCAGCACGACGGACTTCCCGCCGGCCGGGATGCGCTCGAAGCGCCCGAACGCCGCGCTGAAGCGGGCAAGTCCGGCCCGTACCTCCTCGAGGGACGCCCCGAGCCCGAGCGAGAGCGCGGCTGCGAACGTCGCGTTGTACACGTTGTAGAGCCCCGGGAGCGCAAGCTCGATGTCGGTCGTGCCCTGGGGGGCGACCAGCCGAAAGCTCGACGCCTGGAGCCCACGCAGCTCGATGTCGGTGGCGGCGACGTCGAGTGCAGGGCGATGATGATCGCACCGAGGGCAGCGGTAGTCGCCGAGATGTCCCACGTAGACCGCCGCGTACTCGTACGGGTTGCCGCAGCGGACGCAGTACTTCGAGTCGGCCGCATGCTGAAGAGCGCGGCGCGCCTGCCGGGGATCGTCGACGCCGAACCGCAGCGCTCCGTCTCGCCCGTCGGCGAGCTCGGCGAGGACGGGGTCGTCCGCGTTCACGACGAGCGTCGCAGCCGCGGGCAGTCCGGCGATCGACGTCCGCCAGCGCTCGGCGACGATCTCGAGCTCGCCGTACCGGTCGAGCTGGTCGCGGAAGAGGTTTCCGAGCGCGACGGCGCGCGGCCGCGTGCGGGCGAGTGCCTCCGGGAGGGCACCTTCGTCGACCTCGAACAGCCCGAGCGCGGCACCACGTCCGGCGACGAGCGCCGAGGCGATGCCCGACAGCAGGTTGGCGCCCGCTCGGTTCCAGGCCAGCCGATGCGCCGGCCCGAGGATCTCTGCCGCCATCGCCGTGCTCGTGGTCTTGCCGTTCGTCGCCGAGACCAGCGCGACGCCTTCTGGAAGGCGGGCTGCGAGCGCGTCCACCGCGCTCGGGTCGACCTTCCACAGCACCTTGCCGGGAATGGTCGTTCCACCGCCGCGGCCGACAGCACGTGAGAGCGCGCCGAGCGCGCGCGCCGCTGTCGTCTCGGCTGCCAGGCGCAGGCGCATGGCGGCGAGCGTACCGAGCGCGGGGGAGGAGGGATCTGCTCTAAGACGTTTGCAGAATGCCCAGAACGCTCTAAGCTATTTGCAGAGATGGCGCGACCGCGCTCATCCAAGCGCTCCTCGGTGCGCATCGACGAGGCCGAGCTCGCGGCCTTCCGCGCCGGCCTGCGCCGGCGGTACACGGACGACGAGATACTCGACGAGCTCCGCGCGGCAGCCGAGCGCACGGGGAGGTCGCCGACGATGCGTGAGTTCGCGAAGGATCCCGAGGCGCGGGTGCATCCGCAGACGGTCATCGAGCACTTCGGCACGTGGAACGCGGCAAAGCGCGCGGCCGGCCTCGTCCCGCGGCGGTTTCTCACGCGCGAGGAGCTTCTCGACCAACTTCGCGCGCTCGGCGCCGAGCTCGAGCGCACACCAACAGCCCGGGATCTCGCGGCGAGGAGGCGATCGATGCCGTCGGCGTCTCTGTACGCGCATACGTTCGGCTCGCTCGGCAACGCGCTCAGAGAAGCCGGGTTCGAGGTGCTTCGGGGCGAGGAGCGCCTCGAACGAGCTGTGGAGCAGGGCGCGACGCTGGCTGCCGCCCTTGGTCGGCTACCGAAGATGGCCGACTGGGGCGAGGCACGTCGCGCCGATCCCACGTTGCTCTCGGAGTGGCAGGTCTACCGGATGCTCGACGTCCCGCGCGGCGCCTGGACCGCTTTCCAGTTCCTCGTGCGCGAACGCCTGCGCGCCGAGGGCGTCGAGGTGCTGCCCGACGGGTCGCTTACGCCGCGCTGATCGACGTCAGCGCAGCGAGTCGCTCGAGGCACGAGACCGCCTCGCGCGGCGCGCGGACGGGCGGCAGGTAGGCCTCCTCGCGATAGCGCCGGTCGGATCGGAAGCGGCGCTGTCGCACGACGCGGCCAGTCTGGACGTGCAGCAGTCGGCCCTCCTTCACCTGGCGAACGTCGAGCCGCGTACGCAGCGCCGCGGCCACGATCGCGAGCGCCCGCCGGGTCGAGGCGAAATAGAGGCCTCCCGGCGTGGTGGCAAGCCAGAGCGGACGCATGCGTCCGCGCGCGAGGTAGAGCATCGAGCCCTCACGGTCGTCGAGCCATGCCGCCGCCATCGCGCCGCGCAGCTCGGAGAGCGCGCGCGGATCGTGGCCCCGAAGTTCCATCAGCGCGAAGATCGCCTCGGAATCGACGGTCATCTGCGGCTCGGCCCGCGCGATCCTGTACCGGGCCAGGAGCTCGTCGTCGTTGGAGATGATGCCGTTGTGGACGCCAACCACGGCACCGTGGCGGATGGGGTGGTTGTTCGCCTCGATGTCGGGATGCCCCTTCGTGAAGTCGCGAACGTGGATGAGCGTCTCGCTCGTGTCTCGAGGAACCGCCAGCTCGTCGAGCAGCGCACTCGCTCCGCCGCGGAGTTTCGTGACCTGCGTGCCGCCGGTCGCCGGGCGATAGGCGTAGCCGACCGCGTCGGCGCCGCGTTCGGCGATCCCGGCGAGCAGCGCCTGCGCAGCGAGCGTCCGGTCGACTGACGACTCGGGATCGAAGCTGAATCCGGCTATGCCGCACATGTGCTCATGATCGTGGTGGGATCGGACTTCAATCCGGCACCGAGGCTCTGTGTCCGAAGAGAAGATGACAAGTACCTAGACGTCGCGTGTGAGGGCGATGTTTGTGAACGGGCGTTGCACGTCGGATCGGCTTCTCCACGGGACCGGAGATCCCTCGCCGGAGTCCTGCTCCCTCAAGCGGGGCACGCGCACGGCCGATACATGCGGCGTGGAGGGCCATGCCGCCGAGCATCTCTTCGACGTGCCGGACGACGAGCCGAGCGTCGCCGCCGAAGAGGTGGCGCCGCCGCGCGAGCTCCCGGGGCTGTCCGGCCCGACTGCCGACGATCCGCTGAAGCTCTACGTCCGCCAGATCGGCGACGGGCGCCTGCTGACGCCCGGGCAGGAGCGCGAGTTGGCGCGCCGCAAGGATCTCGGCGACGAGGCGGCGAAGCGCAAGCTCATCGAGTCGAACCTGCGACTCGTCATGTCCATCACCCGGAACTACACGCGTGCCGAGGTGCCGCTCCTCGACCTCATCCAGGAGGGGAACCTCGGTTTGATTCGAGCCGTCGAGAAGTTCGACTACCGGATGGGCTTCAAGCTCTCGACCTATGCCACGTGGTGGATCAAGCAGGCGATCTCGCGTGCGCTGGCGGAGCAGGGGCGCACCATCCGTCTCCCCGTGCACGTCGCCGACCAGGTGCGGAAGGTGACGAAGACACGGCGCCTGCTCGGGCAGAAGCTCAACCGCGATCCGTCCCTCGAGGAGATCGCCGCCGAGCTCGACATCACTCCCGAGCGCGTGCAGGAGCTGCTGGAGCTGGTGCTCGACCCGGTGAGCCTCGAGACCCCGATCGGCGAAGGCGACTCGAGCGTTGCCGACCTGATCCCGGATCTGAACGCACAGCAGCCCGAGGTCGAGACGGCCGACCGCGCACGCTCATCGGAGCTCCTCGACGCGCTCGGACAGCTCCAGCCACGTCAGCGACGTGTCGTCGTCGAGCGCTTCGGCCTCGACGGCGTGCGGCCGCGCACACTCGAGGAGGTCGGTCAGAACCTCGGAATCACGCGCGAGCGCGTCCGCCAGCTCGAGGCACGAGCGCTCCGCGAGCTTCGGGCCATCGCGCCCGGGCTCGAGCTGTATCTGCGGTCGTAAGGGCGGGGCTTGCCGCGCCTGCGCGCGAGCTAGGTGACGTCCACTGCCTGCATCTCGCGCAGCGAGCCGAGCCGGCGAAGCGACTCGAGCTCGATCTGCCGCACGCGCTCGCGCGTCAGGCCGAGCCGGCGGCCGATCTCCTCGAGCGTCTGCGGTTCGGCTCCCGTCAAGCCGTAGCGCATGACGACGACCTCTCGCTCGCGCTGGGGGAGTGCGGCGAGGGCGCCTCGCAGCGCCTCGGAGCGGAGGTTCAGCTCGACCGTCTCCTCGGGTAGCGGCCCCTCGCCGGCGACGAAGTCGCCGAACACCGCGTCCTCGCCATCGCCGACGGGCGCGTCGAGGCTCGTCGACGCGCGCGCGGCGGCTCGCACCTCGAGCACCTGCTGCACCGTCAGCGACGCCTCGTCCGCGATCTCGTCGAGCGTGGGCTCGCGGCCGAGCTGCGTCCACAGCTGGCGATCGGCGCGGTTGATCTTCTGCAGGCGCTCGACGATGTGGACGGGCATGCGGATCGTGCGTGCCTTGTCGGCGAGCGCACGGGCGACGGCCTGACGGATCCACCACGTCGCGTACGTCGAGAACTTGAAGCCACGGCGCCAGTCGAACTTCTCGACGGCGCGGATGAGGCCGAGCGTGCCCTCCTGGATGAGGTCGAGGAACGGCAGGCCCTGATTCCGGTAGTTCTTCGCGATCGAGACGACGAGGCGGAGGTTCGACTGGATCATCCGCTCCTTCGCCTCCATGTCGCCGCGCTCGATGCGCTTCGCCAGCTCGACCTCCTGGGCGGCCGTCAACAGCTGGTGCCGACCCGCCTCGCGTAGGAAGAGCTGTAGCGCGTCGGTGGTCGTCTCCACGGGCGCCGTGAGCGCGACGACGGCCTCGGAGTGGGGGGCCTGCTCCACGATCTCGATCGACCGCCGGTCGAGCTCGCGCAGGAGGGCGTCCTGCTCGAGCTCCGTCAGGTCGTACGTCTCTGCCATCTCGGCCAGGTCGGACACGCTGACGCTGCCGAGCTGCTCGGATGTCTCGAGCAGTTGGCGGATCTCCTCGATGAGGAGAATGTGGTCGATGTCGATCTGGGTCACACGCGGCAGGGGACGCAGGAATTGCGTAGGTGACAATCTCTCGCGTCTGTCGCCCCGTGTCTAGGGGGCAGACGAGATTTCCCTCGACCGGGTCAAGCCGTCGCGATCAGGAAAGCCAGCGCGGCGACAGCGAGCACAGCGATGCCGATGAGGAACAGACGAACGCCCATGACCATGTGGCCCACACCCCCTCAGGTAGACGAGCGCTTGGTTCAGCGTAGCGCGCCGGGGAAGAGGTGCCTAGACGCGAATCCGAGTCAACTTGACATAACGCTGATTATCGTGCGTTCGGCTCACGAAACGGCATCGTTGTGCGGGTCAGGATTCACGACGTGGTAGACGGCTGAGCGCGTTTGCAAGCGCAGACGGGTCGAGCGGTCGCTTCTTCGACCACATCGGGTGCAGGAGATACTCGTCAGGCTCGCGGACGAGGAGTTCTAGGTCAAGTCAGCCTTGAAGTCGTCGAATGCGATCGGCATCACGGCAACCTTGCCGCCCTTGCCGTGGACGAGGAATGTGCCCCGGTCGTCGCGGGCAGGTTCCGACTCTCCGAGGTGCTCACGGATTGCAACCCGGAGCTCGGCAGACGTCGGCCGCTCCTGGGAGCGAGCACGCTCGACGAGGCGCTCGTAATCGTCGGTGTCGACGAATGCGG
>DASQLF010000068.1:0-8809 GCA_035630135.1 Gaiellaceae bacterium
CGACGTCTACGCCCAGGCGGGCGACGGCTGCATGATGGAGGGCGTCGCGTCGGAGGCGGCATCGTTCGCTGCCCACCAGCGTCTCTCGAACCTCTGCTGGATCTACGACTCGAACCGGGTGACGATCGAGGGCCACACGGATCTCACGTTCACGGAGGACGTCGCCGCGCGGTTCGCCGCGTACGGCTGGAACGTCGAGACGATCCCGGACGCGAACGACCTCGAGGCAGCGGAGCGCGCCTTCGTAGCGTTTCGCGCGGAGGACGAGCGCCCCACGCTCATCGTGGTGCACAGCCATATCGGGTACGGCACTCCGGTCGAGGACACGCCGAAGGCGCACGGCGAGCCGCTCGGCCCGGACGGCGTCGCGGCGACGAAGCGATTCTTCGGCTGGCCCGAGGATTCATCCTTCCTCGTGCCCGACGGCGTGGTGGAGCACTTCGCGGACGGGATCGGAGCCCGTGGCCGCGAGGCGCGAGAAGCGTGGGAGACGCTGTTCGCGGAGTACCGGTCGGCGTTGCCGGAGCTTGCCGACGAGATCGAGCGCATGCAACGACGGGCGCTGCCCGACGGCTGGGAGGCGGCGATCCCGTCCTTCCCGGCCGACGCGAATGGGATCGCGAGTCGCGACTCCTCGGGCCAGGTGCTGAACGCCGTCGCGGAGAAGGTGCCGTGGCTCGTCGGCGGCGCGGCCGATCTCTCCCCTTCGACGAAGACGCGTCTCACCTTCGAGGAGGCCGGCGACTTCTCACCGGAGGATCACGCGGGCCGCAACCTCCACTTCGGCGTGCGCGAGTTCGCCTCCGCCGCCATCGCGAACGGGCTGGCGCTCACGAAGCTGCGGCCGTTCTGGTCGGGGTTCCTGATCTTCTCGGACTACGCGCGCGGCGCGATCCGGCTTTCCGCACTCATGGAGATCCCCGTCATCCACGTCTTCACGCACGACTCGATCGGCGTCGGCGAGGACGGGCCGACGCACCAGCCCGTCGAGCAGCTGGCGTCGTTGCGCGCGATGCCCGGTCTGCTCGTCTTCCGCCCGGCGGACGCCAACGAGGTCGCCGAGATGTGGCGCACGGTGATGCAGCTCCGCCACGAGCCGGCCGTGCTCGTGCTCTCCCGCCAGGCGCTGCCGACGATCGACCGTTCGGTCGCCGCACCCGCTTCCGGCGTGGCCCAGGGCGCATATGTCCTCCTCGACACCGAGGGCGAGCCCGACGTGATCCTGATCGCGACGGGCTCGGAGGTCGGGCTCGCGGTCGACGCGCGCGCCGAGCTCGCCGAGGACGGCATCGCCGCCCGCGTGGTCTCGATGCCGTGTTCCGAGCTCTTCGACCGGCAGCCGCAGCCCTACCGCGACGCCGTGCTCCCGCCCGCAGTGAGGACCCGCGTCGCGATCGAGCAGGCCTCGTCGCTCGGCTGGCATCGCTACGTCGGCGACGGCGGCGCGATCGTCGCGATGCACACCTTCGGCGCGTCCGCGCCTCTGAAGGAGCTCGTCGTCAAGTTCGGCTTCACGCCCGATGCCGTCAGCGACGTCGCGCGCGACGTGGTCTCGCGAAACCGCCCTCGTAGCGATCAGTTGCAAGGTCGGTCGTGACGCCACTTCGTGAACGCGACGCGTGGGCCGCTCTCGAGCGACACTTCGCGGAGATCCGCGAAACGCATCTGCGCGACCTCTTCGCAGAGGATCCGACGCGTGGCGAGCGGCTCGCAGCCGAGGGCGCCGGGATCTATCTCGACTACTCGAAGAACCGCGTCACCGACGAGACGCTTCGGCTGCTGCTCGACCTGGCCGAGGAGTCGGGCGTACCGGAACGCACGGAGGCGATGTTCCGCGGCGACCGGATCAACACGACCGAGAACCGCTCGGTGCTCCATGTGGCGCTGCGCATGCCGCGAGAGAGCTCGCTCGTCGTCGACGGCCGCGACGTCGTCGCCGACGTCCACGAGACCCTCGATCGAATGGCCGCATTCGCCGAACGAGTCCGATCGGGTGAGTGGAAAGGCCACACGGGCAAGCCGATCCGAAACGTCGTGAACGTGGGCATCGGAGGCTCGGATCTCGGGCCGGTCATGGCCTACGAGGCACTCAGGCACTACACGCGACGCGACCTCACCTTCCGCTTCGTCTCGAACGTCGACTCCACCGACTTCGTCGAGGCGACGCGCGATCTCGAGCCGGACGAGACGCTGTTCGTCATCTCCTCGAAGACGTTCACGACCCTCGAGACGATGACGAATGCCCACTCGGCACGCGCGTGGGCCCTCGCGGCCCTCGGCGACGAGGACGCGATCGCGAAGCACTTCGTCGCCGTGTCCACGAACGCGGACGAGGTCTCGAGCTTCGGGATCGACCCGGAGAACATGTTCGGCTTCTGGGACTGGGTCGGCGGCCGCTACTCGTTGGACTCGGCGATCGGCCTCTCGACGATGCTCGCGATCGGCCCAGAGGGCTTCGGCGATCTGCTCGCAGGCTTCCACGCGATGGACGAGCACTTCCGCACGACGCCGCCCGAGCGGAACCTCCCCATCCTCATGGGGATGCTCTGCGTCTGGTACGCGGACTTCTTCGGAGCGCAGACGGTCGGGGTCATGCCGTACAGCCAGTACCTCAAGCGCTTTCCGGCCTACCTGCAGCAGCTCACGATGGAGTCGAACGGAAAGCACGTCACGCTCGACGGCCGCGCCGTCGACTACGAGACGGGAGCCGTCTTCTGGGGCGAGCCGGGCACGAACGGGCAGCACAGCTTCTACCAGCTGATCCACCAGGGGACGAAGCTCATCCCGGTCGACCTGATCGGCTTCGCGAAGACGCTGAACCCGCTCGGCGACCATCACGACATCCTCATGTCGAACGTCTTCGCACAGGCCGAGGCGCTCGCGTTCGGGAAGACCGAGGACGAGGTGCGCGCGGAGGGAACCGCCGAAGCCGTCGTACCGCACCGGATCTTCGAGGGCAACCGCCCCACGAACGTCCTGCTCGCCGAAGAGCTCACCCCGCACACGCTCGGCGCCCTCGTCGCCCTCTACGAGCACAGCGTCTTCGTGCAGGGAACCGTGTGGGAGATCAACTCCTTCGACCAGTGGGGCGTGGAACTCGGCAAGGCGCTTGCGCAGCGGATCATCCCGGAGCTCACGAGCGCCGCCGATCCGGAGCTCGCCCACGACTCCTCGACGAACGCGCTCATCCGCCGCTACCGGTCGCTCCGATGATCGGTCTCCTGCTCTCGGACGTCGACGGGACGCTCGTCCGCAAGGACAAGTCGCTCGCGCCGCGCACGGTCGACGCCGTGCACGCGTTGCACGCCGCGGGCGTGCACTTCGCCCTCACGTCGGGCCGGCCGCCTCGGGGCATGGAGATGCTGATCGAGCCGCTCGGGATGAAGGCGCCGCTGGCGGGCTTCAACGGCGGTCTCGTCGTCGAGGCGAACCTGGACGTGCTCGACGAGAAGCTCGTCGCTGGCCGCCTCGTCCCGCGCGCGGTCGAGCTCCTCCACTCGTTCGGCCTCTCGGTCTGGCTCTACCCCGGCGAGGACTGGCTCGTCCTCGACCGCGCGGGGCCGCACGTCGATCGCGAGTCGCACACCGTGCAGTTCGAGCCGACCGTGGTCGAGAGCTTCGACGGCTTCGAGACCGACGTCGCCAAGATCGTCGGCGTCAGCGACGACTACGACGCCGTCGCCGCGGCGGAGGCGGCCGCCCACGACGAGCTCGGCACGGAGGTGTCGGCCTCGCGCTCGCAGCCGTACTACCTCGACATCACGCATCCGCAGGCGAACAAGGGCTGCGTCGTCCAGTTCCTGGGCGACCGCTACGCCCTGGCCTCGGATGAGATAGCAACGATCGGAGACATGCCGAACGACGTGCTCATGTTCGCCCACTCGGGCCTGTCGATCGCGATGGGGAACGCACACCGCGAGGTGCAGCGTGCCGCCCGGCGAGTGACCTCGTCGAACGAGGAGGATGGTTTCGCGAACGCGGTCGAGAAGTTCATCCTCGAAGAAAGGAGCTAGCGCATGCCCACGGACTCTCCGATGCAGCTCGGCATGGTCGGCCTCGGCCGGATGGGCGGCGGGATCGTCCGCCGGCTGCTGCGCGACGGCCACCGCTGCGTCGGCTACGACCACAACCCGGACGCCATCGAGGCCCTCGCTGCGGAGGGAACCGTGGGCACATCCTCACTCGAGGAGTTCGCCGCGAAGCTCGAGAAACCGCGCGCGGCCTGGGTGATGGTGCCGGCGGGCGAGATCACGTCGAAGACGATCACGGCGCTCTCGGATGTGCTCGAGCCTGGCGACGTCGTGATCGACGGCGGCAACACGCACTACGTCGAGGACATCCGGCACGCCGCCGAGCTGGCCAAAAGGGGCATCCACCACGTCGACGTGGGCACGAGCGGCGGCGTCTGGGGGTTCGAGCGCGGCTTCTGCCTGATGATCGGCGGCGAGGCCGAGGTCGTCGACCGCCTCTCCCCCCTCTTCGCCTCCATCGCCCCGGGCCTACAAGCGGCATCGCGCACGCCCGGCCGCGACGGCGAGCCGAGCCAGGCCGAGCACGGCTACTACCACTGCGGGCCGAACGGCGCGGGCCACTTCGTGAAGATGGTGCACAACGGCATCGAGTACGGGCTCATGGCGGCCTATGCCGAAGGCCTCAATGTCATCGCGAACGCGAACGTCGGGAGTCGCGAGCGCGCGATGGACGCCGAGACGGCCCCACTCGCGCATCCGGAGCTGTACCGCTACGACATCGACACGCGCGAGGTGGCAGAGGTCTGGCGCCGCGGCAGCGTCATCGGCTCGTGGCTCCTCGATCTGACCGCCTCCGCGTTGCGAGAGTCGCCGACGCTCGAGGCGTTCGCAGGACGTGTGTCGGACTCGGGCGAGGGTCGCTGGACGTCGATCGCGGCGATCGACGAGGGCGTTCCGACCCCGGTGCTGACGACGGCGCTCTACTCGCGCTTCTCCTCACGCGGAGCCGACGACTTCGCGAACCGCCTCCTCTCCGCGATGCGGAAGCAATTCGGGGGGCACGAGGAGAAGACGCTCCCGTGACGATCGCCGTCGAGGTCTACCCCGACGGGCAGGCGGCGGCCGAGCGCGGCGCGGAGATCGTCGCCGCCGCCGCGGCCGCTGCGATCGCCGAACGCGGTCGCTTCACCCTGGCCGCGTCGGGAGGCCGGAACCCGTGGGTCATGTTCGAGGCGCTCGAGGGTCGGATGCCCTGGGAGCACGTGACGATCTTCCAGGTCGACGAGCGCGTCGCGCCGGACGGACACGACGACCGGAACCTCACGCATCTCCTGCAGAGCCTTCCGTCCGGAGGCGCCGTCGACGTGCGCGCGATGCCGGTGACGGCCGACGACCTCGAAGACGCGGCAGCGGAGTACGAGAACGCACTACCGCAGGTCATCGACCTCGTCCACCTCGGCCTCGGACCCGACGGGCACACGGCCTCGCTCATACCGGGCGACCCGGTGCTGGAGGTCTCGGATCGTGACGTCGCCGTCACCGGCGAGTACCAGGGCCGGCGGCGGATGACGCTCACCTATCCCGCGCTCGATCGTGCGCGACAGATCCTCTGGCTCGTCACGGGCGAGGACAAGGTCGACGCGCTCCGGCGACTCCGGGAAGGGGACGAGTCGATTCCGGGTGGCCGCGTCAGCGCGGAGAACGCCCTCGTCGTCGCCGACGCCGCTGCGGCAGGATCCGACGCATGAGCGAGCGGCGCTACCCCGTCGAGCCACGCGCGCCGGCTGTGCTGAGCGTCGACGTGGGCGGCTCTCACGTGAAGTCGGTGCTGAACGGCATCGACGAACGGCGCAGGTTCACGTCCGGGCACAAGCTGACGGCGGAGCAGATGGTCGCGGGAGTCCTCAAGCAGACGGAGGACTGGGAGTACGTCGGCGTCTCCGTCGGCGTGCCCGCTCCCGTGGTGAACGGCCGCGTGGTCCGTGAGCCCGTCAATCTCGGCGAGGGCTGGCTCGGCTTCGACTTCGAGGGAGCCTTCGGCAAGCCGACCAAGGTCGTCAACGACGCAGCCATGCAGGCCCTCGGCAGCTACGACGGAGGCCGGATGCTCTTCCTCGGCCTGGGCACGGGGCTCGGCACGACGCTCGTCATCGACGGGCTCGTGGTCGGCATGGAGGTGCAGCACATGCCCTTCAAGAAGGGCACGTTCGAGGACTATGCCGGCGAGCGGGGGCTCGAGCGGCTCGGCCACAAGCGCTGGCGCAAGGCAGTGCACGAGGTCATCGACGTCTACGTCGCCGCGTTCTCGCCCGACTACGTCGTCCTCGGAGGCGGGAACGCCAGCGAGCTCGACGAGCTTCCGGAGAACTGCCGCCTCGGGCACAACGAGGACGCGTTCCTCGGCGGCTTCCGCCTCTGGGTCACGGATTGACGAACCGCCTGGCGCGGACGGTCGCAGTTCTTGCTGCGGCAGGTCTCGCCGTTCTCGTCCTCCATCTGCTCGGTGTCGACGTCGAGGGCTGGTTCGCGTCGCTCTGGGACGCGCTGACCGCGGTCGACCCCGAGTACGTCGTCCTCGGCCTCGTCCTGCAGACGCTCGAGACGCTCCTCTCCGGCCTCGCGTGGCTCGCGATCCTCCGCGCCGCGTATCCCCGCGGAGAAGTCGAGGCGCTCCCGGTGCTCACGACGTACTTCGTGGCTGTCGCTGCCAACGACGTCCTCCCCGCGAGCCTCGGGACTCTCGTCATGCTCGTGATGCTCACGGCGATCATCCCGAGCTCGACGTTCCCCGGGCTCGTCGGCGGGCAGGTGGTACACAAGCTGTTCTTCGTCGCCGCCGGCGCCTTCGTCTACCTCTACCTCTTCCTTTCCGTGCCGGGCTCGTTCTCGGCCGAGCTCGCGCTGCTCGAGAATCATCGCGCTCTGGCGGTGCTCGTGCCGGCCGTACTCGTGATCGTCGCCGTCGTCGCGATTCGCGCCTTCTGGAGCCGCCTCAGCGGTCTCTGGGAGCGCGCGAAGAAGGCGGCGCGATCCTCTCCAACCGCCGCGCTCTCGTCGGCAAGGTGCTCGGCCCGAGTTCAGCGCGTGGCTCTGCAAGCTCGGCGTGATCGCGGTCTTCCTCGCGGCCTACGGCATCCCGGTGACCCTGCACACCGTGATGACGGTCGCGGGCGGGAACTCGCTCGCGAACGTCGTCTCCGTCACGCCTGGCGGGGCAGGCGTCAACCAGGCTGTCAACTCGGCGACGCTGACGCGCGAGGACGTCGACCGGGAGACCGCGCTCGCGTACTCGACGGGGCAGCAGCTGATCACGACAGCATGGAGCGTCTCGCTCGCCGTCGCGCTCGTCGCCATCGTCTTCGGCTGGGCAGGCGGCAAGTCACTCGTGGTCGCCTCGTATCGTGAGGCAAAGACGCGGGCGCCGAAGCGGAAACGGTCTAGAGCTCGAGACGGATGAGCTCGGCGATGCCGTCGATCGTGACGTCCGCCGCCGGGTGCGAAGCGGCAACCTCGGGATCGGTCGCGAACTGCCCCTGCAGCGGCAGCACGGTCGTCACGCGCGCGCCCCAGAACGCCTTCACCGCGGTGAGGATGCGCAGCTTGTCGTCGACGAAGACGTAGCGCCCGGCCGGGTAGCGCCGCTCGACGTCGTCGAGCGAGAGCTCCTTGTGCACGTATACGAGAACGTTCCCGGCGACTGCTTTCCAGATCCCCGAGCGCGCGACCTTGTGCGGCTGGAAGACGGCCTCGCCGTCCGTGACAACAGCCGTCGGGCCGAGCGTTCGCAGATGCGCGAGCACCTCGAGCGCACCGGGATAGACGCGCTCCGCGAACGGATAGTCGAGGAGAATGCGTGCCGCGCCGACCAGCCGCGAGTCGCGCCGCTCCTCCTCCCACCACTCCTGCACCGCGCCCAGGTAGTCGCGGTACTCGAGCTCGACGAACCTGCGCTCCTGGATCGTCCAGTACCTGCCGGCGCGCTCTTCCCCGTAGGCCGCGACGAACGCAGCCCGCACGTCGTCGCGAACGGCGTCGTTGTCGAGCAGGGTGTTGTCCACGTCGACGAGGAACACGACGTCGTGTGCGCCCACCTACCCATCCTCCCGCACTAACCGTCTGGTGTAGTCGAGCTAGCCGCGCCGGGAGCGCCGACCGGTGGCCACGCGGCCGCGACCGAAGGCGTCGATCCGGCCCCAGCGCCCGGGGATGTCGAGCAGCTCGAGGTGCCCGATCGCGCTCGGCAGCGCCGGGTCGACCACGAGGTGCTCGCCGAGGGGGTCGAGGCCGAGCATCGTGCGCAGGAGCAGGAGCGGCGTTCCGGTAGACCACGCCTGCGGGCTGCACGCGGTCGGGTACTGCACCGGGTACTTTGTCTGCTCGCGCGGGTACCCGCCGAACGCCTCGGGCAGCCGCCCGTCGAAGAACTCCGCCGCATCCAGGATGCCGGCGGCGATCTCGGCAGCCTCGTCCTTGAAGCCGTAGCGCCGAAGCCCCCAGGCGATGAACGAGTTGTCGAACGGCCAGACCGTGCCGACGTGGTAGCCGATCGGGTTGTAGCGCCCCTCGCCCTCGGCCAGCGTACGAACGCCCCAGCCGGAGAAGAGCCGCTGTCCGAGGAGGTGACGCGCAACCGCCTTCGCCTTCGCCTTGTCGACGATTCCGCTCCAGAGCAGGTGCCCGTTGTTCGACGCCAGCGCGTCGACCTTGTTGCCGTGCTGATCGAGCGCCAACGCGAAGTATTCGCCGTCCTCGACCCAGAAGTCTCGGTTGAAGCGTCGCTTGAGATCGGCGGCGTCGCGCTCGAGCTTGTCGGCGAGCTCCCGGTCCTTCCAGATCTC
>DASQLF010000069.1:0-17357 GCA_035630135.1 Gaiellaceae bacterium
CGAGCGCAGCGTCGTCGATCGCCTCGACCGTAGGGAGCGCGAGATGCGAGTCCACGGACGTGTCGCCGTGGCCGGGAAAGTGCTTTGCGCAGGCCGCGACGCCGGCGCGCTGAACTCCGCGCACGAAAGCCGCAACGTGCCTCGCGACCAGCTCGCCGTCCGCACCGAACGAGCGGATACCGATCACGGGATTCTGCGCATTCGTGTTCACGTCGGCCACGGGGGCGAAGTCGAGGTTGACGCCGACAGCGGCGAGCTCCGCCCCGAGCGACGCCGCGACGCGCTCGGTGAGCTCGACGTCGTCGACCACGCCCAGCGCGCCGTTGCCCGGGTACGAGCTGCCGCTGTCCGCCTCGAGCCGCGTGACGTCGCCGCCTTCCTCGTCGATCGCGACGATCACGTCCTCGCGTTCTGCGCTGAGATCGGCTGTGAGCGCACGCAGCTGGTCGCGACTCTCGACGTTCCAGGCGTACAGCACGACACCGCCGAGCCCGTCCGCGAGGCGGCGACGTAGCCAGTCGGGGGCGCGCGTGCCCTCGAAGCCCGGGAGGATGCAGGCTGCGGCGAGCCGCTCGAGCTCGGCGCTCATCAAGCCTTGACGGCGCCGGCGGTGAGACCGAAGGCGATCTTCCGCTGCACGAGCAGGAAGAAGATCACGACCGGGATCGCCGTCAGCGTCGAGGCCGCCATCAGCCCGCCCCAGTCGATGTTCCGGCTCGTCCCGTAGAAGTACGAGAGCCAGATCGTGAGCGTCTGGTTCGACTGGTCGGTGAGGATGACGTTGGCGAAGATGTACTCGTTCCAGCTCGTGATGAAGATGAAGACGGAGGTCGCCACGAGCCCCGGCGCAACGAGTGGGAGCAGGATCCGGGTGAAGGCGCCGAGCCGACTCGAGCCGTCGACCATCGCCGCCTCCTCGAGCTCCTTCGGAATGCCCATGATGAACCCGCGGAGCGTCCAGACGGCGAAGGGGAGCAGGATGACCAGATGGGTGAGCACGAGGCCCATGAGCTCGTTCGTCAGCCCGTAGCGCGCGAGCACCACGTAGAGCGGGATGACGAGGCCCGCCTGCGGGAGCATCAGGATCCCGATGACGAGGACGACGAAGAGCTTGTTCCCGGTGAAGCGGTACTTCGCCAGTGCGACGGCGGCGAGAAAGGCGACGATCATCGAGAGCACGACGACCGCACCGACGACGATCAGGCTGTTCTTCACCGTGTCCCAGAAGTAGGGCCGCGCGATGGCGTCGCGGAAGTGCTGCACCGTCGGCTCGGTCGAGAACCAGGTCGGCACGAAGCTGTTGATCTCGTCGTCGGGCTTGAAGGCCGTCGAGATCATCCAGAAGACGGGGAATGCCACGACCGCGGCGACGACGAGGCCGACGACGTTCCACGCGATTCGACGCAGGCGACGGCGGCGCGCACGTCGCACGGTGGCCGCGCGAGGAGCCGTCACGGCGCTCACCGCGTCGTGCCCATCTGCACCATGCGGCGCACGTAGTGGATGCTGAGCGCGGCCACGATGAGCAGCATGAGGAGCGAGATCGCAGCTCCGCGCCCGAAGTCACTCGTCCCGAACGCCTCGATGTACACGTAGACCCCCATGACGTAGTTCGTGGGGTCGATGTGCGACGCGCCGATCAGCAGGTACGGCTGCGTGAAGACGCCGAAGTCCCAGATGATCGAGAGGCTCGTGAGGATCAGGAAGATCGGCTTCAGGATCGGGAAGGTCACGTCCCGGAACACGCGGATCGGCCCTGCGCCGTCGATCTCGGCCGCCTCGACGAGCTCACGCGGCACCTGGGCGAGCCCCGCGTAGACCGTGATCGTGACGAACGGGATCGCGCCCCAGACGATGAGCAACGTCACCATCGCGAGTTGCGAGAACGACGTCTCGTACCAGTTGTGCTGCGAATAGTCGCCCACCCGCAGCTCCGTCAGCACGTAGTTGAGGATCCCGTTCTGGAAGTTCGTCATCCAGAACCACACCTGGACGGCGACGACCGCCGGCATCGACCAGGCGAGCACGAGCCCAGCCGTCAGTAGGACACGCACCCACGCCGAGACGCGAACGAGGAGAAACGCGATCAGCGTGCCGAGCACGATCGTCAATCCGACGTTCGCGGCGGTGAAGATCACGGTGCGGAGGAGCGTGCGCCAGAAGACCTCGTCGCGCAGCACGGACTCGAAGTTGTCGAGGCCGATCCAGACGCCCTTCCGCTGAATGAGCTCCGGCAGTCCGTACTGCTGGAAGGACAGCGTGACGAGCCTGTAGAGCGGATAGCCGAGGATCGCGGTGATCACCGCGATGACAGGGAGGATCAGGAGATACGGCACCGAGCCGCGAAGCGCGCGGCGAAGAGTCGACGGTCGCCGCCGAGGCCGGTGAGCAGTGGCTTCGGCGGCGACCGTCAAGGATTCGACCCTATTGGTTCAGCGTGAACGTGATGTTGTCGCTCGCGACCTCCGCAGCTTCCTTGATCGTCGAGCGACCGGTGAGGATCCGGGCCAGCATCGTACGGAGGACGTTGCCGTTCTCCACGTTGACCCAGTTCTTCGCAGTCGGGACGAACCAGCTCCGCTGCGCCGCCCGTTCGTTGACGCTGGAGCCGAGCAGGCTCGTCGTGTTCGGGATGTTTCCCTTCGCTCGAAGAGCGGTCATCGAGGCGTTGTCCGTGAACGCGCTGATCCACGCGGCGGCCTTCTCGCGGTTGCCACCGATGGGCACTGCGAGGTCGGATCCGCCGAGGAAGCCCGGCATCGGCTGCCCCTTGGTGCGGCTGGGCATGACGAACTGTCCGGTTCGCGGCTTGTTGGCGTCACCGACGCAGCAGCTGAACCAGCCAGGGCCGACGATCGACGCCGCGTTGCCCTGTGCATAGACGTCGTAGGGCTGAGGCCGTGCCTCGTCGGTCGTCTTCGACGCTCTCGAGGCTGCATCGAAGAAGCGCTTGTACGCGGCGAGTCCGGCGAGCGCGGCCGGCTTGTCCAGCTGCCCGACCCACTTGCCCTTCCGCGTGATCGCGATCTTGCCGCCGTAGTCGTGCACGAAGCTCATTGCGATGTACCAGTCCGTCCCGGCGATGTAGACGGGCGAGAACGCCTTCTCCTTGTTGCGGGTGGCGAGCTTCCGCGCGCCGGCAGTGAACTCGGCCATGCTCGTCGGGACCTTTACCCCGGCCTGGCGGTAGAGATCCGTGCGGTAGGTGACGAGACGCGAGCCCGCGTAGTACGGAACGCCGTAGATCTTGCCGCCGAAGCGTCCCGACGCGGCGAGCCCCGCGAGCCAGGTGCTCTTGTTCGGGAACGAGGCCGTGGTCAGGTCCTGGAACGCGCCAGCGGCCATGTACTTCGTCATCTCGGTGTTGCCCATCTCCTTGACGTCAGGAGCTCTGCCGCCGGCGAGCGCGGCGTCGAACCTCGACAGATGTGTCGGCCATGTCTGGTACTGGACGTCGACGTCCCAGCCGGGGTTCTGGGCCTTGAACTGCGCATTCGCGGCGGCCACGACTTCGGGCCATCCGGACTGCGCGTCGACCTGGAGCCACACGGTGAGCGTGTCGGCAGCCTGTCCACCGGAAGCTCCGGAGGCACCGACCCCGACAACCGCCAGGGCCGCAACGAGAACCGCTGCGGCAAAAACACGTACGTTCATTCGCATCTCCCGCGGCATCTTGGTGCTCGAACAGGCCGTGCCGAGAGGTGTGGCAGGCAACGGCCGGAGCTGCCAAGTGGTTTGTACCAATCTGCCACGGGCGGGAGGCTTCCACATCTCAGATCGTCTGTCAAGCCCTATGTGTGCTGAAGCACCGAACGAATCGCCTGCTCTTGAGGTAGAACGCCGAAACGTGGGTTGACCGCTGGTTGGTACTAACCACGTGGTGCGGCGGCAGCGACGCGGCTGTCGCCCTCGCTTGCGCGCCTGCGTTGCTGCGGAATCGAGAGGGACGTGACCAGTCGGTAGCGGTCACCGCGGTAGATCGACTCCACGAACTCCACGATCTCGCCGGACTGTGCATGCGTCACGCGCTCGAAGCGAAAGGCTGGCGAGTGGAGCGGAACACCGAGCGCGCCCGACTCGTCCTCGTCGGTCACCGTCGGCTCGATGGTCTGCTCGCCCCCGACGACCACGATCCCGTAGCGGTCACGCAGGAGCTCGTAGAACGACATCTCCTCGAGATCGGCGGCTGTGAGTCCGGGCACGTGCGACGCCCGAATGTGCACCGTCTCGATCGCCATACTCTCACCGTCTCCCAACCGGAGCCGAACTGCGACCAAAACCGGCTCGGAAGGCGACACGTGCAGCAGCCTGCCCAGACGCGCACCGGCCGGGGTGACGCGGAGGTCGAGCGTCCTCGACGCCGGCTGCAGGCCGCGACTGCGCATGTCGTCGGTGAAGGACGTCATCGTGAGCTCCTGTGCGATCTTGGGCTCGCTGACGAAGGTGCCGGAGCCGTGCCGGCGTACCAGATAGCCCTCGCGCACGAGGTCGTCGAGCGCCGCACGAACCGTCAGCCGCGAGACGCCGAAGTCGGAGCTCAGCTGCCGCTCCGAGGGAATTGCATCGCCTACCGCGAGTTGCTCGATGAGATCGAGGACGAGGTCTCGCGTCGCGGCCTGCTTCGTCACTGCGGCCATCGTAACCCTGCTGCAGGAGTGGTCAAGACCAAGGCGAGACGGCGGCCGGGATCAGGGGCTCCTCGGCCGAGGGCGCCTTCGGCCGCAGAAGCGAGAGACCGGAGTCCGCGTCGAAGAAGTGGAAGCGGGCCGGGTCGAGGGCAAGGCGCAGCGAGCCGCCGACCCGGGCTGCCGTCCGCGGGTCGACGCGGGCGTTGAGCAATGCCCGACCGTCGTCGGCGAGCTCTGCGCCTTCGTCGTCTTCCTCGTTCATGACGCCTGTTGCCACGCGGTCTGCATCGACGTGGAAGTAGACGTGCGCGTCCGAGCCAAGCTCCTCGAGGACTACCACGTCCACCTCGAAGGTCGGCAGGCCGGGAGATCCGAACGCCGCGTCCTCGAACGCCTCTGGCCGGATCCCGACCACGACGCGCCCGAATGAGCGCGCGGGGCGGCGGGAATGGCCGAGTGGAACCCGGAACTGGCCGAACACGACCTCGTCTCCCTCCACTCTCGCGTCGACGAGGTTCATCGAGGGCGAGCCGATGAAGCCGGCGACGAACAGGTCGACGGGGTGCTCGTAGAGAACCTGCGGCGTGTCCACCTGGAGGATCTGCCCGTCGCGCATGACGGCCACCCGCTGGCCCAGAGTCATCGCCTCCACCTGGTCGTGCGTGACGTACACGGTGGTCACGCCAAGCCTGTGGTGCAGCTGCGCGAGCGAGGCGCGCATCCCGACGCGGAGCTTCGCGTCGAGGTTCGAGAGCGGCTCGTCCATCAGGAACGCCTGCGGCTCACGTGCGATTGCGCGCCCCATCGCGACGCGCTGGCGCTGTCCGCCCGACAGCTGCGCGGGCTTGCGCTCGAGCAGCTCCGTGAGTCCGAGCAGGTCGGCGATCTCGTCGACACGCTTGCGGATCTCGGCCTTCGGCGTCCGGCGGACCTTGAGGCCGTAGCCGAGGTTCTGCCGGACGCTCATGTGCGGGTAGAGCGCGTAGCTCTGGAAGACCATGGCGATGTCACGGTGCCGCGGCGCGAGATCGGTGACGTCGCGGCCTCCGATTGCGATCTCGCCGCTCGTGATGTCCTCGAGACCGGCGATCGCACGCAAGAGGGTGGACTTGCCGCAGCCGGACGGGCCGACGAGCGCGATGAACTCACCATCCGCGATCTTCAGGGACACGTCGTCGAGCGCGAGGACGTCTCCCGGGAAGGCCTTCGTGATGTTGCGGAGCTCGATCTCGGCCATCGCGCCGGATATGGATACCACATTTCTCCACAATTGGTATTGACCACCGGCCGGAAGGCAGCGTAGACTCGCGCGATGGTGGACACGGACGTCGTCACGGAAGCCGGAGGCGACCCCACAGCGGGCTACGAGACACGGTCGACGCTCGAGCTCGTCGAGCTCATGAACGAGGCGGACGCCACGGTGGCCGGCGCCGTAGCCCTCGAGGCACCACAGATCGCCGCCGCTGTCGACCCTATCGCCGAGCGGCTCCGAGCCGGCGGTCGGCTCGTCTACGTCGGTGCCGGCTCGTCCGGCCTCATCGCCGCGCTGGACGCAGCCGAGTGCGAAGCCACGTTCTCCCTCCCACCCGGTGTGGTGGTCGCGCTCGTCGCGGGCGGCTTCGAGTCGGCGCCGCTCATGCAGGCGCGCGCCGAGGACGATCGCGCCGGCGGAGCGGACGACGTCCGCGCGCTTGCCGTGGGCGCCCCGGACGCGGTGGTCGGCGTGAGCGCAAGCGGCAACACGCCGTACGTGCTCGGCGCGCTCCACGCGGCGCAGGAAGCGGGCGCGCTGACGGTCGCCGTGGTTGCCGCGCCCGAGTCCGAACTCGGCGAACTGGTGGAACACCAGATCGCTGCAGTGGTCGGGCCTGAGTTCATCGCCGGCTCGACCCGGCTCAAGGCCGGCACGGCCCAGAAGCTGGTGCTCAACACGATCTCGACCGTGACGATGATCCGGCTCGGCAAGACCTACGGGAACCTGATGGTCGACGTCGCGGCAGTGAACGAAAAGCTCGCGGCGCGCGTACGGCGGATCGTCGCGACGGCCAGCAGAGCGTCGGCGGAGCAGGCCGAGGAAGCACTCGCCGCTGCCGACGGTGATGCGCGCGTCGCGATCGTGTCCCTCCTCGCGGACGTCGACGCGGACGTGGCGCGTCGGCGCCTCCAAGCCTCGGAGAGCAGCATCGCCGCAGCGCTGGAGATCGCAGAATGAGGCTCGGAGTAGAAGCCGCGCTCGTCGACGGACAGCTCGTCTCCGGCGACGTCGACGTGCTCGGCGGCCGGATCGCCGGTCTCGGTCTCTCCTCTCCGAACGGTCGAGGCATCGCCGTGCCCGGCTTCCTCGACCTCCAGGTCAACGGCTTCGCGGGCGTCGACTTCCTGAGCGCCGACGCCGAGGCCTACCAGCAGGCGGCCGACGCGATCCTCGAGACGGGCGTCACTGCGTTCCTGGCCACCTTCATCACGTCCCCCGAAGAGCAGCTCCTCGCAGCCCTCCGCGAGGTCCCTGCCGAGACGGACGGGGCTCGCGTTCTCGGTGCCCACCTCGAAGGGCCCTTCCTGTCGGCCCTGCGCCTCGGGATCCATCCCGCCGCAGCGCGGCGGAACCCGGATCTCGAGCTCCTCGAGCGGCTCCTCGACGCAGGCCCCGTCCGGCTGGTCACGCTCGCGCCCGAGCTGCCCGGCGCCCGCCCCGTGATCGAGCGACTGCTCCAGCGCGAGGTCGCCGTCTCGGCCGGGCATTCGGACGCGAGTGCCGAGCAGGCGACCGAGGCCTTCGACCTCGGCGTGCGGAGCGTCACCCACCTCTTCAACGCGATGCGGCCGTTCCACCACCGCGACCCGGGCATCGTCGGCGCCGCCCTGGCCCGGCCCGACATCGTCGTGCAGCTCATTCTCGACTGGGTGCACGTCGCGCCGACCACCGCTGCCATGGTCTGGGAGGCCGCGCAGGGGCGTTTGGCTCTCGTCACCGACGCGGTGTCCGGCGCGGGACTCTCGGACGGCGACTACCGCCTTGGCGAGCTCGATGTCGAGATCCGGGACGGCGTCGCGCGCGGGACGAGCGGTGCCCTTGCGGGCAGCGCGCTCACGATGATCGAGGCGGTGCGCAATCTGCACTCCCTGGGCGTCTCCCTGGAGGAGGCGGTCGGCGCCGCGACGGAGGTCCCGGCGCGTGTCCTGCGCCTCCCAGCGGCCGGCCGTCTCGCGGTCGGGCTGCCCGCCGACGTCGTGGTGCTGAGCGACACGCTCGAGATCGAACGAGTGCTCGTCGAGGGACGTGCCCGCGTTGTCGGCTGAGCCCGCCGCAGCGGACGCTGCGCTGCCCGGCGCGAGGTTCCGCGAGGAGATCCTGGAGCAGCCCGACGCGCTCCTTCGCCTTCTCGACGATCAGGCGCAATTCGCCTACGTCGCGGCGGAGATGCACGAACGCGGGGCGACGACGATCCGCATGGCGGGTCACGGCTCGTCGGACAACGCGGCCTCGTACGGCGTGTACGCGTTCGGGATCCTCCCCGGCTTGACGGCCCTGCGGGACTCGATCTCGCTCACGGTCTACTACGACACCGAGCTCGACATGTCCGGCTGCACCGTGCTCGCGCTCTCGCAGTCGGGTCGAACGCCGGACGTCGTCGAGTACGCGCGCCGGGCGAAGAGCCGCGGTGCCTTCACCGTCGCGATTACCAACGATCCGGCGTCCGAGCTCGCAGGCGTGGCGGATGCCGTCCTCGAACTGCGGGCCGGACCCGAGCTGGCCGTGGCCGCGACAAAGACCTACTCGAACCAGCTCGCCGCGCTCGGCCTGCTGGCCGCTCATGCGGCAAGAGAGTCCGAGAGCTTCGCCGCCGAGCTGCGCTCGGTCTCGACGACGATGCCGCAGCTCATCCTCTCGGTGGAGTCGCGCATCGCCAACGTGGCGCTGCCGTTCGCCTACGCGGGCCGAATGTTCGTGGTCGGTCGAGGAGCTGAGTTCGCGACCGCGAGGGAGATCGCGCTAAAGCTCCTCGAGACGTGCCGCATCGCTGCCGAACCCCTCACCGCCACGGATCTCGCACACGGTCCGGTGGCGGCCATCGACTCGCTCTTTCCGGTCTGGGCGATCGCGTCGGACGACGCGACCCTGGGCGCGGTAATCGAAGCTGTCGAGCGGGCGCGCGAAGCAGGCGCAACGGTCGTCGCGAGCGGCAGCGCAGCCGAGGCGATTCCCGGCGCGGACTACGTGCTCGCGAGCCCACCCGCGTCGACGTTGCTCGCGCCGTTTCTGTCGATCGTGCCCGGCCAGCTCTTCGCCGGGGCGCTCGCGCGGGCTCGCGGGCTGGACCCCGACGCGCCGCGCGGCCTGTCGAAGGTCACGCTGGCGCGCTAGCGGACAGGCGTCGAGTCGCGCGACTGCGCGGAGACCTTGTCGAGAATCGCCTCGAGCAGGCGGCCCGACGAGAGCACGTGCTCGCGCGCGAGCACCTTCGCTCCCTCGGGGCTTCGCGCGGCGATCGCGTTGCGGATCGCCTGGTGCTGGCGGTCGTTCTTGACGTACAGCTCGTCGAGGTCTCCGCCGGTCGCCCACACGGGCTTCACCAGGAACGTCCGTCGCGCCGCCTTGGCCATGCGCTCGATGAGCGGCACGTCCGCCGCGCGGTAGATCACGTCGTGGAACGAGTGGTTCAGGTGGAGCCAATCGCGCGCGACCTCGAGATCCTGGCGGCCCTCGTGGCTCATCTCGACGAGGGCCTCGGTCGCGCGATGGAACCGGCGCTCCGCGCGCTCGAGGTCCGCGAGGTCCTCGTCCGTCATCTTCAGCGTCGCGATCTCGGTCGCGAGGCCCTCGAGTTCCGCGCGCACCATGAACGCCTCGCGGATCTCGTCCCGCGAGAGCATGCGCACGCGCACCCCGCGATTTGGCTCGAAGCTGACGAGCCCCAGGGCGGCGAGTCGACGCAGTGCCTCCCGCACCGGCGTCCGGCTCACCTCGAACTGCTCGGAGAGGTGCTCCTGCCGAAGCGTGCTGCCGGGTGGGATCTCGCCGGAGACGATGGCCTCCTCGAGCGCGAGCGCGATGTCGTCGGCCTTGGTCCCGTCGGACACGGTTAGTGCACTCCCCCCGCCTCGTGCTCCGGATGCCCGAGCAGCTGTGCGTATGCCGTGAACGTGAGGAAGTCGACGAACCGCTCTCGCATGGTCACCTTCTCGAAGACCTCGCGCGCCTCGTGGTAGACAGGCTCGTCCGGCAGCTCCGCCATGACCTCGCTGATGATCCGTTCGACTTCCGCCCGCGCGACGCGCCCGTGGTGCATCCAGTGCCAGATCTGCGAGCGCGAGATCTCGGCGGTGGCCGCGTCCTCCATGAGGTTGTCGATCGCCGCCGCGCCGACGCCCTGGAGCCATGCAGCGATGTAGCGAATCCCCACGGAGACGTTCGCTCGCACGCCTTCCTCGGTGACCTCACCCGGCGTCGCGACGACGTTCAGGAGATCCGCCGCCTCGGTCGTGACGTCCTCGCGCAGTCGGTCGAGTTGGTTGGGGCGATCACCGAGGACGGCGTCGAACTCGGCCATGGCGACCGGGACGAGGTCGGGATGCGCGACCCAGGTTCCGTCGAAGCCGTCCGCCGACTCCCGGGCCTTGTCCTCCCGGACGCGCGCCATCGCGATCTCGTTGACCCCGGCGTCGCGCCGACTCGGGATGAACGCAGCCATCCCGCCGATCGCGTGGGCTCCGCGCGCGTGACACGTGCGGACGAGTAGTTCCGTGTAGGCACGCATGAACGGGACGGTCATCGTCACCTGGACGCGGTCCGGCAGCACGAACTCGGGGCGGTCCCGGAACTTCTTGATCACCGAGAAGATGTAGTCCCAGCGGCCAGCGTTCAGACCGGCGGAATGGTCGCGAAGCTCGTACAGGATCTCGTCCATCTCGAACGCCGCGAGGATCGTCTCGATGAGGACCGTCGCCTTGATCGTTCCGCGCGGGATGCCGATCCGATCCTGAGCGAAGCAGAACACGTCGTTCCAGAGGCGAGCCTCGAGATGGCTCTCGAGCTTCGGGAGATAGAAATACGGCCCAGACCCGTGCTCGAGCAGGCGCTCGGCGTTGCGCGAGAGGTAGACGCCGAAGTCGAACAGCCCGCCGGAGACGTGCTCGCCGTCGACGACGACGTGCCGCTCCTGCAGGTGCCAGCCGCGCGGGCGCACGAGCAGCACCGCGACCTCGTCGTTCAACGAGTAGCTCTTCTCGCCCTGCTCGAGCGCGATCGTCCGCTCGATCGCGTCCGTGAGGTTCTGCTGGCCACCGACCACGTTCTCCCAGGTCGGCGAGTTCGCGTCCTCGAAGTCGGCCATGTAGATGCGCGCGCCCGAGTTGAACGCGTTGATCACCATCTTGCGGTCTCCGGCCGGGCCGGTGATCTCGACCCGACGGTCCTGGAGATCCGGCGGCACGGGAGCGACGCGCCAGTCCGCCTCGCGCACGTCACGGGTGGAGTCGAGGAACGTCGGCAGCTCGCCGCCTTCGATCCGCTCCTGGCGCACCGCGCGTGCGAGGAGGAGCTCCTCGCGCCGTCCGTGGAACTCGCGGTGCAGCGCGACGACGAGGTCGAGCGCCTCGGGAGTGAGGACACCCGCCTCGTCGGGCGCGGAGACGGTTATCTCCGCGCTGGTCGTCACGCGGGCGTCGCCTGGAACTGCGCTTCCTCCGTCGAGCCCTTGAGCGCGAGGGTCGAGCTCTCGCCGCCCGTGACGGCCTCGAGCACCGAGTCGAAGTAGCCGGCGCCGACCTCGCGCTGGTGGCGCGTCGCCGTGTAGCCGTGCTCCTCGTTCGCGAACTCGTCCTCCTGCAGCCGCACGTAGGCGCTCATGCCCTCTGCGGCGTAGCCGCGCGCGAGGTCGAACATCGAGTTGCACACCGCGTGGAAGCCCGCGAGGGTCACGAACTGGAACTTGTAACCCATCTCGGCGAGTTGCTGCTGGAACGACGCGATCGTCGCGTCGTCGAGGTGCTTCCGCCAGTTGAAGGACGGCGAGCAGTTGTAGGCGAGGAGCTTGCCCGGGAACTGCGCGTGCACGGCCTCGGCGAACTGCGCGGCCTCGTCGAGATCCGGGGTCGACGTCTCGCACCAGAGCACGTCCGCGTACGGCGCGTACGCGAGGGCGCGGGCGATGGGCGCCTCGATGCCCGGTGCGATGCGGAAGAAGCCCTCGGCCGTCCGCTCGCCGGTGACGAACTCGCGGTCGCGCTCGTCGACGTCGCTCGTGAGCAAGGTCGCCGAGAGTGCGTCCGTCCGGGCGACGAGCACCGTCGGCACGTCGAGCACGTCCGCCGCGAGGCGGGCGGCGACGAGCGTCCGGACGAATTGGCTCGTCGGCACGAGCACCTTGCCGCCGAGGTGCCCGCACTTCTTCTCCGACGAGAGTTGATCCTCGAAGTGGACGCCTGCGGCGCCGGCCTCGATGAACGCTTTCATGAGCTCGAACGCGTTGAGCGGCCCGCCGAAGCCGGCCTCGGCGTCGGCCACGATCGGCGCGAGCCAGTACGTGCCGTTCTTCCCCTCCGCGGAGTCGATGCCATCGGCGCGCAGGAGCGCGCTGTTGATGCGCTTGACGAGCGCCGGCGCGCTGTTCGCCGGGTAGAGGCTCTGATCCGGGTAGGTGTGGCCCGCGAGGTTGGCGTCGGCGGCGACCTGCCAGCCGGAGAGGTAGATGGACTTCAGGCCCGCCTTGACCATCTGCACGGCCTGCGCGCCCGTCATCGCGCCGAGCGCGGCGACGTAGTCCTCCTCGTGCATGAGCTTCCAGAGCCGCTCCGCGCCGAGGCGCGCGAGCGTGTGCTCGATACGGAAGCGGCCGCGGATCCGCTCCACGTCGGCCTGCGTATACGGGCGCTCGACACCCTCGAAGCGTCCGTTGACCTGTGCGTCCACCGTTACCTCCCCAGCTCGATTGTGTGCAATCCCAAGCCAATCGGATACTAAGCACGCCGCAGGACGGCGTCAACGCCTGTTTATCCCCTCATCGTGGATCCAGAAACACCATGGATTGGATCCAGACAGCCCGCTGGTAGGATCGCCCGCGGCATGGGGCGCACCGCCACCGACCCGGCGACGTTCGCGCCCGCGATCGCCGAGGCATACGCCACCAAGGGCGGAGCCGTCGAGCTCGGAACGGCGATGCTCGGCGGCAACCTCGTCCCGAAGGCGGGCGTTCGCCTCCCGCTCGCGACGATGAACCGCCACGGCCTCATCGCCGGAGCCACGGGCACGGGGAAGACGCGCACGCTGCAGGTGATCGCCGAGCAGCTGTCCGCTGCCGGGGTCGCGGTCTTCGCGGCAGACGTGAAGGGCGACGTGTCGGGAATGGCAGCGCCCGGATCGACCGACGGCCCGGCGAAGAAGCGCGCGAGCGAGCTGGGGCTCCCGTTCACGCCGACGGGCTACCCGGTCGAGTACCTCTCACTCGGCGGCATCGGCCCGGGTGTGCCCGTCCGCGCCACCGTCTCCGACTTCGGGCCGCTCCTGCTGGCGAAGGTGCTCGGCGCGAACACGACGCAGGAGCAGAGCCTCACCCTCGTCTTCCACTACGCCGACGAGAAGGGGCTGCCACTGCTCGACCTCTCGGACCTGCGCGCGCTCCTCACGTTCCTCGACTCCGAGGCCGGGAGGCCCGAGCTCAAGGGGATCGTCGGGCTCTCGCCGCAGACGGTCGGCGTGCTCCTGCGCTCTCTGGTCTCGCTCGAGACCGGTGGCGGGAACGAGTTCTTCGGCGAGCCGCAGTTCGACGTCGCCGATCTCATCCGCACGGCGCCGGACGGACGCGGTGTCATCTCGTGCCTCGAGCTGCCGGCCGTGCAGGACAAGCCCCGTCTCTGGTCGACGGTGCTCATGTGGCTCGTCGCCGAGCTTTTCGCGCAGCTCCCCGAGGTCGGCGATCGCGACGAGCCAAAACTCGTGTTCTTCCTCGACGAGGCGCACCTGCTCTTCGAGGGCGCGAGCAAGGCCTTCGTCGAGTCGACGGTGCAGACCGTGCGCCTGATTCGCTCCAAGGGTGTCGGCGTCTTCTTCGTCACGCAGACGCCGAAGGACATCCCCGCAGACGTGCTCGGCCAGCTCGGCAACCGCGTGCAGCACGCTTTGCGTGCGTTCACGCCCGACGACGCCAAGGCGCTGCGGGCGACGGTCCGGACGTTTCCGAAGACGGACGCGTACGACCTCGAGGAGCTCCTGACTCAGCTCGGGACGGGCGAGGCGGCGGTGACGATCCTCAGCGAGTCGGGCGTGCCGACCCCGGTCGTCCACACCCGCATGCGCCCGCCGCTCTCGCGCATGGGGCCTGCCGACGACGTCGCGGCGGCCGCCACGGCCAGCCCGCTGTACCCCAAGTACGGCACGCGGCTAGACAGCCAGAGCGCGCGCGAGATGCTCGCGACGCGGCTCGATCCTCCCGCGAGGGACGAGCCGCCCGCAACGAAGCCGACTCCGCGCCAGCAGGACGCGGGCGACGCCGTGGGTAAGGGAGCCGACGCCATCGGCGACTTCCTGAAGTCCTCGAGCGGCCGTGCGCTTACGCGCGAGGTCGTCCGCGGCATGTTCGGGATGCTCAAGCGAGGGCGTCTCTAGACTGAAACCGTGGTTCTCACCGCTTTCCTCGTCGGCCTCGTCCTCTCGCTCGTCGGCCTGTTCGTGGTCGTCATTCGAGGGCTCGCGCTGTGGCGCCAGGCGAAGTGGACGAGCGGCGTGTTCGGAGACGAGCTCGCGCTCTTCGAGGAGCGCTCCGCGCGCGCCGAGCGGCTCCTCGCGGAGGCCGACCACTCGAGCCAGGAGCTGCAGGCGGCGACGGAGCGGTTGCGGGTCTCGCGCGCGCAGTTGAGCGTGCTGACGGGATCCCTGGCCGCCGCCCAGCGACGCACCCGCTGGCTGCGGGCGTTCCTGCCGGTCCGATGACTCGCGTCGCAGCGGTCGACCTCGGGACGAACTCGACCCGACTTCTCGTCGCGGACGTCGGCGACGGCGAGCTGACCGAGGTCTCGCGCAAGCTCACGATCACGCGACTCGGCGAAGGCGTCGACGAACGGCGCCGACTCCTCCCCGTCCCCATCGCCCGGGTGCGAAACTGCCTTGCGGAGTACCGACGGGAGCTCGAGTCGCTGGGCGCCGAGCGCACACTGTGCATCGCGACGAGCTCCGTCCGCGACGCCGACAACGGCGAGGCGTTCCTCGGCGAGATCGAGTGGAGCTACGGATTCACCACGCGCCTTCTCTCCGGCGAGGAGGAAGCGGCGCTCATGCTCCGCGGCGTGACCTCGGGTCGAGACCGGCTCGACGACACGCTCGTCGTCGACATCGGCGGTGGCTCGACCGAGCTCGTGCTCGCGTCGGGTGGCGAGGTCGCGTTCGCGACGAGCCTCGACGTCGGCTGCGTGCGCCTCACCGAGCGGTATCTGTCTTCGGATCCTCCGTCTCGCCCCGAGCTCGCCGCGGCGAGCGGCTACGTCCGGTCGCTCCTTCCACCGCTCGAGGCGTCGGCCGCGATCGGAGTGGCGGGAACGGTGACGACGCTCGCGACCCTCGACCTCGGAGATGCCGCGTACGACCCTTCCCGCACGCACGGCCATCGGCTCACGCTCGCTTCGGTGGAGGCGCAGCTCGAGCGGCTCGGCTCGATGACGACGGAGGAGCGAGTCGCTCTCGGCATCGAGCCCGGTCGCGCGTCCGTCATCGTCGCCGGCATCGTCGTTCTCCGCGAGGTGATGACGGCGTACGGGCTCGACGAGATCGAGGTGTCCGAGCGAGATGTCTTGCACGGCGCCGCGTTCGCGGCGGCCGAGCTGCCCGAGCCCGAGGAGGGCGCCGCGCCCCCTGGGGCATATACCTGCTGCTGAGCTTCTAGGCAGCGGGAGGGAGTGGCTCGCCCTCTTCGTCCTCGGCAAGCCGCCGCTGCAGGACGCTGCGCGAGAGCACGCCGACCAACCGATGGTCTCCATCCACGACCGGGACGCGCTCGGCATCCTCGGCCTCGAGGAAGCGGAACGCCTCCTCGAGCGGCACGTCCGGGCCGATCGTGAAGTGAGGCTCCTCGGCGATACCGCGGAGCTCGGTCGTCGTCGGGTCGAGGCCCTGGGCGACGACCTCGCGCACGAGGGTCTTGCGGGTCACGACACCGACCAGGCGCTCGTCCTCGGTGACGTAGACCGCGCGCACCTCGGGCCGCTGCAGGAGCTCCCCTGCTGCCTGCGCCGAGGCGTCCGCCGGCAAGCGGCCCGGATTCGAGACCATTGCCTCGCGAACGGTGCTCATGGAAAGATCCCGCGCGCCTGCAGC
This sequence comes from Gaiellaceae bacterium, assembly GCA_035630135.1. Classification (GTDB taxonomy): domain Bacteria; phylum Actinomycetota; class Thermoleophilia; order Gaiellales; family Gaiellaceae; genus GMQP-bins7. The sequence goes on from DASQLF010000069.1 coordinate 15,934, forward strand.
GCATCCGACACCTCGCGGATGCCGGCGACAAGCGCTCCGGTGCGGAGCTTCACGTTCCGGTCGTCGGCCAGATCCCAGACGCGGTCGAACGCGTTCGAGAGCTTCTCGGAGAGCTTCGCGCGGATCTCGTCGCGCGTCCAGAAGAGCCGGCCGAGATCCTGCACCCACTCGAAGTAGGAGACCGTCACGCCGCCCGCGTTCGTCAGGATGTCCGGCAACACCGGAATACCGCGTTCCCAGAGGATGTCGTCGGCCTCGATCGACGTCGGGCCGTTCGCGCCCTCGGCGATCAGGCGGGCTTGCAGTCGCGGTGCGTTGTCGGCGGTGACCTGATCCTCCCGCGCCGCGAGGACGAGGATGTCGCACGGAAGCTCGAGCAGCTCCTCGTTGGTGAGCCGCTCGCCGTCCTCGCACCCCTCGAGCGAGCCGTGCGTGCCCACGTACTCGTGCAGCTTCGCGATGTCGAGCCCGCCGGCTGCGTGCAGCCCGCCGGAGACGTCGGAGACGGCGATGACCGTCGCGCCGCGCGCCTCGAGCTCCGTCGCCGCGATGCCGCCGACGTTCCCGAAGCCCTGGACGACGCAGCGCTGCTGGGCGAGGTTCCAGCCGAGCCGGTCGCACGCGCGCGCGACGACCATGACCACTCCAGCGCCGGTCGCCTCGTGCCGGAACACGGAGCCGCCGATCGAGATCGGCTTGCCCGTGACGATCTCCGGAACGGCGTACCCGCTTTGCATCGAGTACGTGTCCATCATCCACGCCATCGTCTGCTCATTCGTGGCCATGTCCGGTGCGGGGATGTCCTCTTTCGGGCCGATGATCGGCAGGAGCTCGGAGGTGAAACGCCGCGTCATCCGCTCGAGCTCGCCCAGCGAGAGCGCGCGCGGATCGCAGCGGACGCCACCCTTCGCGCCTCCGTAGGGGAGGCGGAGAAGCGAGCACTTCCACGTCATCCACATCGCGAGCGCCGCGCATTCGCCGAGGGTCACCTCGGGGTCGTAGCGAATGCCGCCCTTCGTCGGCCCAATGATGCTCGAGTGCTGCACGCGGTATCCGGGAAAGACGACGCGGCGGCCGCTGTCCATGCGGACAGGGATCGAGACGATCGTGGAGCGCTCGGGATAGCGAAGCCGCTCGGCGACGTCGTCCGGGATGTCGGCGACTGGAACGGCCTGATCGAACTGCGCGACGGCCATCCGGTACAGCGGCGTATCCCACTCGAGCTGGGCATGGGCAAGCTCCTCGGGCAGGCTCGCCACGGCCGGCGGAGTCTAGCGCGCGTCCTGAACGGGCTCGGGCCGGCTTACGGCTTGTCGGGGACGGTTGCACGTCTTAGGATCGACTGCGAATGCGCTTCGCGATCCCACTCCTCCTGGCAGTGACCGCGATGGGCCTTGTCGCCTGCAGCGGCGGTGACGACGAGG
>DASQLF010000070.1:0-11757 GCA_035630135.1 Gaiellaceae bacterium
CGTGACGGGCGGCGGCTGGATCATGTCGCCCCCGGGAGCCTGCAAGCTCGCCTCCTGCTCGGACAGCACCGTCGGCAAGGCCAACTTTGGCTTCGTCTCGAAGTACCAAAAAGGTGCGAAGACGCCTACCGGCCAGACCGAGTTCCAGTTCAAGTCCGGCAATCTCAACTTCCACAGCACGAACTACGAGGTACTCGTCATCTCCGGCTGCAAGGCGCAGTACAGGGGGACGGGGACCATCAACGGCGTCGGCGTCTACGAGTTCACGCTGACCGCGTACGACGCGCAGTTCGGCAACAGCGGAAGCTGTGCCGGAAAGAGCAAGGATTCGTTCCGGATCAAGATCAAGAACGGCGGCACCGTCGTCTACGACAACCGCATGGGCAGTGCGGACGACGTCGATGGTGCCGATCCGCAGGAGATCAGCGGCGGCAGCATCGTGATCCACAACGGGAAGTAGACCGGCAGGCCACACAGGAGAGGGGCGCCGCGAGGCGCCCCTCACTCGTTCAGCCGGTCGGTTCGAGCGCAGGCGCCGCCGGTCGGCGCGCAACGAGGATCGCGAACGCGGGTGCGATCACCGCGACGGTCGCGCCGACGGCGAGTGCGACGACACCCAGCTCCGAGTAGGCGATGCCGCCGAGGAGCGCGAACGCCGCTGCGGTCAACCCGGCTACGAGATCCGTGAACCCGACGAGTCCCTGACGCTCGACGGGCCGTGCATGCGTGACGAGCTCGGCAGATGCCGCGACGTACGAGACGTTCCAACCGAGGCCGAGGAGATAGAGCGACAGGGACAGCGCCGGGATCTGGACGACCCACGCGAGCATCACCGTCGAGAGCGCCATGATCACGAGCCCGCCGACCAGGGCACGGTGCCGCCCAACGCGGTCGACGAGCTGGCCGACGACGAGAACGAGACCGAACATCCCGACGATGTGCACGCTGATGACGGTGAACACGTCCGCTTGCTGGTGGTCGTGTCCGACGACGATGTACCCGCTCAGGTTCATCACGCTCGCCATAACCGCCAGGCTCGCCACGGCGGCCACCGCTGCGGCAGGCACGCCGGGCCGACGCAGGATCTGGCCGAGCGGCGCTGCTGGTTCCGTGTTCGGGGCGGCGCCGGGTGCAAGTCCTTCGCGTTCGAGCTCGAGCGCGATCGCGCGTGGATCCGGGCGGATCGCGAGCGTGAGGACGAGACCCACCACGCACATCGCCGCAGCCGCGAACCAGGGAACGATGAGCGTGTCGAGCTCGAGCTCTTTCCCGGCGAACAGGGGCCGGAACACGAGCGGCCCGAGCGCGGCTCCGAACAGCGCGCCGAACAAGACGTACGAGATCGCACGCGCCTTGCGCGACTCCGGGTACATGTCGGCGACGGCCGTCCGCGCGAGCAGGACCGCACCGTTCATGCCGCCGACCCCGAGGAAGCCGAAGATGACGAGCGGCGCCGAGTCGACCACGCAGCCCAGCGCGGTCAGCAGGCAGCCCACCGTGCCGACGACGAACCCGCCCGACAGGACCGGAACGCGGCCGTAGCGATCCATGAGCCGGCCAGCGGGCAGAGCGGCGAGCGCCCCGGCGGTGAGAAAAATGGCCGGCCCCAGGCCGAGCACGGACTCGATCCCGGTCACGAGGACGAGCGTGATCGTGGCAACCGCCGCCGCTAGCTGCAGCACGCCCGAGAGGGTGACGAGGCATAGCGCGAGCAGCACCGTATTTCGGCGAATCTGCCGCGTGCTCGTCACCTGACGAGCCTACCCAGCGGTATGATGGCGAGGACGTACGGGGAGCTCGGGCAAGCCGGGCTGAGAGGGCGGACGAACGCGCCGCCGACCCGCAGAACCTGATCTGGGTAATGCCAGCGGAGGAAGGCGTGTCGGAAGAGATCGTGGTGGTGGTGTCGGGCGGGAACCCGCCGGATCCGCGGGCGGTGTCGATCGTGCCGCTCGGCGCGCCCGTCGTCGCGGCCGACAAGGGCCTCGAGCACGCGCTCTCGCTCGGGCTCGAGGTGACCGTCGCCGCAGGCGACTTCGACTCGGCGTCGCCGGAGGCGGTCGCCGTGGCCGAGAGCACCGGCACGCGGGTCGAACGCCACCCCGAGGAGAAGGACGCAACCGATCTCGAGCTCGCGCTCGACGCCGCACTCGCGCTCGAGCCACGGCGCATCCTCGTGCTCGCCGGCGACGGCGGACGGCTCGACCATCAACTCGCCACGCTCCTGCTTCTCGGCTCGGAGCGGTACGCAGGTGTTCAGGTCGACGCGCTCGTCGGCGAGGCGTGGGTGCACGTGATCCGGGGCTCGCGGAGTCTCGTCGGTTCCTCCGGCGAGCTCCTGACGCTTCTCCCCCTCGGTCGCGCGGATGGGATCACGACGGACGGGCTCGTGTACCCGCTGCGCGACGAGACGCTCGAGGCGGGGTCGAGCCGCGGCGTGTCCAACGTGTTCGAAGCGAACACGGCCCGAGTGGACGTGGAGCGTGGCGTTGTCCTTGCCGTGCGCCCAACCTGGAGCCGCAGATGAGCCTTGCAACAGTCTGTTGCAAGGCGTTCTTCGGCGCACTTGCGGTTTCCCTCGCGCTGGTGGCCGCGAGCTGCGGCGGGAGCGAGGAGCCGACTGAGGTCGTACTCGTCACGCACGACTCCTTCGCGATCTCGGCGCCCGTGAAGAAGGCGTTCGAGGACGAGAGCGGGCTGACGCTGCGGATCCTGAAGGCGGGCGACGCGGGAGAGATCGTCACGCGGGCTCTGCTCACGGCGGGTAACCCGGAGGGCGACGTCCTCTTCGGCGTCGACAACAACCTGCTCGCACGGACGCTCGCGGGCGACGTGTTCGAGCCGTACGAGCCGCCCGAGCTCGCCAGCGCCGATCCCGATCTCGTCCTCGACCCCGAGCACCGGGCCACGCCGATCGACCGCGGCGACGTCTGCCTGAACTACGACAAGGCGTGGTTCGCCGAGCGCGGGCTCGAGCCGCCACGCGGGCTCGGCGACCTCGTCCTCGACCGCTACCGCAACCAACTTGTCGTGGAGAACCCGGCAACCTCGACGCCCGGGCTCGCGTTCGTGCTCGCGACGATCGCTGCGCTCGGCGATCGCTGGCAGGGGTACTGGCGCGGGCTCCGTGCGAACGGCGTCCTCGTCGTCGACGGCTGGGAGGACGCGTACTACGCCCGTTTCTCGGGTTCGGCGGGGAGCAAGGGGAACCGCCCGATCGTCGTCTCGTACGCGTCGAGCCCACCCGCCGAGGTGATCTTCCGCGATCCCCGACCGGCCGAGGCCCCGACGGGCGTCGTCGAGACGAGCTGCTTCCGCCAGGTCGAGTTCGCCGGCGTGCTCCGCGGGGCCGCGAACGAGGATGGCGCCCGCGAGCTGATCGACTTCATGCTGTCGAAGCGCTTCCAGGAGGACATCCCGCTGCAGATGTTCGTATTCCCTGCACGCGAGGACGCGGCTCTGCCGCCCGAGTTCGAGGAGTTCGCGGTCCAGCCCGAGAGCCCGCTCGAATTGCCGCCGGAGGAGATCGAGGAGAACCGCGAGCGCTGGGTGGACGAGTGGACGGACATCGTGATCCGCTGATGGCTCGCGGCCGGCGGGCCCCCGCGGTCGGCGTTCCGCTCGCGTTTCTGGCGCTCTTCTTCCTCTATCCGCTGGCTTCGATCATCGAGCGCGGGCTGCGCGGCGAGGGCGACGGGGCACTCGACGTCCTCACCGACCCGCTGACGCGCGACGTCGTCTGGTTCACGATCTGGCAGGCGCTCGCGTCGACGGCGTTGACGATCGCGGTCGCGCTGCCCGCGGCCTACGTGCTCGGCCGCTACCGCTTTCGCGGGCGCAGCCTCGTGAGCGCGCTCGTCGTCGTTCCGTTCGTGTTGCCGACGGTGGTGGTCGCGCTCGCCTTCGTGGCCCTCATCCCGGACGGCGTGGAGGGAGGGTGGGCTCCGATCCTCGTCGCGCACGCCTTCTTCAACGTCGCGGTCGTCGTTCGCATCGTGGGCACCTTCTGGGCGAGTCTCGATCCGCGCGTGGGCGAGGCGGCGGCCACGCTCGGGGCCGGGCCGCTCACACGGTTCCGTGAGATCACGGCGCCGCTTCTCGCCCCCGCGCTGGCTGCGGCAGCGGCCATCGTCTTCCTCTTCTCGTTCACGTCGTTCGGGGTCGTCCTCATCCTCGGCGGCCCGCGCTACGCGACGATCGAAGCGGAGATCTACAACCAGGCCGTCCGCCTCTTCGATCTGCGCGCCGCGGCGGTGCTCTCGGTCGTCCAGCTCGTCTGCGTGGTCGCTGCGGTATGGACGGCGACGAGGCTCGAGCGCCGCCTCGTGGTTACGGGCCAGCTTCGGCCGGAGTCGGAGGTGCTCCGTCCTCCGCGGACCGCCCGGGACCAGCTCGTCGTCGGGACGAGCCTCGGCGGTCTCGCGATCTTCCTGGGCCTGCCCCTCGCGCTGCTCGTCGAGCGTTCGCTCGCCGTCGGGGAAGGCCACGGACTCGACGCCTACCGTGCGCTCGGCCGGCCGACGAGCGTCCTGCTGGCGGCGCCGTGGGAGGCGATCGTCAACTCGATCCTCTATGCAGGTGCGGCGACCCTGATCGCCCTCGTCGTCGGCGGCCTCGCGGCGTTCGCGGTGGCGAGCTCGCGCGGGGGTTTGATCGACGGCCTCGCGCTGCTCCCGCTCGGCGTCTCGGCGGTGATGCTGGGCCTCGGCTTCCTCGTCGCCTTCGACACGCCGCCGCTCGACTTCCGCGCGGCGCCGTGGCTCGTGCCGGTCGCCCAGGCGCTCGTCGCGATTCCCTTCGTCGTCCGCATCGTCGCGCCCACACTGCGCTCGATCGATCCGCGACAGCGTGAGGCAGCCGCGCTGCTCGGTGCCTCGCCGGGACGCGTGCGTCGCGAGATCGACCTGCCGATCGTGTCCCGCGGACTGGCCGTCGCGGCGGCGTTCGCCTTCGCGATTTCGCTCGGCGAGTTCGGCGCGACGGTCTTCCTCGCGCGGCCCGACCGGCCCACCCTCCCGGTGGCGATCTTCCGCTTCCTCGGGCGGCCGGGAGAGGTGAACGTCGCGCAGGCCTATGCCCTCGCCGTGGTGCTGATGGCCCTGACGATCGTCTCGGTGCTGCTCGTCGAGCGCGTCCGCGTCAGACGGGGTGGGTGGTTCTAGTGCTTCGGGTCGAGCACGTCACGGTCTCGTTCGACGGCTCGCCGGCGCTCGACGATGCGTCGCTCGAGGTCCCGGCGGGCGAGACGACGACGGTGCTCGGGCCGAGCGGCTCGGGCAAGACGACGTTGCTGCGCGTCATCGCCGGATTGCAGCCGCCGGACGCAGGACGAGTCGTCGTCGACGGACAGGACGTCGCGGCAGTGCCTGCCCACCGCCGCGGTATCGGCCTCGTCTTCCAGGATCACGCGCTCTTCCCACATCGGGACGTGGCGGGCAATGTCGGCTTCGGGCTGCGCATGCGGGGAGATGCCCCGGAGGCGATCGCGAGGCGCACCGCCGAGCTCCTCGAGCTGGTCGGCCTGACCGGATTCGACCACCGCGCCGTCGGAACGCTCTCCGGCGGGGAGCAACAGCGTGTCGCGCTGGCGCGGGCGCTGGCGCCGGAGCCGCGGCTGCTCCTCCTCGACGAGCCGCTGGGATCACTCGACCGCCGGCTCCGCGACCGTCTCCTCGATGACCTCGCGCGACTCTTCGACGAGCTCGATCTGACGGCGGTGTACGTGACACACGACCAGACGGAGGCCTTCACGCTCGGGGACCGCGTCGCCGTGATGCGCCAGGGGCGGGTGGTGCAGGTCGCCACGCCGGACGAGCTCTGGGCCCGACCGCTGGACGAGGACGTGGCGCGGTTCCTCGGGAATGCGAACGTCTCCGGGGGCGAGCTGATCAGACCGGAGGCAGTAGCCGTGCGGCCGGCGTCGGGAAGCGGTCAGGGAGTCGTCGAGTCCGCGATCCGGAGCGGAGCCGTGGTGCGCCTACGCGTGCGGCTCGACGAGGGGCGGGTGCTGGACTCCGTCCTCGCAGCGCTCGACCATCCCGGCGTCGGCGACAGGGTCGACGTGGAGGTCGACCCGCAAGGCATCGTTCGCCTCCGATGATCCGCCGCCGCGTCGTCGTCCACGGTCTCGTGCAGGGCGTCTTCTTCAGGGAGACGGTTCGGCGCCACGCCATCGCCGCAGGCGTCGCCGGCTGGGTACGGAACACACGTGAGGGCACGGTCGAGTCCGTCTTCGAAGGCGACGGAGCCGCTGTCGATGCCCTTGTGACACAGTGTCACGAGGGTCCGAGGAGCGCGCGGGTCGATCGCGTGGAAGTGTTCGAGGAAGAGCCCGAAGGGCTCGCGGGATTCGCGGTTCGCTAGCGCTCGGGAGCGCAGATGCGGTCGCCGGCCATCACCCTGTCGAAGGTCGTGTCGAACTCCGCGTCGCGCGCGGCATCGGCCTTCGTGAGTCCCGCGAGTTCGACCTGCATGACGGGCATGACGCCGGGGCCGCCGACGGTGATGCGATGCCGCTCGCCGGGCGCGGCGGGACGAACGTCCTGGCTCGGATAGCCGGCGAACGGCCGCTGCGGGACGAAGCTGTGACAGAACGTGCCCGTGCCCTTGTGCGTGAGGATTCCCGACTCGCGCTTCCAGCCGGCGCCGTACACGGAGTTGAGCGTGTCGATGTAGAGGTTCCGCCCGTACTTGTCCTTCGGCACGCCCTTGGCGTTCGAGGCGAACCCGTGAATCGGCTGCCCGAGGTAGCTGTAGCGACCGAAGACGCCCTGGAAGCGACCGCCATACGACCAGTTCGGGTGCACCTCGAGCTTCGGAAGCTCGCCCGAGAAGTGCGACAGATGGAGCTCCATGTTCGAGTGGTGCGGCAGCCAGGGATCGAAGCCGAGGAGCGGGAGCCGGCGCTGCCACGCCTGCACCGTCCAGTACGTCCCGTTCGGCGCCTTGCACGCGGCCACGAGCATCGGAAGCGCGGGGCCGTCGTAGGCCGCGCAGCGGTTCTTGAACGTCGCCCAGTACTTGCCCTTCCGGTACTTGCCCCAGCCGCCCGCGTAGTCCCAGCGAAACCGGACCTGCGGAACGTCGGCCGAGGGCGGCAGCGCGTTGATCGCGCCCCACGCGAGCACGCGCCGCATGCGTCCGTCCGCGCGCCGGTAGGTGAGGAGCGCCTCGCCCTTCGCGTTCACCTTCAGCGAAAGCTGTGTGACGTTCGGATCCTGGACGAGCTCACTCCCTGACGCCGCCGAGGTGACGACGATCGCGGTTGCGAGGACGAGCAGGCAGGCGAGGGTGCGCCGCATCACCGAAGCATCGGAGCCTGGCCCGATCTGTCGCGTCCCTCGAACGCGGGGTCAGACCCGTGGGGTCCGACCCGTCTACTCCCATTCGATCGTGGCCGGCGGCTTCGACGAGATGTCGAGGACGACGCGATTCACGCCTGGGATCTCGTTGATCACGCGGCTCGAGATCGCCTCGAGCACGTCGTACGGGATCCGCGCCCAGTCGGCCGTCATCGCGTCCTCGGAGGTGACGGCACGAACCACGATGGGGTAGGCGTACGTCCGCTCATCCCCCTGGACGCCGACGGAGCGGATCGCGGGAAGCACGGCGAAGCTCTGCCAGAGCTCGCCGTAGAGATCCGCGCGGCGGATCTCCTCGAGGAGGATCGCGTCGGCGCGGCGGAGGATCGCGAGCCGCTCCTCGGTGACGTCGCCGATGATCCGGATCGCGAGGCCGGGACCGGGGAACGGCTGCCTCCAGACCATCCGCTCCGGCAGTCCGAGCTCCGCTCCCACGCGTCGCACCTCGTCCTTGAACAGAAGCCGGAGCGGCTCGACGAGCTCCATCTCCATGTCGTCGGGCAGACCACCGACGTTGTGATGCGACTTGATCAGCGCGGCGACGCCGTCCTCGCCGCCGCCCGACTCGATCACGTCGGAGTAGAGCGTTCCCTGCACGAGGAAGCGAACGTCTCCGAGCTTCTCCGCCTCTTCCTCGAACACGCGGATGAACTCCTCGCCGACGATCTTGCGCTTCTCCTCGGGGTCGGAGACGCCGGCGAGCCGGGAAAGGAACCGCTTCTGCGCCTGCACGTGGACGAGCGGGACGTGGAAGTGGCCGGCAAAGGTCTCGACCACCTGCTCCGCCTCGTTCTCGCGGAGAAGGCCGTGGTCGACGAAGACGCACGTGAGCCGGTCGCCGACCGCCTTGTGGACGAGTAGCGCGGCGACGGCCGAGTCGACGCCGCCCGAGAGCGCACACAGCACGCGCTCGGAGCCGACCGCAGCGCGGATGCGTGCCACCTGCTCCTCGATCACCGCGGCGGGCGTCCAGGTCGGTGGCGTGGCCGCGACCTCGTAGAGGAAGTTCTTCAGGATCTCCTGGCCGTGCGGCGTGTGCACGACCTCGGGGTGGAACTGGACGCCGTACAGACGACGCGCGCGATCCTCGAAGGCCGCGATCGGCGTCGACGGCGAGCTTGCAGTGACCTCCGCCCCCTCGGGCGGTGCGGTGACGGAGTCGCGATGGCTCATCCAGACCGTCTGCTCGGGCGGCAGGTCGTGGAAGAGCTCGGAGTCGTGTGCGTCGAGCTCCGCCTTCCCGAACTCGGAGGCACCCGTCCGCTCGACGGCGCCGCCGAGATCGCGCGCCATGAGCTGCATGCCGTAACAGATGCCGAGCGTCGGGATGCCGAGCGCGAAGATCTCGGTGTCCAGCTCGGGAGCTCCGTCGGCGTAGACCGATGCAGGTCCGCCCGAGAGGATCAGCGCGGCCGGATTCCTGGCGGCGATTTCCCGCGCGGAGAGCCGGTGCCCGACGAGCTCGGAGTAGACCCGCGCCTCGCGCACACGGCGAGCGATCAGCTGGCTGTACTGACCCCCGAGGTCGACGACGAGGACAGGGCGATCCTCCGGTGCGGCTTCGACGGTCGGGAGCGCTACGACCTCGGCCATCAGCGGCGGTAGTTCGGGGCGTCCTTCGTGATCGTCACGCCGTGCGGGTGGCTCTCGAGCAGTCCTGCCGGCGTGATGCGCGTGAAGCGCGTGCGCACCTTCATGTCCTCGATCGTCGCTGCCCCGCAGTACCCCATCGACTGCCGCAGGCCGCCGACCACCTGATGGACGATCGGCGGGAGCGGCCCCTTGTACGGCACTCGGCCTTCGATGCCCTCGGGAATGAGCTTCTCGACGTCCTCGACGTCGCCCTGGAAGTAGCGGTCCTTGGAGAACGAACGCGCCTTCATGGCACCCAGTGAGCCCATCCCGCGGTACTCCTTGAAGCGCTCGCCCTGCGCGACGATGACCTCCCCCGGCGCCTCGTCGGTGCCCGCGAACATCGAGCCGAGCATGACGACGTCCGCGCCGGCCGCGATCGCCTTCGCGATGTCCCCCGAGTTGCGGACGCCACCGTCGGCGATGACCGAGATGCCGTGCCCGTCGAGTGCCTGCACCGCGTCGTGAACCGCGGTCACCTGGGGAACACCGACGCCTGCGACGACTCGGGTCGTACAGATGCTCCCGGGCCCCTGGCCGACCTTGATCGCATCCGCTCCGGCGTCGGCCAGTGCGAGCGCGCCATCACCCGTCGAGATGTTCCCGGCGACGAGGTCGATGTCGTGCGCGGACTTGATCCTCCGCACGACCTCGAGCACCCCGTGCGAGTGGCCGTGAGCCGTGTCGACGACGAGGACGTCCACTTCCGCGTCGACCAGCGCCGCAGCCCGCTCCATCGCGTCCGACCCCACTCCGACCGCTGCACCCACGCGCAGCCGTCCCTGCGAGTCCTTCGTCGCGTCGGGGTACTTGATCCGCTTCGAGATGTCCTTGACCGTGATGAGGCCCTTCAGATGGCCGTCGGCGTCGACCACGGGAAGCTTCTCGATCTTGTTGCGGTGGAGGATGTCCTCGGCCTCCTCGAGCGTCGTTCCGACCGGCGCCGTCACGAGGTTGCGTGCCGTCATGAGCGCCGACACGGCCTGCGACGTGTCCGTCTCGAAACGGAGGTCGCGGTTCGTGAGGATGCCCACGAGGACGCCGGCGTCGTCCGTTATCGGCACACCGGAGATCCGGTAGCGCTCCATCAGGTCGAGCGCTTCCGCGACGGAGTTGTCCGGCCGCAGCGTCACGGGCTCGACGATCATCCCCGACTCCGAGCGCTTGACCTTGTCCACCTCGGCCACCTGATCGGCGATCGACAGGTTGCGGTGCACGATCCCGAGACCGCCCTCGCGCGCGAGCGCGATCGCAAGCCGTGCCTCCGTGACCGTGTCCATCGCGGCTGAGATGACGGGGATGTTCAGCGAGATCGACGGGGTCAGCCGCGCGACCGTCGAGACGTCGTTCGGGAGCACGTGCGACTCCGCCGGGAGCAGCAGCACGTCGTCGAACGTAAGGCCCTCCTTGCCGAACTTCCGCTCGAACGCGACGAGGCGCTCGATCTCCTCCTGGCGGAACTCGGTCTCCATCAGATGACGTTAGCAGCGTCCGACGACGGCGATCACGCCACCTCGATCCCGACACGGGCGAGGCTCTCACGCGTGCGCGCCGCGATCGTGACGTCGCCCTTGGCCACAGCGAGCGCCAGCGCGCGCTCTGCGTAGTCCAGCGCTGCGTCGGTGTCGGATGCGAGTGCGAACACCTCCGCGGCGAACCGGTACGCATTGATCTGCGTCTCGTTGTGCTCGATGCCCTCGATCCGTCGAAGGAGGCTGAGAGCAGCCGTTCTCGCATCGTCGCGAGAGCCTTCGCGCGCCAGGAGGCATGCGCTCAGCGCGTCGATGTAGATGAAGTTCACGAGGTCGTCGGCTCCACTCGTGGCCCGGGCCAGGTCACACCACTCTCGCACCTCGTCGAAGCGCCCCTGGTCGTAGAGGACGGATGCGAGGACTACCGCGAGCGTCGGCCGATACGACGTCTCGTCCATGCCCTCCAGCACCGCAAGCCCTTGGCGAAGTGCGTGCTCTGCAGCTCCGTAATCTCCGGCTCGCCGCTCGATGCCGGACTCGATGAGCGCGATCGCCGCACCGCTCACGAGGAGCCCGGCATCGAGATACGCGGTTCGCGCGTCACGCACGCGCTCTCGCGGACCGTCGAACTCTCCCTTCATCGAGGCCAGGCGAGCGAGTGACGCCTGTTCCCACGCATGGGCCAACAAGCCCTGCTCGCCCGAGCGCATCGCGCGGAGTCGTTCGATCGCCTCGTCCACCGGCGTCGGGCTGAAGAAGTACGACGAGAGCAGCTGATGGCGGATCAGCAAGCCCATCCGGTCTTGCGAACGGCCTGATCGTTCGAGGTGGTCGAGCGCCTTCTCGAACGCCTCGGCGGCGTCGAGCGCACGCAACCGAAACCACGCTTCGATGCCGATTCCCCACCAGCAGAGCGCCAGCCCGTAATCGTCTCCGATGCTCTCCAGGATGCCGCGCGCCTCGGCTCGCCATGCACTGCGCTTCTCCGCCGGCCAGTTCTGACTTCCCGTGAGCGCCCAGCTCGCCATGAGAGCCATCGCGCGGCCTCGCGTTCGCGGGTCGTCGGCCTCATGCGCTTCGGACATGAGGCGCCACGCCTCGTCCGCGCTCGTCTCGGACAGCGCGCCGGACAGCTCCAACCCGATCGCCAGCCGAGTCTCGTCCTTCTCGGGGAGGAGCGCGGCCGCCCGGCCGAAGAGCGAGCGCCCCGCATTGAAGTCGCCGCGGTCGAGCGCACCACGCCCGGCGTCCGCGAGATGGGACGACGCACGTCGCGCGAGCTCGTCGAGCCG
>DASQLF010000071.1:0-3445 GCA_035630135.1 Gaiellaceae bacterium
CGGTCGATTCGCCGCGCTGGGTCGTGCTCCTTCGCGTTCAGTTACCAGCGCGTGCGCGGGCCTCGGCGACGACGCGCTCGGCGTCCGCGCGGTTGCCGTAGCCACGCGTCTCGACCTTCGCCTCTTCGAGGTCCTTGTAGACCTGGAAGAAGTGCTCGATCTCGTTCCGCAACTCAGCCGGGATGTCCTGCACGTCCGAGATCCGCATCCACGCCGTGTCCTTGAGCGGCACGCAGATGATCTTCTCGTCCGGGCCCTTCTCGTCGGCCATGTGGAATACGCCGACGATGCGCCCCCGAATCCGGCACCCTGGGAATGTCGGCTCGCCCACGAGGACGAGCGCGTCGAGAGGGTCGCCATCCCCGCCCATCGTGCCCTCGATGAAGCCGTAGTCGGCGGGATACGCCATCGAGGTGAAGAGGCGCCGGTCGAGAACGATCGCGCCGAGCTCCTCGTCAAGCTCGTACTTGTTGCGCGATCCCGACGGAACCTCGACGAAGACGACGACCGGCTCGGGCACGCGGTGAGGCTACTCCAGCTCGACCGTGGAGAGGGTTCCGAGGGCCTCGTGCGCGACCGCGTGGTCGACCTCGGCCGGAACGGGGTTGTAGCCGGCCACGAACCGCGACGGGTCGAGTGCGAGCGCGCGCAGCGAGTGCGCCTGCAGCGCGAACCCGAGATCCATGATCTGGATCTGGTGACCGCTCGCGGCGGCGAGGTTGAGCATCTCGCCTCGCGCGAGCAGGTACACGATCCGGCCGTCTGGCAGCGAGAACTCCTCGACGTCGTCCTTGAGCTGGCGACGCTGCGTCGCGAGACCCGCGAGGGCGTCGACGTCGATCTCGGTCGAGAAGTGCCCGACGTTGGCGAGCATCGCACCGTCCCGGAGATGCTCGAAGACGTCGCATGTGATCGCGTCCGGCCGCCCGGTGACCGTGATCACGGCGTCTGCGATCCCCACCGCCCGCTCGATCGGTGCGACGCGCATCCCCTCGAATGCCGCCTCGAGAGCCCGCACGGGGTCGCGCTCGACAACCACGACGTTGGCACCGAGGTTGCGCAGCGTCCGCGCGAGGCTGCGACCGCACGATCCGAACCCGACGACAGCAAAGGTCTTCGCCGCCACGAGGCTGTTCGTCGCACGCAGGAACCCGTCGACGACCGCCGGGCCGATCCCGTGCTCGTTCTCGAAGAGGAGCTTGATCGGGCTGTCGTTGATCACGATCACGGGGAAGTCGACGCTGCCAGCGAGGTCCCCGAGGAGCCGGTGGCGGCCGGACGTCGTCTCCTCCGTGGCAGCGACTACGCGCGTGGCCTGCGCTGCGGCGGTCGCGGCGATCAGGTCGGCGCCGTTGTCGAGGAGGAGGTCGGGGCTCGCTTCGAGGACGCGCGCGATGTGCTCGTGGTGCTCGGCCGCCGTGTCGGACTTGAGAGCGTGCACGCGGATCCCCGGATCGCGCGCGAGGAACGCCGCGACGCGGTCGTCGGTCGTGGCCGGACTGCCCGTGAGCACGAGCTCCGCCCCGCCGGCGCGCAGCACCTCGACGAGGACCCCCGTCTTGGCTTCGACATGGAGACACATGCCGATCCGGCGTCCCGCGAGCGGACGCTCCTCCGCGAACTGCTCGCGGAGGCCGCGAAGCAGCGGCATGTTGCGGCGCGCCCACTCGAGGACCCGCGCACCCTCGTCCGCGAGGCCGGCGTCCGCGATGCGGCTCTCCGCGAGGGCGCTCAGTTCGGGCACCACGGTCATCCGAGCGAGCCCATGCGCTCGACGAGGAGGTCGAAGAACGCGTCGACGTCGAGTCCGACTCCGACGTGCACGTTCGGCGTCCGCTCCGTGCGCTTCCAGAGATCGACCACCGTGCGGCCCCGGCAGAGCTCGGAGTCGAGCTCCACCTCGACGCTGCGATGGCGCGTCTCGACGAGCCCTGGCCGGATCAGATGCGCCACCGCCACCGCGTCGTGGATCGGCGCGCCGTCCCATCCGTACGTCTCGTGGTGGTAGCGCGTGAAGTAAACGTTGAGGTCCGCCACGAAGGAGCCGACGCGGCCCGTCTCGCGCAGGCGGGCCTCGACCGAAGCGCCGAGGAGCGCCTGATGCGTGACGTCGAGGCCGAGCATGGTCACGTCGAGGCCGCTCGCGAACACGGCCGTGGCCGCCTCGGGATCGCACCAGATGTTGAACTCGGCGGCCGGCGTGAAGTTTCCCTCCGCGATCGCTCCGCCCATGACGACGATCCGCTCGATGCCCTCCGGCCCGTGCTCCTCGAGGTAGAGCGCGAGGTTCGTCAGCGGCCCGGTCGCGACGAGCGTGACGGGCTGCGTGGCACGCGCAACGGCCGCCGCCGTGAACGCGACCGCGTCGTCTGCCACGGGCGACGAGCGCGCGTCCGGGAGCGCCGGCCCGTCGAGGCCGCTCTCGCCGTGGACGTGTGCGGCCACGACGAGCTCGCGCGCGAGCGGCTGGGCCGCCCCCGCCGCGACCGGCACGTCCGTGCGGTCGACGAGCTCGAGTACGCGCAGCGCGTTCGCGGTCGTCTTGTCGAGCGTCTGATTGCCGTACGTCGTCGTGATGCCGAGGAGCTCGAGCTCCGGGCTCGCCAGCGCGAGCAGAAGCGCGATCGCATCGTCGTGACCGGGATCGCAGTCGATGAGTATCGGCGTCGCCACGGCGGGAGTATCGTGCCGCTCCATGGCGAGCGCGCGCGACAAGGTGCTCGCGTTCGCGCTCTCGCTCCCCGAGTCGACGCTCGACCGTCCCTGGGAGGACGACGAGGTCGCGAAGGTACGCGGCAAGATCTTCGCCTTCCTCGGCCCCCCCGACTCGCGCCGCCTCTCCGTGAAGCTCGCGGAATCGCATGCGCACGCGCTCGCCGTCGACGGTGCCGAGCCCACCGGCTACGGGCTCGGCAAGGCGGGGTGGGTGACCGTGCCTTACCGTACACCCGGCGTCTCGATCGACGTGTTGCGCGACTGGGTGGAGGAGAGCTACCGGATCCGTGCGCCGAAGCGCCTGGTGGCGAAGCTGGACGAGCCCTAGCCGAGGATCGCGTCCACCTCGGCGGCCGTCGGCAGCGACGGCTGGGCGCCGCGACGTGACGCAGCGAGTGCCCCTGCAGCGCACGCGCGCCGGAGCGCGTCGTCGTGCTCGCGAGCCTCGAGCAGCGACACGAGAAGACACGCGGTGAACGCGTCACCGGCCGCCGTCCCGTCCACGGCGTCGACGGTGGGTGGGGCCGCGCGAGCGACCTCCTCCCCGTCCTCGTAGAGGACCGCTCCCTCCGCGCCGAGCGTCACCGCGACGAGGCCGTCCCTCCGGACGAGGGTCTCGAGCTCAAGCCTGTTCACCACCGTCAGGTCGGCGTCGACACTCACCGGCCGCGCCGGCGCGGCGTTCAGGCAGAAGACACCGTCGCACGCCTCCCACGCGCTCAGGACGGCG
>DASQLF010000072.1:0-19125 GCA_035630135.1 Gaiellaceae bacterium
GCGGGGGAAGAGCGGTAATCCGTCGGGCAGGCCGAAGGACATTGCGAAGGCCGTGCGGGGGACTGCTCGCGCGGGGTGAGGGTCTGGGCGTAGCCTGTCCGTGACGCCCACCGGATTCGAGCGCACGAACTTCTCCTCGCCCCGCCGCCGCAAGCCCGTTCGTTGGGCTAGCTTGAATTGACTCGAACAAGCCGACGGCGGGCATGTTGCCCGCCGTCGGCTCAGTTCAGCGACGTGAACTTGCGTCTGGTTCTAGTGACCGTCGCGATCGCTGTCACCGGGGATGAGATCCTCGACGGTGTCCGACACCTTGTCGGCGGCGTCGCCGAGGGCGTCCTTCGCACGATCACCTGCGTCCACCGCTTCGTCCTTCGCGTCGTCGGCGGCGTCAGCTACGTCGTCGCCCGTCTCGCGCAGTTCGTCACTCACGTCGTCGTGTGCCTCATGGGGGACTGTCTCGGACATTTTGGTGCCTCCTTGACGAGGGCCGGAATCGAACAGATGTACCCGGGCAGCCGTCAATCGAAACGGTGACACGACGCCGCAGGTGCCGAACGCTGCGAGGTCAGAGCAGTGGGAGTGCCGGCGCAGGAAGTGCCGGCACCGGTGGCACCTCGACAGGCGGGAGGAGCTGCTCGACAGGTGGCGGTATCTCAACCGGAGGTTGCCCCGCGATCGGCGGCACGCCGACCGGTGGCACCGCCGGGGGCGGTGGGGCGATGGGCGCTGGCAACCCGCCCGGGGACGGGACGGTCGTCGCCGGCGGCGGCGGCGCGGTATCGGCAGCCTGCCGCGGAGGTCGCACGAGTGTCTCGCGCCCCACCGCTGGAGCCGCAGGAGCCGAGGACCGCCGCTCCGACATCCTAGTGGTCGCCGGCGATGCTGTTCCATCACCGGTTCGGAAGGACGCGCGGGTCTGGCGCTGCTCGACGCTCGATCGTGGGGCTGCAGCGGTAGCAACAGGAGCGTCGATGCGTATCGGCACGGTGGACGGCGCCGCTGGAGGCGACGGTGCATCCACGGCGCGTTGTTCGAGCACGACCCCACCGACAGCGACGCCCGCAGCCGTGGTGACGACTGCGGCCTTGACGACAGCGCCACCGAAGAGCGGCTTCGCCCATGTGCGTAGCTGATCCAGGAGCAGCGCGACGTTCAGTCCGGCGAACGGTCGACGGGACGCAGTCATGGCCGTGGTGAACGAGCGGCGCGCACGAAAGAGGAGTGCGTGCGTGGCCGGCTCGGTCAGGTGGAGCTCGGTCGCGATCTCGCTCGACGGAACGCCTTGCCACTCACGGAGGACGAGTGCGCGCCGCTGGGTCTCTGGGAGTGACGACAGCGCTGCGCGCAGGTCGTCCATGAAGCCGACCTCTTCGAGGTCGGGCTGCGCGAGCGCGATGCGCTCGAGGTCGACGCCCGTCTCCTCCGGGTGTCGGTGGGTCGTTCGGCGCTGGGAGTGACACACGTTGCGGGCGATCGTCGTGAGCCACGCGCGCTCGCACTCGGGGACGACTCCCCGTCGAAGCGCACGGAATGCGTAGAGGAATGTCGTCTGCACCGCATCCTCGGCGTCCTCCCGGTCAGCAAGTTGTCGCGTGCAGTAGCGAAGGAGCGCCGCGGAGTGCTCCTCGAACAGACGGCTCGCGGACTCGCCCGGAACGGACGAGCGATCGTCGATAGCTACCGACGCCACCATCTCCGTGTACCCCGAAGTCCGTCGGGTGCTGCTCACCCGTTCGGGTGGGTTGCTCACCCCTTGGGGTGATCTTTCGATGACGAGCGTCAGGTTCGGGGCTGCCCGGCTTCGTAGGAGACGTCAACCACGTTCCACGAAGGAGGCAAGCGATGTCCGCTCGATCCCATCTCTCCTGGCTCCGCCTCGCAATCGTCCTGGCGACGCTCGCCGTCGCTCTCGCCGGGTCGAACGCGGCGAGCGCCGTGTCTGCACCCGTTGTCATCGACACCGTCACGGTCGAGAACGGCGTCGCCACCGTGACCGGTGCCGTCGACGCGGAGCTGATCGAGGTCAACGGCGAGGTCGTCGACGTCGACAGCGACGGCACGTTCCGCGCCCTGGTCGATGTCTCCGAGGAGCTGCTCGAGATCGAGCTGCTCGAGTCGCCCGCCGAGCTCGTCACCATCCGGATCCCGCTCGACGTCCTGCTCCAGACGGGCGGCGAGGGCGTCCTCAACGACCTCGTCGACGCAGGCATCTCGATCGACGTCCCGTCCGAGGGCTTCCGGATCGTCGACGGCGAGATGCCACTCGTCGAAGGTCGCGTCCTGAACGACTCGAACCTCGAGCTGCTCGAGGTCAACGGCGTCGACGTGCTCAGCCGCACCGGCCAACACGGCTTGTTCTCGATCAACCTCGGCTCGTCGTCGTCCTCGTCCTCCCGCGAGACCGTGACCGTCGTCGTCAGCGATCGCCGTGGCGTGTCGCAGACGAGCACCTTCACGGCGACTCGCGTGAAGTCGACGATCGCCACCCGGGCCGGCACGAGCGTCTCGGCGGCGGGTGCACGCGGAATCGTGATCGCCAGGATCGCGCTCGACAAGCGGCTCCTCACGACCCCGAAGAAGCAGCTCCACGTCCTCGTGACGGTGAAGGATCGTCGCGGCTACCTCATCCGTGGAGCATCGCTGCGGCTGCGTGCGCTGCCGTCCAAGAACGTCGCGAACGGCATGGTGCGCGCGGGGTTCACGAACCGGTTCGGCAAGGCGCAGTTCCGGTACACGGTGCGAGCGAACGCCACGACCGGCGCCCCGGCCAAGTGGCTCACCGTCGCCACGCGAGCCGCGACGCCGAAGGCAAGCGCGAGCAAGCGCGTCCAGCTCCGGCTCCCGGCCGTCCAGCACTAGGCCCGCAAGGCGGTCTCGGCCTCTCCCGACTACTGGCCTGCTGCGGCGGGCCAGTAGTCTTGCTCGCCCCGTGAAGGTCTTCACCGTCGTCGGCAACCGGCCGCAGTTCATCAAGGCCGCGCCGCTGTCCGCCGCGCTGCGCGACGCCGGGTTCGACGAAGTGGTGCTGCACACCGGCCAGCACTGGTACCACGTGATGTCGCAGGTCTTCTTCGACCAGCTCGG
This sequence comes from Gaiellaceae bacterium, assembly GCA_035630135.1. Taxonomy (GTDB): domain Bacteria; phylum Actinomycetota; class Thermoleophilia; order Gaiellales; family Gaiellaceae; genus GMQP-bins7. The sequence continues at coordinate 3,085 of DASQLF010000072.1, forward strand.
GCTCGCGGCGCCGCGCCATCGGCTCGATCTCCACACCGCCGACGTCGACCGTATGCAGCCCGAGATCGCAGCGCGAATCTCGCAGGAGGAGCCCGACATCGTGCTCGTGTACGGCGATACGAACTCGACGCTCGCAGGCGCTCGCGCAGCGGCAGACGCGTCCATTCCGGTGGCCCACGTCGAGGCCGGGCTCCGGAGCGGTGATCTCACGATGCCCGAGGAGCGCACGCGCATCGAGGTCGACCGCCTGGCGTGGCTCCTCTTCTGCCCCGACGACCGTTCCAAGCGCACCCTGGAGGAGGAAGGCGTCCTCGGACGCATCTACGTCGTGGGCGACGTCATGGCCGACGCGAGCAGGATCTTCGCACCGCTCGCGCGGAGCGCCTTCCCGGTGCCGCACGCGCCGCGCTCGTACGTGATCGCGACGATCCACCGCCAGGCGAACGTCGAGCAGCCGCGGCTCGGGCACATCGTCGACGGCGTGAACCGAATCGACGAGATGGTGGTGTTCCCCGTGCATCCCCGCACGCGTGCGCGCATGCAGGAGGAAGGTCTCGAGCTCGGCGCGCAGGTGCGCGTGATCGAGCCGCTGAGCTACCTCGAGCTCGCCTCGCTCGCGTCGCAGGCGCGTGTGATCGTCACCGACTCGGGTGGACTGCAGAAGGAGGCGTACTGGTACGGCGTGCCGTGCGTCACGATCCGCCCGTCCACGGAGTGGGTTGACACCGTCGCGGTCGGGGCCAACGTCCTCGTCGACGCCGACCCGGTAGCGCTGGCCGATGCCGTAGCGTCGGCGGCGATGCCGTCCAATCGGCCCGTGCTCTACGGCGACGGCCACGCCTCGGAGCGAATCGCTCAAGTGCTCGCCGCTACGATCCCGACCCGATGAAGCGCGACGTGGCCATCATCGGTGCGGGCTACGTCGGCCTGCCACTGGCGCGCACCTTCGCCGACGCCGGCAAGACGGTGCTGCTCGTCGACGTGGACGCGGAGCGCGTCGCGCAGCTGAACGCCGGCGAGAGCTACATCGAGGACGTCCCGACGGACGTGCTCGCGCCGTTCGTCGCAGAGGGCCTGGTCGCCGCCACGACGGACTACGACGAGCTGCGTGACGCCGACGCCATCCTCGTCGCGCTTCCGACCCCGCTGTCCCGGCAGCGCGAGCCCGACCTGCGGATCCTCGTCTCCGCCGCCGAGCAGATCGCGACCCGGCTGCGCGAAGGCCACCTCGTCGTCCTCGAGTCGACGACCTATCCGGGAACGACACGCGAGCAGGTGCAGCCGATCCTCGAGCGCGGCAGCGGCCTCAAGGCCGGCCAGAACTTCCACCTCGCCTTCTCTCCCGAGCGCGTCGACCCGGGTCGTGAGGACTGGACGACGAAAACCGTGACGAAGGTCGTCGGCGGCATCGACGAAGGGTCGACCGCTGCGGCGGTTGCGCTCTACGAAGCCGCGATCGACGACGTCCACCCTGTGTCGTCGCCCGAAGCCGCCGAGCTGACGAAGCTGCTCGAGAACATCTTCCGCTCGGTGAACATCGCGCTCGTCAACGAGCTGGCGCAACTCTGCGACCGGATGGACATCGACGTGTGGGAGGTCATCGAGGCGGCGGCGACGAAGCCTTTCGGCTTCATGCCGTTCAAGCCCGGCCCCGGCCTCGGCGGGCACTGCATACCGATCGACCCCTTCTACCTCACGTGGAAGGCGCGTGAGTTCGGCTTCTACACGGAGTTCATCGAGCTCGCGGGGAAGGTCAACGAGTCGATGCCGTACTTCTGCCGATCGCTCGTGTCGCAGGCCATGAACCACGTCCGGCAGCGATCGCTCTCCGGCTCGAAGATCCTCGTGCTCGGTGTCGCCTACAAACCGGACATCGCCGACACGCGCGAGTCGCCGGCGATCAAGCTGATCGGCCTCCTCGAGAACGCGGGCGCTGACGTCGCCTATCACGACCCGCACGTTCCGTCGTTCGCGGAGAACGGGATCTCCATGAGCTCGCAGCCGCTCGAGCCGGCGGCGTACGACTGCGTGGTCGTCGTCACGGACCACAGCGGGATCGACTACAGCAAGCTCGTCGACGACGCGGTGCTCGTCGTCGACCTGCGGAACGCGACCGGCCACAAGGGCAGGCGTTCCGACAAGGTCTGGAAGCTCTAGTCGTGCGGGTCGGGCAGGCAGGCCTGGGCGAGTGGGGAAAGAACCTCGCGCGCAACTTCGACGACCTCGCTGAGCTCGCCTGGATCTGCGACCCGGCGTCGGGCAAGCGAGACGAGTTCGAGGCTCGCTACCCCCAGGCGCGTTGGGCGGATTCGTTCGAGGAGATACTCGCCGACGACGCGCTCGACGCGGTCGTGGTCGCGACCCCCGTGCCAACGCACTACGAGCTCGCCAAAGCGGCGCTCGAAGCGGGCAAGCACGTCTTCGTCGAGAAGCCGCCCGCGATGAAGAGCGGTGAGATCGACGAGCTCGTCGATCTCGCGGCGGAGCGCGACCTCGTGCTCATGCCGGGCCATCTCCTGCTCTACCACCCGGCGGTGCAGAAGCTCAAGGAGCTCGTCGTCTCCGGATCGCTCGGCGAGGTGCTGTGCGTCTACGGCAACCGCCAGAACCTGGGGCGGATCAGGCCGTATGAGAACGCCCTGTGGTCACTCGGCGTCCACGACCTGTCCGTGATCCTCTTCCTGCTCGACGAGGACCCCGTCGAAGCGACTGCGCACGGGCGCGACTTCCTGCAGCCGGGGGTCGAGGACGTGGTGTTCTGCTTCCTCCGCTTCCCGTCCGGGCGCATCGCGCACATGCACCTGTCGTGGCTCGACCCCCACAAGATGCGCAAGCTGACCGTCGTCGGCACCGAGAAGATGGCCGTGTTCGACGACATGGAGCTCGACCGCAAGGTCACGGTCTACGAGAAGTCGCCGTGGAAGCCCGTCGATACGTACGGCGAGTGGCAGACCCGCACCGGAGACATCCACATCCCGAAGATCCCGACCGACGAGCCGCTGAAGCTCGAGTGCCGGGAGTTCCTGCGCCTGGTAGCAGGCGAGGGCGATCGGCGCAAGGTGGCCGAGGACGGCGCGCGCGTCGTGCGGGCGCTCGACATGCTCACGATGTCGCTCGATGGCCGCTGAGATCCATCCCACCGCCACAGTTCATCCCGGCACCGTGCTCGGAGACGGCGTGAGGGTGCTCGAGAACGCCGTCGTCGGCAAACAACCCGCGCTCTCGCCTCGCTCGACAGCCAAGCGCGAGCCGCTGCCGCCGACCGAGATCGGGGACGGGACGATCGTGTCCACCGGAGCCATCGTGTTCGCCGGCTCCCGCATCGGTGCCCGCGTGATCCTCGGTGACCAGTCGTGCGTGCGCGAGCGCGTCACGATCGGAGACGACGTCGTCCTCGGACGCGGCTCGCTGATCGAGAACGACACGACCGTCGGTGCGTTGACGAAGATCCAGGCGGAGGCCTACATCACGGCGTACTCGACGCTCGAGGACGAGGTCTTCATCGCGCCCTGCGTGGTGACGACGAACGACAACTTCATGGGTCGCACGGAGCGCCGTCACGATCTGATCGCCGGGCCGACCATCCGGCGCGGGGCACGCGTGGGGGGAGGCGCGATTCTCTGTCCGGGCGTCGAGATCGGCGAGGAGGCGTTCGTCGGTGCCGGTGCGGTGGTCACGAAGGACGTGCCGCCGCGCGTGATCGTCGTGGGAAATCCGGCGCGCGTGCTGCGGGACGTCCCGGACGACGAGCTTCTACCCGACGCCTAGCCCTTGACGATGACGAGCCGGTAGCGCGTCGCGCCGGGGCTCGCCATGCGCACCTGAACGTAGAACGTCCCGGCCTTGTCGGATCGGTAAGAGAGGTACTGCCGAGACCCCTTGCGAGCCGAGGTGCGCACGCGGTAGCGGGCGTCGGCGACACGGGCCAGCGAGTGCGCCTTCGGCAACCAGAAGGCGAGGCTCACGTCGAGCGTCGGATCGGCTCCCGTCAGGCCGACGTAGACGGGCTGGTTCCGGTCGAGCGAGATCGCGTACACGTCGTCCTGGTCGTCCCAGTAGTCGAGCGTCGCCTGGATTCGGCGGTTCGATCCGTAAGCCGTATACGCACGCGAGCCGAGGTCGTCGTTGGTCTCGTAGAAGTCGCGGCTCGGCAGCCGCCGGTCGAGCGCGGCAACCGCGGAGGCGACGTCGAGCCGTCCTCTGCCCGAGTACGCATCGCGCCCCACTCCGCAGGCTGTGCAACCCGTGGAGAACTCGAGGTCGATCGCCGTGGCGAGGAGAACCTGGGTCACCTGCTCCGGCCGCAGCGTCGGCCGCAGGCTCAGCAGCACCGCCGCAGCCGCGCTCACCTGCGGCGCGGCGAACGACGTCCCCTGCGCCTCGCGATACTCCTCGGGGCCGCAGCTCGAATATCCCTGCTCGCCGCACTGCGGGTAACGGGCGGTGAGCGGTCGCGGGAGTACCGAGAGGATCTTCAGGCCAGGGGCGGCGATGTCGTTGTAGACGCGGTCGCGATTGGAGAAGGTGGGAACCGCACCGGTCTCGGTGACGGCGCTCACGCCCAGGACATGGGGCAGCGCCGCCGGGTAGCTCGCGTATTTCCACGGGTTCGCCGGCGCCTGGTCGGAGTTGCCGACGGCGGCTACGACGACGACGCCGTTCGAGATCGCGTAGGCGACCGCGTCCGCCTCGAGCCTGGAATAGGTGTCGCGTTCGGGATCGAGCGGGTCGCGGATGCCGCCGAGGCTCATGTTGATCACGCGGGCGCCGTTGTCGACCGCCCAGCGGATGGCCCTCGCCTCGGCCTCGACCGGGATCGCACGCGACTTCGTCACGACCTTGGCGACGAGGAGCTGCGCCGACGGCGCGAGGCCCGCGATCCCGACGCCGTTGTTGACCCCGGCGCCGATGAGCCCCGCCACGAACGTCCCGTGTCCGAGCTCGTCCGCCTTCGCGGATCCGCCGACGAAGCTCTCGGCATCGAGGATCTTCCCCGCGAGATCCGGATGGGTCGCGTCGACGCCCGAGTCGATAACCGCAACGGGGATTGGCTCGAAGGAGGGCAGTGTGATCCACGGGCTGTAGAAGCCGCTGTACCCGAGGTACCACTGCTTCGACGCGAGCGGATCGCTCGGGGTGAACGCAAGACGCCGGGTGACCAGCGGTTCCACGTAGCGAACACCCCGGATTCCGCTGAGCGAGACGCCTGCCGGCAGGTCCACGATCAGCGCCGGGATGGGCTTCAGGCTCTCCGGCCGCGTCCCCGTCCGTCGCTCGATGGCGCGGGCGACCTCGTCGCCGTTCGCACGCGGCGAGATGCCGACGGCGACCCGCGCGGCCTCCGCCGTTGCCGGCACCGCGAGCCAGACACCGACGCACGCCACGACGAGGGCGAGACGTCTCATCTCGGCACCTGGAGGACTGGTGAGATGGCGGCCGTGTAGCCGGCCGTCTCGGCGACACGCGCGCGATACGCGCCTGCTGGCGCGGCGACGTCGAGCGGAACGCTGAACGCACCCGTCGCGTCGACCGTGGCGTCGCCGACGACGACCCAGCCCGTGCCCTTCCGACGCTCAACCGTCACCATAGCTCCGGCGACACGCGGGCGAACGGTTCCGCGAATCGTGGTCGGCTCCGCGAGCGTCGGCCGCAGCAGTTGCACTTTCGGCGCGACCTGGATGAGGAGCGCCGTGGACGCGGCTCCCTCGGCCTGCAGTCGGTAGCGCGTGGCCCGCGTTGGCTTCACGTCCGCGGTGACGACGCCGTTCTTGTCGAAGGTGACCTCCGTGCCGTCGGTCCACGTCGAACCGTCGGCCGACGAGCCGATCCGGGGAGTACCCAGGAGCCGGGCGACTCCGGTCAAGCGCGCCGTCGAGCCGAACGTCACGGTTCCACTCGCGGGCCGGTCGAGCCGGATGACGCCGAAGGTGATCCACGTCGAGCGCAACCCGAGCGCGGTTCGAACGAGTGTCGCAGGCACCGTCTGCGGGCCGGACGTCGTCTGCAGGACGAGCGAGCGGAGCCTGCCGGACGGTGTCGGCATGCCGGTGGCGTCGAAGACGCGCGCCTCGGCGCCGAGCTTGGCCTGCACCGTGCGCGCGCCGAGGAGGGTCGGCCCCCAGCGGTGGTGCGGCGACGCCTTGTCCCACGGATCCGGGCGAGACTGCAGGTAGGGCACGTCGAATCCGAACACGTCCGCGGCGCTCGCTGTCCTCCCGCCCGACGTCGAGAAGTAGTACGTCGTCGCAACCTTGCCTGCGTAGAGCACGACCTCACCCGCCGTGTCGGTCACCGCCTGCGTCGTGGACGGCTTCTCACCCGCGACGCCGAGGTAGACCTGGCTTCGCACATCGGAGTAGAGGTCGTAGGGCTTGCCCTTCACGAGGTTCGCGAGGGCGTACGAGCGTGCCGCGACGGCCTGGGCCTTGAGCACCTCTGCGGGCCAGGTGTACGGCACCTCGCCCGCGACCACGCCCTGCAGGTAGCTCTCGAGCGGAGAGACGTTGACGACGCGGAGGTAGCCGCCCTGCGGGACGAGCTCGATCTTGCCGCGGTACGCCTTGCCGTCGAGTGCGAGAACCGCCTTCTTCGTCCCTGGCCTGAGGACGAGCGGCGACTTCGCGCGCTTCGGGCCCGTGCCGTCCGCCGACGGGAGCGCCAGATCGGAGCGCAGGGTCACTGCTCCCTTCGCGAGCTCGAAGGTCGTTCCCGCCGCGTCGGTGGCGAGAAACGGAGCGGTCGAGGATACGGTCACGGCCTGGCGCCCTTCCGCGAGCAGAACGCGAACCTCCTTGCGACCGGCCTTGCCGATCGTCGTGTCGGAGTAGTAGTGGCCCAGAATCTGGTCGTAGGTGCGACCGATTCGAGCCTGCCCGTAGGCGCCGTACTGGCTCATTCCGACCCCGTGGCCCCACCCGCGCCCGGACACGACGAAGACCGCCTCGCCGTACGCCGATGCGGGCAGCTGCTGACCGGCCGCCGGAAGAGCGGCGACCGTGAGGGACGTCAGGAATACAGCGACAAGTGCACGCACGAACTGGCCTAGGGTAGCTCCGCAGGGTTAAGGAAAAACAGGAGCCGCGGTCAGGCCACGGCCTGACGAAGACTCCACCTGCAATGTCGACCGAAATCGGCTCACCTTGAGCGTAACGGGCCTATTTCCAGGCGCTTTCCTCGACCGGCGCTCGCTCCTTGAGCGACTCCCACCAGTCGCGGTTCGCCTCGTACCAGGCGACAGTCTCGGCGAGGCCCTCGTTCCAGCCGCGGGACGGAGCCCATCCGAGCTCGTCGGCGATCTTGCGCGCGTCGAGCAGATAGCGGCGGTCGTGTCCGGGGCGATCGGGGACTATCTTCTTGAGCGACGCAGGCTTCCCCGTGAGCTCGAGCACGCGGTCCGCGATCTCCTCGATGGTCGCCTCGACGCCCGAGCCGACGTTGTACGTCTCGCCCGGGCGGCCGCCGCGCAGGACGAGGTCGATCGCCTCGCAGTGGTCGAGGACGTGGAGCCACTCGCGCTTGTTCTGCGTCGAGGCGTACATCGGGAGCGGCTCGTCGTCGAGCGCGTTTGTCGTGAAGAGCGGGATGACCTTCTCCGGGAACTGGAACGGCCCGTAGTTGTTCGAGCAGTTCGTGATCGTGATCGGCAGGCCGAAGGTCTCGAAGTAGGCGCGCACCGCGTGGTCGGCTCCCGCCTTCGACGCGTTGTACGGCGTGCGCGGCCTGTACGGCGAGTCCTCCGTGAAGACCTCGTCGGTATCGAGGTCGAGGTCGCCGTACACCTCGCAGGTCGAGACGTGGTGAAACCGCTCGACCCCGGCCGCGCGAGATGCATCGAGAAGGGTCTGCGTGCCCAGGACGTTGGTGCGGAAGAACCGCGTCGGGTCGACGACCGCCAGCGAGTTGTGCGACTCGGCCGCGAAGTTGACGACGACGTCGACCTCGTTGTCCCGGAGCGTCGCCTCCGCGAGGTCACGGTCGCAAATGTCGCCCTCGACGAAGCCGATTCGATCCTCGGCCGGCGCGAGACTCTCCCGGTTGCCGGCGTAGGTGAGCAGGTCGTAGACGACGACGTGGTCGTCCGGATGCCGCTCGAGCCAGTAATGGACGAAGTTCGACCCGATGAATCCGGCTCCGCCAGTCACGAGTAGGCGCATCGCGCGAAGGCTAGCGAGCCATCTCCGCGAGGCACGCACGAAGCCCCTCGCGCCAGTGCGGGAGCGCTGGAGCGCCGGCGCGCTCGCTGCGCAGAACCGAGTACGCGGGCCGCAGCGCAGGCCGCTCGAGCTCGGCCGTCGTGATCCGGCGAACACGCGTCTCCAGACCGGACTCCTCGAAGATCGCCTCGGCGAAGTCCGCCCACGTGCAGTCGCCATCCGCCGCGAGATGCCAGAGGCCGCGGGGGAGCTCACCGTCCACGAGCTCGCGCGTTGCCTGCGCCAGATGCCCGACGTAGGTCGGGCAGCCGCGCTGGTCGTCCACCACCGCGACCTCCTCGCGTTCCGCGCCGAGCCGCAGCATCGTGCGCAGGAAGTTGTGGCCGGTGGCACCGAAGAGCCACGACGTGCGCACGACCCAGGCTCGCTGTCCGGCGGTCGCCTCGCCGTGCAGCTTCGTCCGCCCGTACGCGGATGCGGGATTCGGCCCGTCCGACTCGAGGTACGGCGACCGCTTGCGGCCGTCGAACACGTAGTCCGTGGAGTAGGTCACGAGCGGCGCCTTGAGCGACGCGGCATTCGCGGTTCCCGCGACGTTGACCGCGGCCGCGCTCTGCGGGTCGGCCTCGGCGCCGTCGACGTCCGTCCACGCAGCCGTGTGCAAGACGAGGTCGAGCTCGCTCTCGCGGAGCTCGCTCGGCGGCGGCTGAGTGACGTCCCAGTCCGCGCGCGTGAGCGCAACCACCTCGTCCGTGGAGAACACCTGCGCGAGGGCATGGCCGAGCTGACCACCCGCGCCGGTGATCAGGACTCGACGGCGGCGTCCCGCGCGGAGAGAATCGGCGCTTCCGAGCTCCATAGCTGGGCGACGCGCGGGTCGTTCCAGGCGACCGTGTGCTCGTCGGGTTCGGCCGGGTCGTACTCGACCGTGACGTGGTAACAGAAGAGGATGTCCGTCAGCGCCTCGAAGCCGTGCGCGTTCCTGCCCGGGATGTAGATCGCGACCGGATTGTCCTCGCCGATGTCCTCGGTGAACGTCTCGCCGCTCTCGCGATCGAGCACGACGACGCGCGCCGTCCCACGCAGGCACGCGAAGAGATCGTCCTGTCCACGCTCGTGGTAGTGGAGCCCGCGGATGACGCCGGCGCGCGAGAAGGACACGTTCGTCTGCCGCATCGGGTGCGGGAGCGTGCTGTCCCGCCTGAGCTCGCAGAACCAGCCGCGCTCGTCCTCGAACCGCCGGAGTGGGATCCGCAGAAGACCTTCGATCACGTGCCGTCCGCCTTGTTCGCACCGGTCTCGTCGATGCGGTGACCGATGTCCGCGAGGTGCTGCCAGTGCTTCCCCGCGTCCTCCCACCAGCCCGAGACCTCGGCGGCGTCGAGTCGGCCGGCGAGCGCGTAGTGGCGGTTGACGTCGGTGATCTCGAGTTCGCCGCGCGCGGACGGGCTCAGGGTGTCGATCACGTCGAAGACGTCCGGCGGGTAGCAGTAGAGGCCGACCACCGCGTGGCGCGACGGGGGCGCGTCGAAGCGCATGTCCACCACGCCTGCCTTCTCGACGATGTCCGTGACCGCGCCGTGGTCGTCGTAGACGACCACGCCGAAGTTCTCGGGATCGTCGACCTCCTTCACGTAGATGCGCGCATGCGTCGGGTTCGACGACCACTCGAGGAGGCTCGACGACTGCGCGTACTCGAAGATGTTGTCGCCGAGCACGACCACGAGTGGCGCTCCACCCGCGAAGTCCTCGGCCATCCCGACGACCTGCGCGATGCCGCCCGGCTCGGTCTGCACCTTGTAGGTGAGATCGAGCTCGAGGATGGGATCTCCGCCGCCACGCGGCGCGAGCCACCCGTCCCCGAGCAGGTCGATCATCTGGCCCGCGTGCCCCTTGCCGGTGACGAGCAGGACGTCGCTAATCCCGGCGAGCTGCAGGAGCTGAAGGGGGTAGTAGATCATCGGCCAGCTGCCGACCGGCAACAGGTGCTTGTTCGCGACGCGGGTCAGCTCGCCGAGACGCGTGGCCTCGCCCCCGGCGCAGATCAGGCCCTTGGGCTGCACGCGGAAGAGCCTATGCTCGCTTGCGGGTGCGCGTCTGCCAGGCCCGCCGCTTGGCGGTTTTCCGCGCCCGTACGGTGGGTACTGAACGAACAGCTGCGATCCACACGTACACGAAGGCCCCGAACAGCCCTCCGATCAGAGCGAGCAGTCTCTTGGGATGGAGGGCGAGAAGCAGCAGGGCACGCACGCGGGCGATCGTAGCCGACATACTGCGTAGCCAGATTCAAAGGAAAGGTGGTACAGCACATGGCGAAGACGAAAGCCCCAGCTTTCACGCCCGATGCGCTCAAGCCCTACGTCGAGCGCGCGATGAAGGACCCGGAGCTGCGCGAGGATCTGCTCGCCGCGTTCGTCGCCGCCCGCAGCCTCTACGGCAAGATGGGCAAGGGCGAGGGTGTCAAGGGGAAGGCCGAGAAGGTCACCCAGAAGGACTTCCAGAAGCAGCTCCAGTCGCTCGTGGACGACCTTTCGGATGCCGGCGACAGGCTTCAGGGCAAGAAGGACCACAAGACGCGCAACCGCGTGATCCTGCTCACGGGCGTCACGCTCGGCGTCCTCTACAACCCGTGGACGGGTGAGTCCACCCGCGAGTGGATCATGGATCGCGTCTCGGGCAACGGCGACGACCTCCAGGAGTTCGGGGCGGAGCTCGATGCCCAGGCGGACTCGGTCGCAGCCGGCAACGGCGCCGAGAAGTAGATCGTTCGGTCGGATCGGGATCCGCAGAGCGCGGATCCCGATCCCGCCTTACTTGAGGGCTTTCTCGAGAGCTCCGGGGACGAGACCGCTCGTCGCTGCGATGTCGTCGGCCTCGAGGAGCACCGCACCCGGAGACGGGAGCTGGCGCGAGCCGGCACGTCCTGCCGGCGCGTAGATCCGCCCCGCCGAGAAGGAGATGTCGTCGGCGCGCCGCCAGGCGAGAAGGATCGAATAGGGAGCCACCACGCCGTCGTAGCCGAGGCCGGCCATGGCCGCCGGGTGGATTTCGAAGTGCAGGTGCGGTGAGCCTCCCTCGGCATCGCCCGTGTCTCCGACGAAGCCCACCACGTCGCCTGCCTGGACGGTCCGCCCCTCGACCGCGAGCGGCGAGTAGGCCGAGAGATGGGCGTAGTAGAACTCGTTGCCGTCCCCGTCGCGGAGCCAGAGCCGGTAGCCACCGATCTTGGTGAATCCGACCGTGTGGATCGTGCCGTCGGCCACCGCGAGCAAGGGCGATCCCTCGGCCGCGAAGATGTCTTCCCCGTGATGCCAGCCGCCCGGGATGTTCGGGCGAGGGCCACCGAAGCTGTCTCCGAACGACGCCGTGCCGTAGATCGGGAACACGTAGCCGCCGGAGGAGAGCCTGGTCGAGACCTCGGGCGCCACCTTGACCGGTCCGCCTGCCACCTCGCCGCCGACGTCGGGCTCTGGTGCTCTCGGAAGTGAATCTGGCCGACCGCCGTCGGGCCGTGACCGAGGAGCAGGGTCGTCGTCCGTCCGCGGTGGCGGTGGCGGCGGAGCGGAGAGATCGGCGACAGCAACGGCTGTGACGTTTCCGACCACGATCTCGCTGCCCGCAGGCAGACCACCGTGGGCCTGGCTCAGACGGATTCGAAGAGCGGTGACGGACGCCTGCGCCCCCGGAGGCCGCGCCTTCCGGCTGCCGCTGTCGCTCGACAGCACGGTCATCGTCCCCCAGTCCGCCAACGACACGCTTCCGGGCGTGCTCGGAACATCGCTGCCCAGCGCGCGCAGGCCCTGCACCTCGGAGGCCTTGGTCGCCGCGCCCGCCGAGCGCGCGCTCGCTCCCGCCGAGACCGAGGCGGTGACCTTGCCCGCCACGATCTCACCGTTGAAGACGGAGAGGACGAGTGCCTCGGCGAAGGCCTCGGTCGCGGCAGCGGAGCCCGGAGATGCGAAGACCGCGGACCGCGAGCGCCCGACCGTCACGATCGAGCCGTCGGCCGGGTACGCGAACGACTGCACGTCGGCGGTCGTCGAGGTCGGCCAGTCGAGCCCGCCGATGAGGACGGTGCTCTGCCCGGGGATCGTGATGCGCACGAGAAACGCGTTCGCGCCCGTCTCCGCGCTGCGTGGTGGTGGCGCCGCGGCTGCAAGCGTCGCCGAAGCGACGAGCACTCCGACGACCGCGAGGGCGAGACGGATCACGTCGATTCAGGGTAGCGCGAGGCTTTTCGGCGCGTTCGCCAGACGAGCTGCGCGGCGACGGCCACGAGCAGCAGCGCGAAGAGCCTCCGCAGCGTCGTCTCGGGGAGCTCCGTCGCCAGCCGCGCGCCGACCTCGACGCCCGCGATCGACGCCACGCCGAGGATCACGGCGCTGCGTGGACGCAGATTGCCGTAGCGGCGCTGATTCCACGTGCCGGCGACGACGGTCGGGAGGATCGCGAGCAGCGACGTCCCCTGGGCCTCGATCTGGCCGAGCCCGAGCGCGAGGAGAGCCGGTACGAACAGGATCCCTCCACCGACTCCGAACAGTCCGGCGAGGACGCCGGCGAGGACGCCCAGCGCGATCGCTGCCAGGATCGCCGTGACGCTCACGCTGCCACCAGCCAGACGGCGACACCGCAGAGGAGAGTCGCGAAGGCATAGGTCAGCGTGCTGACGCTGATGCGCTGCTGCCACGCCGAGCCGGCGACGGCCCCTGCTGCCGCCGGGATCCCGACGAGCGCTGCATACCCGACGTCGACCTCCCCGCGAATGCCGTAGGCGACGACGCCGGCCGAGGCCGTGATCGCGATGGCCATCAGCGAGGTCGCCGTCGCCGCCCGTTCGGCGAAACCCACGAGGAGGATCAGCAACGGGACGGCGACGATCCCGCCCCCGACGCCGAAGAAGGCGGAGAACACGCCTGCCACGAGACCGATGGCGACGAGGCGCACGCGGCGTATCGTAGGAGCATGGCCAGTCGAGTCGGCCTCGCCGGTCTGCTCCTGACTCTCGCCTGCCTGCTCGGCGCAGGCGACGCGGCGCCCGCGGGTAGTTCGTCCATCTACGTGGTGCACGGCGATCCGCGCCTGTGCCCGTCCCCGCTCTGCGGTGGCTACTTCGTCGCGCTCGCGAACGGCGCGCGGACACGCTGCGCCGACGGCTTGCGGCATCCGCGTTGCTACGTCGCTATCGCCGTCGCGGCCGGCGGCGGCGCCCTCGGCACCATTCCGGACGGCTCGCTGGCTCGCGCCGTGCTGACCGCCGGTCGGGACGACCTGGGCGAGCTCCGCGTCTCGGCCGTGTATCCAGCTGCGGGTTCCGCCGCGGCGAGCGGTCGCTTTTTCAGCGTCCGGGACACCGGATTGCGCTGCGTCCGCGCGCCCTGCTTCTCCTACGGCGTCGCGCGACTCAACAGCGCTGCGCGATCACGGGTCTCGGGCGTCGACCTTGCTCCCGCGAAGGCGAGCCCGGACGAGATCTCACGGGCGCAGGCCGCGCTCGAGACCACCGGGCTCTACGCACGCGGGCGCTTCGTGCGGGGGCACGCGGGAGGCAGGACCTTCCGCGCGACCCGGCTCTACCTCAGAGCGCCGCTGCCTCGCGCCTGAGGACGTCCCACGCGATGCGCACGTCGTCCTCCGTCGTGCGGAAGTTGCCGACCGCGAGGCGCAGCACGAAGCGCTCGCCGAGCTTCGTGTGCGAGAGGAACGCCTCGCCGGAGCGGTTGACGCGCTCGAGGAGCCGCTCGTTGTCCTCGTCGGAGCCCTCTCGCCGGAAGCACACGAGCGAGAAGTGGCGGTCGGCGACGACTTCCCAGCCCGGCTCGCCGCGCACCCATTCCTCGAAGAGTTCCGCCAGTCGCAGGTGCTCGCGGATCCGCTCCTGCAAGCCGACGCGCCCGTAGCAGCGGAGAACGGCCCACAGCTTGAGCGCGCGGAAGCGACGGCCGAGCACCTGTGTGTACTCGCTCGTACTGACGACATCTTCTCCAACGCGCAGATACTCGGGCACGAGGCTGAACGTGTCGCGAAAGGCGTCGGCATGACGCGTCCAGAGCGTCGAGCAGTCGATCGTCACGCCGAGCCACTTGTGCGGGTTGACCACGATCGAGTCGGCACGCTCCCAGCCGACAAAGTGGTGACGAAGCTCGGGGCAGATCGCCGCAGAGCCGGCGTAGGCGGCATCGACGTGTAGCCAGACGCCAGCCGCGGCACACGCGTCCGCGATCTCGTCGACCGGGTCGACGGAGGCGAACGCGGTAGTACCGACCGTGGCGACGACGGCGCACGCGTCGTCGAGCTCGAGCAGTTCGGGTCGAAGCCGCAGCCGCTCGTCGACCGGCACCGTCCGCAGCTCGAGCTCGAGCAGCTTCGCCGCCTTGGCGACGGACGAGTGCGCCTGTTCGGAGCACAGCACGACACGCCGGTCGGGCTGTCGGGCGCGCGCTACTGCAAGCGCGACGAGCGTGCTCGTCGACGCCGTGTCCTCGATCTGGCCGCGGAGGCCGGGCGGCAGGCCGAGCAGCTCGGCAAGCCACGCGAGGGTCACCTCCTCGAGCTCCTGGAGCGCAGGCGAGGTGCGCCAGAGGATCCCGAGCTGGTTCAGGCCCGCGATCAGGATCTCCGCGAGGATCGAAGGCTCCGAGCCGGTGATCGCGAAGTACGCGAACCAGCGCGGGTGCTGCGAGTGCGTCAGGCCGGGCATGAGCACCCGGTCGAGATCGTCGAGCACGGCGGCGAAGGACTCGGGCTCCTCGGGTGGAGACGCGGGGAGCGCCGCGCGGATCGCGCCCGGCTCCACTTGCGAGAGCACAGGAAGGTCGCGGACGCGATCGAGGTAGGACGCGACCCAGTCGACGGCGAGCGCGCCGTCCTCGCGGAAGCTGTCGCTCACGTCTTTCGGAGCTTCGCGATCTCGCGCCAGGGCCGAGTGTTCAGGATCTGCTCCTTCGTCAGCCAGGCCCGGCGCGCCTGAGCCACGCCGAGCTCCGCGTAGGAGAGCGCGTTCACCGAGTGCGCATCGGTGGTGATCGGGATCCTGACTCCCGCCTCCCCGGCCAGGCGCGCATGGGTGTCTCGCATGTCGAGGCGGTCGGGTTGCGAGTTGATCTCGAGCGCCGTGCCGGTCTCGACCGCACGAGCGACCACCCGCTCGACGTCGACGGGTGCCCCGTCTCGTTTCAGCAGTCGCCGGCCCGTGAGGTGCCCGATGCAGTCGACATGCGGGTTGTCCATTACCCCGGTGATGCGCTCGGTCGGGTTCTTCTCGAACGAGGTGTGGAGCGACGCGACGACCCAGTCGAGCTCCGCGAGCGTCTCGTCGTCCACGTCCAGCGAGCCGTCGGCGCGGATGTTGACCTCGATCCCACGCAGCACCCTGAAACGCGTGAGCCTGCCGTTCAGCTCGTCGATCTCCTTCCACTGGGCCTCGAGCCGTTCGCCGCGCAGGTAGTGCGAGTGGTCGGTGATGCAGAGGAACGAGTACCCGCGGCTCTTCGCGCGCCGCGCCATGTCCTCGAGCGAGCCCTTGGCGTCCGTCGACCACGTCGAGTGGCAGTGGAGCTCTCCGGTGAGATCCTCTACCTCGATGAGCACGGGGAGGGAGCCGTTCCGCGACGCTGACATCTCGGCCGTCCCCTCGCGGATCTCCGGCGGAGGCGTGCGGTAGCCGAGATAGGAGTAGAGCTCGTCCTCGCTCGCGTGCGTCGCGACCTCACCCGACTCGACGTCGGTGACGCCATACTCGGAGATGGATAGGCCGCGCCGTTGGGCTTCCTCGCGAAGCGCGATGTTGTGGTCCTTCGAGCCCGTGAAGTGCTGCAGGACGTTGCCGAAGCACGCCTCCGGGACGACGCGTAAGTCGAAGCGGAGCTCGTCGTGCGAGACGACGGTGGCT
>DASQLF010000073.1:0-4136 GCA_035630135.1 Gaiellaceae bacterium
CGGCGACGAGAAGTGATCGTTGTCTTCTCGTGATCATGGCTGGCCCGTTCCGCCGTGCTCCGTACTCTGTGATCGAGCCATGGGGCATCGTCTCGGAACGTTCCTCCTCGTCATCGGCATCGGCGTCCTTGCCTGGACCGCGACCGTGTACCTCTGGAAGGACCCGTTCACGACGGCGTATACAGCGTACGAGCAGCGGCGGCTCGCGTCGAACCTCGACAGCGCTTTCGAGAGCTGGCGCCCCGCAGGCGAGGAAGTGACGCGTCCGTCCGATCCGGAGCCGGAACCGGAGCCCGAGCCGGAGCCCAGGCACGACGACGTGTCTCGCGAGGCGAAGCGGTTCCGCATGGCGAGCGACGAGGGCGACGCGATCGCGCGCCTGCGCGTCCCCGAGCTCGACCTGAGCCTCGTCGTGATCAACGGCACGAGCACGAGCGACCTGCGCCGCGGGCCGGGCCGCCACGAGGAAAGTTTCATGCCCGGCGAGGGCGAGCTCGTCTACGTCGCGGGGCATCGCACGACCTACGGCGCACCGTTCTCCGAGATCACCGCGCTCGAGCCTGGTGACGAGATCTCCGTGGAGCTTCCCTACGGCTCGGTGCGCTACGAGGTCACGAAGCACCGCATCGTCGACGACAACGACCTCTCGGTCCTGCGCTCACACGGCCGCGAGGAGCTCGTGCTGCAGGCGTGCCACCCGCGCTTCTTCGCGAGCCAGCGCTACCTCGTCTACGCGCGGCCTGTCTCGACGGAGGCGCGTAGCTAGATTCCGGCCGTGGCCGACGGCTGGCGGAGCGTGAACCTCGACGAGATCGACCCGATCGCGGTCGTGAACGGAACCCTGCTCTGGCGACCCGTGCGGCGCACGCTCGACATCGGGGCGTTCGGCATGAATGCGTACGTCGCGCAGAAGGCGGGCGACGACGTCGTCGAGGAGCACACGGAAGAGACGTATCGCCACGAGGAGGTGTACGTCGTGCTCTCGGGGAGAGCGACCTTCACGCTCGGGGACGAGACGCTCGACGCTCCGGCCGGGACGGTCGTGTTCATCCGCGACCCCGCGGTACGACGACATGCGCGCGCCGAGGAGGACGGCACGTCGGTTCTCGCGGTCGGTGGGCCGCGAGCTGCCGCCTATGAGCCGTCACCGTGGGAGGACTACTTCGCGGCCGAGCGCCATCGAACGGCCGGCGACTACGAGCAGTACCTCGCCGAGCTCGAGGACGCGCTCGAGCGACGCCCGGATCACCCCGGCACGCTCTACAACCTCGCTTGCGCCGAAGCGCTCGCCGGCAGGGCCGACGACGCGATAGCGCATCTGACCCGCGCGCTCGAGCAGAAGCCCGAATGGCGTGACATGACGGCGGAGGACGAGGACTTCGTCACGTTGCGCGACCGGCCCGACTGGCCGCTTTAGCGCTTACGACGGCGTGACGCGATATGCGTCGAAGACAGCCTCGAGGTTTCGCAGGCCGGTGAGGAGCGATCGAAGCTCCTTCACCTCCCCCACCTCGGCCGTGTACCAGTTCTTCGCCATGCCGTCCTCGACGGTGCCGCCGTAGGACACGATGTTCGCGCCGTGCTCGGCGAACGTGCGCGCGACGTCCTCGAGGAGCCGCGAACGATCCCAGGCGTCGACCGCGATCTGGACGAGGAAGCCCGACGAGGCGCCTCCCTCCCACTCCACGTCCGTGAAGCGCTCCGGATTGCGCTTGAGCGCTCGGACGTTCGGGCAGTCCTCGCGGTGCACGGTGATCCCGCGACCCATCGAGATGTAGCCGACGATCTCGTCGCCGGGAACCGGTGTGCAGCACTTCGCCAGGCGCACCAGCACGTCCTCGACACCCATCACGTGAATGCCGACCTTGGCGCTCGAGACGGCCTTGTACGCGCGTGATGGCTTCGTCGTCACGACCGGCTCGGAGGCGACCTCCTCCGTCTTCAGCCGCTGAATCACCTTGTTGACGATCTGCGTCGGCGAGAGCTTTCCAGCGCCGAGCGCGACGTAGAAGTCCTCGGCCTTCTTGAAGCCCGTCTCGCGGATCACCTGTGCGAGCACGCTCGAGCCCTGCAACTTGCGGTACGGGAGCTTCTGCGCCTTCAGCGCCTGGTCGAGCAGGTCGCGACCCTTTGCCTCCGTCTCGCCGCGCGTCTCGCGCTGGTACCACTGGCGGATCTTGTTGCGGGCGCGCGACGAGGTGACGAGCGCGAGCCAGTCGCGCGACGGCCCGCGTCCCGACTTCGACGTCAGGATCTCGACGAAGTCTCCGCTGCGCAGGCGGTAGTGCAGCGGCACGATTCGGCCGTTCACCTTGGCACCGACGGTTCGGTGACCGACGTCCGTGTGCACGGCGTACGCGAAGTCGATCGGCGTCGCGCCTGACGGGAGCACCTTCACCTCGCCCTTGGGCGTGAAGACGTAGACCTCCTCGGCGAAGAGATCCGTGCGCAGGCTGCGCATGTACTCGCCCGGGTCCTGATCCTCGTTCTGCCCTTCCATCAGCGACTTGACCCAGGTGAGCCACTCGTCGTCGGCCTTCGCAGCAGCGCGTCCGCGCTTGTACACCCAGTGCGCGGCGACGCCGTACTCGGCCTCCTCGTGCATCTCGCGCGTCCGCACCTGGATCTCCAGCGGCCTGCCTTCGGGCCCGATCACGGTCGTGTGCAGAGAGCGGTAGCGGTTGAGCTTCGGCATCGCGATGAAATCCTTGAACCGCCCGGGCATGGGCTTCCAGAGCGAGTGCACGAGGCCGAGCGCCGCGTAGCAGTCGCGCGTCCCGTCCTCTCCGGATCGCTCGCAGATCACGCGGATCGCAGTCAGGTCGTAGATCTCGTTGAACTCGCGTCCCCGCTTGGCCATCTTGTCGTAGATCGAGTAGAGGTGCTTCGCGCGTGCCGAGATGTCAGCGGGTACGTCGGCCTTGCCGAGCTCGTCGGCGAGGATCTCAGCGGCCTTCTCCGCCTGCGCCTCTCGATCGGCGCGCTGGTCGGCGACCATCGCCTTGATCTCCGCGTACTTGCGCGGATGGAGTGTCTGGAAGGCCAGATCCTCGAGCTCCCACTTGAGCGCGTGGATACCCAGCCGGTGCGCGAGCGGCGCGTACACCTCGAGCGTCTCGCGCGCCTTCTGGGCTTGCTTCGGCTTCGTCTGGTACTCGATCGTCCGCATGTTGTGCAGGCGATCCGCCAGTTTGATGAGGATGACGCGCACGTCCTGCGCCATCGCGACGATCATCTTCCGGTAGTTCTCCGCCTCTGCCTGCTCGCGGCTCTGGAAGCTGATGCGTGTCAGCTTGGTTACGCCCTCCACGAGCTGGGCGACGTTCCCGCCGAACTCCGTGCGAAGCTCCTCGAGATCCGAGTCCGTGTCCTCCACGACGTCGTGCATGAGCGCAGCCGCGATCGTCTGCTCGTCCAGATGGAGCTCGGCGCAGATGCGCGCGACGCCGAGGGGATGGTGGATGAACTCCTCCCCCGATCTCCGCGTCTGGCCGGCGTGCGCACGCTCCGCGAACTCGAACGCCCGCCGGAGCAGCTCCTTGTCGACGTCCGGGTTGTACGCCTCGACCTCGGCGATCAGCTCCTCGACCAGGTCTTCGCGATGCCGTTTGGCGTCGAGGACACTCATAGAGCCAGTGTACTCAGCCTGGTTTTCGGCTCCTTCCGCCCGGGAAGGATGACTTCAGGTGGCCGCGAACTCGGACGTCCCATGACAGGTATTCGCCGTTGGTGGCGCCGTCGGACTGCCCGGCGGCTCGCGCTCGTCATGCGTGACGCCTTGATTCCCGTGCGCTGATTTCGTTGCGCATGACCGGAATCCGCTCGCGCGGACTCCGGTCGCGCAAGATCCCAAAGGCGGGCGCATTCGCGCGCGCTGCGCACCTGCTCACGACCCTCTACGCGGCTCGGGGGAGTGCTGAGTCGAAGAGCAGCGCTCTGAACGACTCCGACTCGAGCAGCTGGCGCCGACGCGCTCCCTCCTCGTCCAGCTCGAGCTCCGCGAAGATGCGACGTGCAGCGGGTGTCCACGCCTCGGCGCCGAGGCGCCAGAGGGCTGCAAGCGACTCGCGCAGCTCCTCGTACCCCTCGGGCGTGTCGAAGACCCGCCGAACGACGAGCTGCGGCGCGACCGTGCC
>DASQLF010000074.1:0-2949 GCA_035630135.1 Gaiellaceae bacterium
GCTCGCCGCGGAGACGGGCCTCCCGCTCGTCGCCACCGGTGACGTCCACTACCTGGACGCCGACGATGCGTTCGCCCACGAGGCGCTCCTCTGCATCCAGTCGGGCGACACGCTCAAGAACCCGGCGCACTGGAAATTCGACACGAACGAGTTCTTCTTCAAGACGCCCGAGGAGATGGCCGGGGACTTCCCCGGGCTCGAGGACGCGATGGCGCGGACGCTCGAGGTCGCGGAGCGCTGCAACGTCGAGCTCGAGCTGGGCCGGATCCTGCTTCCCACCTTTCCGGTGCCCGAGGGCCGCGACTCGTTCGACTACCTCGTCCAGCTCTGTGAGCAGGGCCTGCTGAAGCGATACGGGAAGGCGACACCGGAGCTGACGGACCGGCTCCGCTTCGAGCTCAAGACGATCAAGGAGATGGGCTTCGCCGACTACTTCCTGATCGTGTGGGACTTCATCCACTTCGCGAAGGGGAATGGCGTCAGCGTGGGGCCTGGGCGCGGCTCGGCCGCCGGATCCATTGCGGCGTACTGCCTCGAGATCACCGACGTCGACCCGATGCGCTACGGGCTCCTGTTCGAGCGCTTCCTGAACCCGGCCCGCGCCGACCTGCCGGACATGGACATCGACTTCTCGGTCGCGGGGCGCGACCGCGTCATCAACTACGTCGCCGACAAGTACGGACGCGACCGCGTGGCGCAGATCATCACCTTCTCCACGATGGCCGCCCGCGCCGCGATCCGCGACGCCGGCCGCGTCCTCGACATCCCCTACGGCGTCGTCGACCGCTTCGCGAAGATGGTTCCCGAAGGCCCCGGCCAGACGCTCGAGGCCGCGCTCAAGCCCGGCGCCGAGCTTCGCCAGGCGGTCGACTCGGATCCCGTCGCGAAGGAGATCATCGACCTCGCCCGTCCGCTCGAGGGGCTGACCCGAGCCGACTCGATCCACGCAGCGGGCGTCGTCATCGGCGCGCAGCCGCTCATCGAAGTCGTGCCGCTGCAGCAGAAGGGGTCGGAGCAGGAGATCGTCACCCAGGTCGGCATGAACGACGTGGTCGAGCTCGGCCTGCTCAAGATGGACTTCCTCGGCCTCCGCAACCTCGACGTCATCGACAAGGCCGTCGAGCTCGTCGGAGGCATCGACATCGGCGCTCTCCCGCTCGACGATCCGAAGACGTACGCGATGCTCGCGCGCGGCGACTCGACCGGCGTCTTCCAGTTCGAGTCGTCGGGGATGCGCGAGGCGCTGCGCTCGGTGAAGCCCACGGAGTTCGAGGACCTGATCGCCCTCGTCGCGCTCTACCGGCCGGGGCCGATGGGCTACATCCCGATGTACGCGGCCCGCAAGAACGGCCGCGAGGGCGTCTCGTACGCCGACCCTCGCCTCGAGGCGATCACGGGGCAGACCTACGCCATCTGCATCTATCAGGAGCAGTACATGCAGATCGCGAAGGAGCTCGCCGGCTTCTCGCCCGCCGAGGCCGAGACCCTGCGCAAGGCCATCGGCAAGAAGATCCACTCGCTCATGGCGTCGCTCAAGGATCAGTTCCTGCACGGCTGCGCCGAGAACGCGGTCACCCCGGCGGTCGCACAGCAGCTCTGGAAGGACATGGAGCAGTCGCAGGACTACTCCTTCAACAAGGCGCACGCCGCCTGCTATGCGCTCATCGCCTACCGCACCGCCTGGCTCAAGGCGAACCATCCCAAGGAGTACATGGCGGCGCTGATCTCCTCGGTGATGAACACGAAGGATCGCGTGCCGTTCTACGTCAACGCGTGTCGCGAGATGGGGATCGACGTGCTTCCGCCGGACGTGAACTCCTCGCAGCAGGACTTCGCGGTGGTCGGCGGCGTCATCCACTTCGGGCTGAACGCGGTCAAGAACGTCGGCGACGCCGCCGCGGCGGCCATCGTACGCGTGCGCGGCGAGGGCGGCCCGTACACGTCGATCTGGGAGCTCACCGAGCGCGTCGACTCGCAGGTGCTCAACAAGCGGGCGCTCGAGTCGCTCGTGAAGTGCGGCGCGCTCGACTCCACGAATGCGACCCGCCTCGGGATGCTCACGGCAATGGACGCCGCGCTCGGCCACGGCCAGCGCGTGTCGGCGGACAGGCTCGCGGGCCAGGCGTCGATCTTCGACGGCGCGTTCGGCGAGGAGGAGGCGGCGGAGGTCAGGCACCCGCCGCTCGTCACGGGCGAGTTCGACGAGCGAGAGCTTCTCCGCCTCGAGAAGGAGACGCTCGGCCTCTACGTCTCCGAGCACCCGCTCGAGCGCGTGCGCGCCGAGCTGCGACGCAAGACGGACTGTGCCCTGACCGACATCGAGCGGCGCCGCGACGGCGAGTTCGTCACGGTCGGCGGGATCGTCTCCGGCCTCAAGCAGGTCACGACGAAGCGCGGCGAGCCGATGGTCTTCGTGACGCTCGACGACCCGACCGGAAGCGCCGAGGTCGTCGTCTTCAACTCGACCTACGCGACTGCTCGCGAGCTGCTCGAGGCCGACCGCATCCTGGTCGTGAAGGGCCGTGTCGACCACAAGCAGGCGGGGGAGACGAAGCTCGTAGCGAGCGAGGTGAGCGCCTTCGAGTCCGTCCTCATGCGGCGCGAGGTCAGGCTTCGGATCGACGCGCGACTCGCGCCGGCCGGGGTCGTCCGCGAGCTCGCGCTACTCGTCGCGGACTATCCGGGCGACGCGCCCGTCTACCTCGCGCTCGAGACGTCGTTCGGCGAGCGGACACTCGCTCTCGGTCCGGACTACCGCGTGAAGCCCGAGGCCGACTTCTTCGCCGAGGTGCGAGCGCTGCTCGGCGAAGCCTGCATCGCCTGACCTGCGGGCTAACTCTTTGCGTCTCTGGCGAGCCGGTCGCCGACGCTCGAGAGGATCTTGAGCGCGATCGACGGCATCGTCTCGACGGTTCGCCGGAAGCTGCGGTCGGTGATCACGAGCACGTC
>DASQLF010000075.1:0-3258 GCA_035630135.1 Gaiellaceae bacterium
GCACGACGCCGTCGTGGGTTGCGACGGTACGCGCCGTCCCGAAGTAGTACGAGCTGACGAACGTCCGCTCCGCGAGCCCGAAGCGCTGCACGGCAGCGATGACGTCGTGCTCGCGCCGCGTGAGCTTGAGATCGAGATGCAAGCCCACCTCGGGCGCCTCCTCGACGAAGTAGCGAAGCGCCTCGTCGAGGGTGGGTGTGTTCGGGCCGACGTCGACGAGCCCGTGCGCGACCACGAGGCCGCCGTCTCTCCCCGCGATGACGTCGAACTCGACGAGGTCGACCCCGGTCGCGATGGCCGCGCGAAATGCCTCGAGCGTGTTCTCGGGCGCGAGCGCCTTCGCGCCCCGATGGCCGATCCGGAGGGGCCTACCGTCGCGCCGCTCGAGCGAGATCACGGTGCCGGCCTCGTCGGCAGGTAGTCCTCGTCCAGCCGTCCGCCCTCGGCCGCGTACGACACGATCATCCGATCCGTCAACCATTCGACCGGTGCGTGGTCATCAGTCCACGGATCGTCGGCGGCCTCGACGGGGACGACGGCACGCGCGAGGAGCTCACGGATCGACGAGAGCTCCTCCGGGCCGGCCGCGAGCCTGCGCTGCAGCTCGTCGCTCGTGAGCGGTTCCTCGAGCCCGAGCACGATCGTGTTGAAGCGGAGCGCAGGCCATTCGAGCACCTGCGGGAACTCTGCCGCGAGCGTCCCTCCGACCGCTCGCGCGAGCCGCTCGTCGTCGGGAACGGACGCCACGTTCAGCGCGACGATGCCGCCGGGCGTCAGGTGCGCCCGCACGAGCCGGAAGAACTCCCGCGTCGCGAGGTAGAACGGCACGTAGGGCTGCCGGTACGCGTCGACGACGATGAGGTCGTAGCGCTCGTCGGAGGCCCGAAGGAATGGACGCGCGTCGACGTCGTGGACGGTGAGGTTCGGGTTGTCGCCCATCCCGAAGAAGCGGCGCCCCACGTCGCTCACGGCAGGGTCGAGCTCGACGCCGTCGACCGTCGCCTCCGGGTAGTAGACGCCGAGAGCGCGGGCCGTCGTGCCTCCTGCGTTGCCGAGGATCGCGACACGCTCGAGCGGCCGACCGAGCAGCGGCGGCAGCGCGAGGAACGCGTCCCAGACGCCGCCGGTGAGAACGGCGTCGCGCCGCCACACCGAATGCACCGCGACTCCCTCGTTGAGATGCAGCAGCCGACGGCCGTCCGACCTTTCGACGACGCCGATGTACTGGTGGAACGACGTCTCCTCGTAGATCAGCCCCTCCTCCGCCTTCGCGGCTCCGGGAGGGACGAGGAGCAGCGCGGCGAGAAGGGCGGTCACCACCAGGTAGCGCGCGCCGAGGAGGAAGCACGACGACGCGCCGAGAAGCGTCGCGATGACGAGGAACGTCCGCTGCGTCCCGATCGCGGGGATGAGCACGAGTGCCGGGAGAAACACACCGACGAGCGAGCCCGCCGTGGAGAGCGCATACAGCCGCCCGGCGACGGCGCCGGCGGTCTCGATCGAGGAGACGGCGAGTCGGATCGCGAACGGCGACACCATCCCGAGGAGTACGACAGGCGGCGCGCACAGCAGGAGCACGGCGAGGAAGCTTCCGACGACCGCGCCGGCCGACGCGGTGTCGAGCCCCTCGACCGTGAAGTCGAGGAACGGCTTCGCCGCGAAGGGGATGACGGCGACACAGATCGCCGCGACGAGGACGACGAGTCCGAGGAGTCGCGCCTGCGGTCGCCGATCCGCGATGCGCCCGCCGAGCCAGTAGCCCACGGCGAGAGCCGCGAGGATGATCCCGATCAGATTCGCCCAGACGATCGTCGACGACCCGAAGTAGGGCGCGAGCAGGCGCGAGGCCGTGATCTCGGTCGCGAGCGCGCCGATCCCCGCGCCGAACACGAGCGCGCCGAGCGCCACGCTTCCGGGACGCTCGTCCACCTAGAGGCCGAAGACGCGCTCGATCTCGCCGAGCGTGCGGGCGGCGAGCATGCCCGTGACCACGACGACGATCGCGAGCACGAGCCAGAACCGGACGCCGGCCCAGCGCTTCTCGCGATGCTTCTTCTGCTTCGCCGCGCGCCGGGCGCGGTGCAGCCGGTAGTTCCGCGAGATCGCCTCTGGATCGAGCGGTGGGTCGTCGTCCCGCGTGGGCGTCGTCGAGGTCGTCCGGAGAGATCTGGCCACAGGGGAATTCTAGGAAGGTGACGCGGGCGGGTGCAGGACGTCCCGTCGGCGCGGCGTCATATGCTTACGCGATGGAGAGCTCAGGGCTGCGAGGTCGCCGGCTTCCCGGTGTCGCCGATGTCGCCGGTCTCGGTGGACGGCTCACCTTCCTCTTCGGCGTCCTTCTCGCGATGTCTGCGCTGACGGGTTGGTACACGGGCGAGGGGAACGACACGGTGGTCTCGGTCATCGGCTGGCACACGGGCACGATCGGCAAGATCGTCCTCGTACTCGGTCTCGCCGCAGCGCTGCTGGTCGTCCTGCGCGAGGCCGGTGTCCACATGCCCGCGTCGGTGCCCGAGAGCCTGATCGCCGTCGCGATCGGCTCGATCGCGACGGTTCTCGTCCTCGTCCGGATCATCTCGATCCCCGACGACTTCTTCTTCGCGAGCCGCGGTCTCGGTATCTGGATCTCACTCGCCTGTGCAGTCGGCGTCATCCTCGCCGGCCTGCTCGAGGCATCCGAAGAGCTCTAATTCGCGACGGGCTAGCGCCGCGACGCGGCCGCGAAAGCGTCGCCTTCAGGGATTGTCGCGATCGAGAGCGCTGCTCGGCGGTTCTCGATCTGCGGGACAGTCAGGGCGACGTGACGGTGACCGTCACGGTGCGCGCCGGCGCGCCCTGAGGCAGCGGCTCGAGCGTGCGCACGATCGTCTCGGTCCAGCTCGGCCTCGGGCGCTCGTCGAGCGCGCGCGCGAACGAGACTCCGAGCAGGAACGCAAGCGCGAGGCCCACCAGGACGAGCACTACGCGCCCGATCGCGTGACGACGGCTGCGCCTGGGTGGAGGACGGCGAGCGGACCGATCGAGCATGGTCAGGGCACCCAGTCGACGGCGCCGCGCGAGTAGAGGTGGAAGGCGGCGCCTCCGACGAGCGCGACCGTGCGCGGCCAGCCGGGCACTGCCTGGTCGGCGAGGACGTCGCGCGCCCAGCGGTCTGCGGCGACGTACTCGTCCGCGAGCTCGCGGAGCGTGTAGGTGCCACCGATGCGCCGGCGAAGCTCGGCCGAGACGGCAGCCAGCTGCCGCTCGACGCGCTCCGCG
>DASQLF010000076.1:0-15081 GCA_035630135.1 Gaiellaceae bacterium
GTCGGTTGCGTTCCCTGACCTTGGAAGCTGGAAACGCTCGGCGCTTCGAGCTCGTGGGACGGGACGTGTCCGAGTGCCCAATCCGTGCCCAAACATCACGAACCGGCTCCGCTAGGCGAAGCGGGGAGGAGGGCGGGAAGCTAGGCGCAGAGCCACTTCCCGCCGCGTCCCTACATCACCCGCCACTCCCCTAAGTAGACGGTTGGTCCCTGGTTCGAGTCCAGGCGGGCCCATCTGACTGCTTGCAGCCAAGCCAGCTGGCTTGGCTGTGCGGTCGCTATCCGGAGCTGCATCTGTGACGCGGGCGTGCAGACCTCGGTGGGCCCACGGTGCTCGTCGACACGGGTACGGTTGTAAGCCTCGAGGAAGGCGTGATTGGCAGAAGAGATTCATCGAACCGGTGTCAGGAAGGATGCTCTCGAAACATTCCTGGAGGCCAGAGCGCAGGAAGGTTACGAAGTCGAGACGCACCGCGACACCCACGCGATCATCGTGGCGAGAAAGTCGTTACTGAGCCGCATGCGACCGCGCGGTGCGAATCGATACGTAGTGGAGGT
This sequence comes from Gaiellaceae bacterium, assembly GCA_035630135.1. GTDB lineage: Bacteria > Actinomycetota > Thermoleophilia > Gaiellales > Gaiellaceae > GMQP-bins7. The sequence continues at coordinate 558 of DASQLF010000076.1, forward strand.
CGACGAGCACGGCGAGGTGACGATGACGCCAGCTGAGCCGAAGCGAAGCTGACCCACATCCCTGGCTGGCGGCGACCGCGATCAGCGGTCGTTCTTCGAACGACGCTCGATCGAGCGCTGCATCTGCTCACGTTCGCAGCTTCTCCGCCGGTTTGAGTCGTCTGCCGGGAGGGAAATCTCAGTCGCCGTCCTAGCGAAAGGAAGAACATGGGAATCATTGCTTTCATCATTCTGGGGCTACTCGCGGGTGCGCTCGCGAAGGCGCTCATGCCTGGCGACGACCCTGGCGGCTGGATCGTGACCGCTGTCATCGGTATCGCCGGGGCGCTGCTCGGCGGCTTCCTCGCGGGAGCCCTGTTCGGTGCAGATCCGATGGACGAGTTCTTTGACATCTCGAGCTGGCTCACGGCAATCGTCGGGTCGATCATCTTGCTCGTCATCTACCGCCTCGTCGTGGATCGCCGGGGCAGCCGGGCGCTCCACACCTAGGGGATCCGCGGCGTAGGCCCCGGATCGACTGGGGCCTACGCCGCGACTCCAGGCGTTCGTCGCGCGAGACGGCGAGGAAGTCTTTGCAAACTGCGTGAATCGACCGTTCTCCGCCTTGACTCGGTCGGCTTGGCCCCATAGGTTCGTCCACGCACCGAGCACGGAGCGCAAGTAGGTTGAAGCTCGGCCCGACGGCTCTACGCGGAAGCGGAAGGTCAGCGGGTCGGGCGGACGAAAGCGCCACCGGCTCGGTGAATTTTCCTGTCTCGAGCCCGACTGCCACTCAAGCGCCAGAGGGTCGAGAATCCGGATGGGCCGAGTTCTCCTCTGATCGTGTTTCTCGGCGGCGCGTGACGGGTACATCGCCGGAGTAGCTCCTGACCCCAGTCCGCTTCCACCGAGCCGGTTCAGCCGGCCGGCCCCGTTCCAAACGGGGCACTGAGGCAAGGAGCTACACCTTTTCATTCGGGCCGAGCCTTGGCGGCTACGCCTTCATTCGACCCGCGACCTCGTACTTCGTGACGGACGTCCGCTGTCCCGGCGTATCGGGTGTCGGCATGGCGCTCAGCGTGGCTTCGCCTGTTCGGTAGTCGTGCTCGTTCTCGAAGAACTGGATTGCCATCGACTTCTCGGAATCGGAATCGTGAAGCAGGAGGATTTCCGTAGCGGGGACGCCCTCTGGACGTTCACCGCTCTCGATCCGGCTGCGGACTTCCTCGATCCGCTCCTGACTGACTCCTTCGAACGTCACGACGCGTGCGAGTGCCATCGAACCTCCTTCTCGGGTTGGGGCGACTCTGTGCGCTGCGCTTTGGGTTGCTTCGCTACGGCAAGCGTTCCTTGTGGAAACGCTCCTCGTCCGCCTCGTGCCATTCGGCCTCGAAGGCTTCCGCAGCGGCGAACTGCGCCTCTACCTCCGAGTCGTCGAGCTCGGGCGTTGCCGCCGACTTGCGACGGGTCACGACGAATGCGGCGACGACGAGCGGCACGACGACCAGAGCAACGATGAGCCACGGGATCATGCGTTGAGCATACGAGGCCGGCGCTGCACATGCCTTGACGCCGCGCGGTCGCGCGGAAAGGGTGTGTCTGTGACGGACCGAACTCAGGACAAGGGCGCGTTCCCGATCGCATTCGCCGGCGAGGACGGGAACGTGGTCGTGAACTTCGGCGTCCTCACCGGACGCGAGGCGACGCAGGCCGAGCTGGATCGGCTCGCGCACTCATTGCGGCGCGCCGGGGCGGCGCCCGAGATGACGGTCACCGCTTCCCGCCGTCAGGACTACGGGCGCGAAGTCGAGGCCGTCGTGCACCAGGTGCACGTCGAGGCCGTCGGGCTTCCCGTCACCGACTTCGAGAACCTGTGCACGGAGTGGGCCGTCGACTGTGCGGAGGATCGCACCGTCGAGCCACTCGGCTGACCCGCCCTTACGTCGTAGCGGAGCCGAGCGCCTCTCTGATCCGCTCGATGGCCGCGCTCTCCTCCTCCTTGACACCGCCCTTGGCCTCCGCGACGCCGGTGGCGACGTCGAGCACGAGCGACCGATAGGCCTCGAGCTCGTCCGGAGCCTTCTGACCGAGCACGGCGACCGAAGCCCCGAGCGCGTCGATCGTCCCCTGCACGACCTCGCTCGGCGAGGCGACGAGCCCGAATCCCGTTGTCCGCGTGTGCGCGAGCTCGCGGACGAGCTCGCTCTCGCTGTCGCGATGCGCGGCGAGGTGCGTCGCGACGGCCTTCGCCTCGCCGAAGCTGTCCGTGAAGTCGCGATGCGCGGTCGACACGAGAAGCCCTGCGCCCGTAACGCCCTGCTGGAGGTCGTTCCACTCGTCCTCTGTGAAGTCCGACTTGCCTGCCATGTGCGCGCTCCTATCCGTTTCGTCGACGATTCCCTCGGCCGGCGGCTGAGGCCATAGTGCTACCCGGGAAGGACGGCCGCCAAGCGGCGTTTCGTCCGGTGGCCTCGGCGGGTATGACACCGCGTCCGTGTCGTTACCTACGGGGGTGAATAGATGCCGGTCTGGTTTCTCGTCCTACTTCTCGTGATCCTGGCGTTCGCGATCGTGCTTGCGATCGGAATGGCGTACAGCCGCCGCGGCGCAGGCGGTCAGAACACCACCATCATCGAGCGCGACTCGTCCACCACCAGGACGACGGAGCCCTAGGAAGAGGGCTTCTTGGCGCGGCGCGCCGCCCGCCGCGCTGCCAACTGCGCCTCCCGCTTGAGCGCGGCGTCGAGCCGCTCGAGCTCCGCATTTTCCACCAGCTGTGCGGCAGCATCGAAGCTCGTGCGCAGCTGACGCAGATCCTTGCCGACGGAGTCGCGAGCCTCGGCGCCCCGTACGGCACCGCTCGCGTACACGCCGTCGCCGAGGATCGTGGCGCGGAGGCGCCGCTCCGCGCGCCGGAAGGCGTCGATCACCTCGTCGAACTCCTGTCCCAACCTGGTTCCCTCTCTTCGGAGTGACGGCCACTCCGACAGGGCACCTTTAGCAGATGCGGGCACTCGAGGGAGTCGACCCGGGCGCAAGGTCAGCCGTTGAGGCGCCCTGCGGCTAGGCACCACGGCACCCGGACGCCCGGGCCTCGGACGAGGGTAGGCCGCCTGCGGCGCGACGACATGCCCCGCACGGGTGAATCGAGAGCCGGAGCGCCGCGTGTGCCGCCGCGAGCTTGGAACAATGCACGCGCGGCGTTCGTTCAGCCGTCACGTACCCAGCGCCCGACGAAGGGGTGGGTGGTGCCCGCCCGGGAGGAGCAGCACATGACCCTGACGATCAACGACCAGGCGCCGGACTTCACGGCGCAGACGACCGAAGGCGAGATCTCCTTCCACGAGTGGATCGGCGACTCGTGGGCGGTGCTCTTCTCGCATCCCAAGGACTTCACGCCCGTTTGCACGACCGAACTCGGCTACATGGCGCGAATCAAGCCCGAGTTCGACCGCCGCGACGTCAAGATCATCGGCATCTCGGTCGACTCGACCGGCGACCACGAGGGCTGGGCGCGAGACATCGAGGAGACCCAGGGAACGGCTCCGAACTACCCGATCATCGGAGACGCCGACTTCGAGGTCTCGAAGCTCTACGGGATGCTTCCCGCCGAGGTCGGTGGCGAGGCCGCGGATCGCACTGCGGCCGACAACCAGACCGTCCGCAACGTCTTCGTCATCGGCCCCGACAAGAAGGTGAAGCTCGTGCTCGTCTACCCGATGACGACGGGCCGCAACTTCGACGAGGTGCTGCGCGTGATCGACTCGCTCCAGCTGACTGCGAAGCATCGCGTCGCGACGCCGGTGAACTGGCAGCAGGGTGACAAGGTGATCATCGCCGGCTCGGTGTCGAACGACGAGGCGAAGGAGATCTGGCCGGACGGCTGGGAGTCGCCCAAGCCGTACATCCGGATCGTCGACCAGCCCGAGTCGGCCGTTCTGAGCGAGACGAAGAGCTAAGAGCTCTCAGCTCCGGCAAGACCAAGAGCCCGCGGTGCGGGCTCTTGGTCTTGCAAGAGAACCAGGTGGGTGGCCTCTTGCCCATGCGGCGCAACTTCGGGGTCAGGCGTCTGCGCCTGCGGGGAGAGGAGTCGCGCCAGTGGCCAGTACCTATTCCACACAGTGCGGACGGACACGAGCTTTTCCAGGCGTTTTCCACAGCACGAAATCCGCAAATTGGAGGAACTGCGTCGCAGCTGTCCACAGGGTGGGACGGCGCCGCGGAGCATCTAGACTGCGACCGTGGCTGAGTACGGAACGCTGCGCGTCAAGACGGGCCTCGCCGAGATGCTGAAGGGCGGCGTGATCATGGACGTCGTCGACGCCGACCAGGCGCGCATCGCGGAGGAGGCCGGTGCGTGCGCCGTCATGGCGCTCGAGCGCGTCCCGGCCGACATCCGCCGCGACGGCGGCGTCGCGCGGATGAGCGATCCGACGAAGATCAAGGAGATCCAGGAGGCAGTCTCGATCCCCGTCATGGCCAAGTGCCGCATCGGGCACTTCGCCGAGGCGCAGATCCTCGAGGCGCTCGAGGTCGACTACATCGACGAGTCGGAAGTGCTGACCCCGGCCGACGTCGCGCACCACGTCGACAAGTGGGCATTCACGGTGCCGTTCGTCTGCGGCGCGACGAACCTCGGCGAGGCGCTGCGGAGGATCTCGGAAGGCTCCGCGATGATCCGCACGAAGGGCGAGGCAGGCACGGGCGACATCGTCAACGCCGTGACGCACATGCGGGCGGTGTTCGGCGCGATCCGCGCGCTGCAGGCACTGCGCGAGGACGAGATCTTCGCGGCGGCGAAAGAGCACCGCGCGCCCTACGAACTCGTCCGCTGGGTCGCGGAGAACGGACGGCTGCCGGTCGTCACGTTCACCGCAGGAGGAATCGCGACACCCGCGGACGCGTCTCTCTGCATGCAGCTCGGCGCCGACGGCGTCTTCGTCGGCTCGGGGATCTTCAAGTCGGGCGACCCGGAGACGCGCGCGAAGGCGATCGTCGAGGCGACCACGCACTTCGACGACCCGAAGGTTCTCGCGGACGTCTCCGCGGGCCTCGGCGAGCCCATGGTCGGCATCTCCTCGAGCTCGCTCGCCGACGGCGAGCGTCTCGAAGTACGCGGCTGGTAGCGACCGCGTTGGAGAGGCCGCTGCGCATAGGAGTCCTCGCGCTGCAGGGAGCCTTTCGCGAGCACGAGACCGCGTTGCGCAAGCTCGGCGCGGACGTCGTCGAGGTTCGCCTCCCGGAGGAGCTCGACGGCCTCGACGGGCTCGTGATCCCTGGCGGAGAGTCGACGACGATCGTGCGACTCGCTGCGCTCTATGGCCTGGACGACGCGATCCGCCAGTATCCGGGGGCGATCTTCGGGACGTGCGCCGGGATGATCGTCCTCGACCGCGAGCACTGGGACGTGGCCGATCTCGTGGTCGACCGCAACGCCTTCGGCCGTCAGGTCCGGAGCTTCGAGGCCGACGTTGCGCTCGAGGACGACGAGATCCCGCTGCGCGGCGTGTTCATCAGGGCACCGCGCATCCGGGACACGGGCGCCGAAGTCGACGTCCTCGGCGAGCTCGACGGCGAGCCCGTGCTCGTTCGCGACGGGCGCTTTCTGCTCGCGTCGTTCCATCCGGAGCTGACCGACGACCTGCGCGTCCACGAGCTCTTCCTGCAGCTCGTCGAGGAGGTGAGCCGTGTCCGGGCATAGCAAGTGGTCGAGCATCAAGCACAAGAAGGGCGCGGCCGACGCGAAGCGCGGGCAGCTCTTCTCGAAGCTCTCGCGCGCGATCATCGTTGCGGCGAAGGAGGGCGGTCCGGATCCGGATGGCAACCTCGCGCTACAGAACGCGATCGAGAAGGCGCGCTCGTACTCCATGCCCAAGGACAACATCGAGCGCGCGATCGCGAAGGGCTCGGGCGCCGACGCCGAAGGGTCGACCTTCGAGACGGTCGTGTACGAGGGCTACGGGCCGGAGGGGGTCGCCGTGCTCGTCGAGGCGCTGACCGACAACCGCAACCGGACGGCGTCCGACGTGCGGCACGCGTTCACGAAGCACGGAGGCAATCTCGGGACGACCGGCGCTGTAGCGTGGCAGTTCGAGCGGCGTGGCGTGGTGCTGGTCGCCGCAGATGACGTCGACGAGGATGCGCTCGTGCTGGCGGCAGCCGAAGCGGGTGCCGACGACGTCGCGCTCGACGGCTCGAGTTTCGTCGTCACCGGAGCCCCTGAATCGCTGACGCCGGTGCGCCAGGCACTCGAGGGCGCAGGGTTCGAGGTGGAGTCGGTCGAGCTCGCGATGGTGCCGAAAAGCACAGTTGCCGTCGCCGACGAGTCGAGCGCCCGCCGCATCGTGAAGCTCGTGGAAGGGCTCGAGGACACGGAGGACGTCCAGGACGTGTACGCGAACTTCGACATCCCCGAAGAGGTCCTCGAAGCGGTGGCGTCCTAGTCTCGTGGCCATCGCCGCCGCCGATACGACGGGACGCCGAGCGGATCGGATCGAGTCGCTCCTGTCGGCGCGCCTCTTCGTCCAGCCCCAGCTCGCGGACGACCGGATCTTCTTCGCCTCCAACCTCTCGGGGCATCTCAGCCTGTACGCGATGGACGCCTCGGGTGGCGTTCCCGAGCCGCTCCTCCCGCCGCAGACGGCATTACAGAACCCCGAGCTCGTCGGCGGCGAGCTCTTCCACGTACTTCCGGATCTCGGTCGCATCGTCGTGATGATCGACGCGGACGGCGACGAGAACTACGTGCCGCACTTCGTGCCGATCGAGGGCGGGTTCCCGGAGCCGTTCTCCGACGGGGTGTTCACGAACGGGCGCGCGCACCTCGTCGACCTCGACGACGACGCGGCAGTCGCGTTTTTCGCCGTCGAATCGCGGGAAGAAGCGCTGACGACGGCAGTCCGGGTCGATCTCGCGAGCGGCGAGGTCACGAAGCTCTGGGAGAGCCGCTACGGCGGGTACGTGGGCGCGTGGACGCCCGATCTCTCCCGAGTCGTTCTCGTCGACGGCTACACGATGGGCGACATCGTCCTCTACGAGGTCGACGAGACCGGCGAGCGCTCGATGGTGTTCGGCACTCCGCTGGAGGAACGCGATCCGGAAGCGGAGTATCCGCTCACCGGCTTCGGAACGGCCCACGGGACGGTCGGCGGTGAGGGCCTCCTGCTGACCACGACCCTCTTGTCCGATACCGGCTCGCTCGCATTCCTCGATCTGTCACGTCCGAACGAGGTCGAGCCCGTCGTGATCGAGGGAACCCGTCACGAGGGGGTTGGCGAGCTCTACCGGCTCGACCACCTCGACGGGCACCGCTACGCGCTGGCGTACAACATCGACGGCTGCTCCTGGGCGTATGCCGGTACCTTCGACGAGGCGGCGCGCACGTTCCGGATCGACCGCGTGCTGGTCGGAGAGGGAGAGCTCGGCGGCGGCGTACTCCACGGGCTCCACTACGACGCCAGGAGCGGCCGCTTCGCCGCGGCATTCTGCACTGCGACCACGCCGACGCAGCTCTACGTCCTGCCGGCCGACGACGCGCCGCCGACCACGTTGACGCGCGAGCGAGCGCTCGGCGTCGCGCCCGAGACGCTTGCTGCCGGCGAGGATGCGTCGTTCGAGTCGCACGACGGCCTGCGCGTATCCGCCCGGCTCTATCTGCCGTCGCCCGAGCTCGGCTTCGACGGCCCCCGGCCGCTGGTCTACTACGTGCACGGCGGCCCGCAGAGCCAGGAGCGCCCGGACTTCGCGTGGTTCTCGATGCCGCTCGTGCAGATCCTGACGCTCGAGGGGTTCGCGGTTTTCGTGCCCAATGCGCGCGGGTCGACCGGGTACGGCCTCGACTACTCGAAGCGCGTCGACCGCGACTGGGGTGGTCTCGACCGTCTCGACCACGTCCACGCGATGACCGAGGTGCTGCCGCGCGATGCGCGCCTCGACGTCAGCCGGGCCGGTGTGGTGGGCCGTTCGTACGGCGGGTACATGACGCTGACGCTCGCGGCCCGCCACCCGGAGCTCTGGCGCGCTGCCGTCGACATGTTCGGTCCGTACGACCTCTTCACGTTCATGGATCGACTGCCGGAGACGTGGAAGCCGTACTTCGCGCTGGCGGTCGGCGATCCGCAGAAGGACGGCCCGTTCCTCACCGAGCGCTCGCCGAAGACGCACATCGAGGACATCGCATGTCCGCTCCTCGTCATCCAGGGGCAGAACGACCCGCGTGTCGTCGAGCAGGAGTCGCGCGATCTCGTCGAGGGGCTGCGCGAGCGCGGGCGCGACGTCGACTACCTCGTGTTCGACGACGAGGGCCACGACGTCTTGAAGCTCGGGAATCGCGTTCGCTGCTACGACACCATCGTCGGGTTCTTCGCACAGCATCTTTCGTAGGCGCCTGTTAGGGTCGCGGACGTGCGTTGGCTTTCGATCGTCGTCCTTGCGCTCGCGCTCGTCGCGGCCGGTTGTGGTGGAGACGACAACGAGTCGTCGGCCTCCGACACGACGACGATCGAGGAGACGACGACCGACGAGACTACGACCGACGAGACGACCGACGGCGACGACACCGAGACGACCGGTGACTTCGACTTCGCCGACGAGGACTGCCAGAGCCTCGTCGCAGCGTTCCTCGGCGTGAGCCAGGCGTTCGCCGCGGCGACCGGCGGGTCGAGCGACGAGCTCTCCGAGCAGGCGGACGCGTTCGCCGAGTTCGCCGACGACGTGCCGGAGGAGATCAGGGCCGACGTGGAGACGCTGGCCGCCGCCTACGGCCAGTACATCGAGGTCATCCAGGACGTCGGTTTGCAGCCCGGCCAGGTGCCGACTGCTGCCCAGGCCCAGGAGCTCCAGCAGGCGCTCCAGTCGGTGGGCACCGAGGACGTTACGGCTGCGTCCGAGCGCCTCGGCGCCTGGACTGAAGAGAACTGTTCCGGCTAGGCGCAAGATCCCGAGTCGGCTAGCGCCGACTCGTGTCGCGCAACACCCCTGAGGCACGACTGCCTCGCAGCCGTGGTGGCTGCGAAAGACAAACGTCGTATCGGCGGTGCTCGACCGGAGGAACGTCCGGACCGGTGCGTAACTTCAGTTCGTGAAGGTCCTCGGCATCGACCCAGGGACGGCTACGTGCGGGTACGGGATCGTCCACGGAAGCGACGGGCGCCTCCGGGCGGGGGTGTCGGGGTGCTGGCGGACGTCCGCACGGGAGCCGCTCGACGCACGGCTCCTCACGATCTTCGAGGGGGTTCGGGGGCTCATTGCGGAGCACGAGCCCGACGCCGTCGCGCTCGAGGAGTCCTACGTGGGTGCCGACGCCCGCATCGCGCTCTCCGTCGGGCAGGCGCGCGGCGCCGTGCTCGTCGCGGCCGCCGCGGCCGGAGTCGACTGCGCCGAGCACGCGCCGGCGCGCGTCAAGCAGACGGTTTGCGGGTACGGTCGGGCCGAGAAGGGGCAGGTGCAGCGAATGGTCAAGGTGATCCTCGCGCTCGAGGTCGAGCCGCGCTCGTCGCACGAGGCGGACGCGTTCGCCGTCGCGATCTGCCATGCGCTGGGGTCGCCGCTCCTGGGAGCGGTTCGGTGATCTCGCGGCTTCGCGGGGCTCCCGCCGGCCGCACGCTCGACGGGCTCGTGGTGGACGTCGGGGGCGTCGGCTACCTCGTCAGCGCCACGCCGAGCGTCCTCCGACGCGCCGACGACGCCACCGAGGTCACGGTCGAGACCTACCTGCACGTGCGCGAGGACACGCTCCAGCTCTACGGGTTCGCCGACGGAGCCGAACGCGCGCTCTTCGTCCGACTCCTCGGCGTGAGCGGGATCGGCCCCAAGGTCGCGCTCGCAATCGTGTCCAGCGCCTCGGCGGACGAGTTGCAGCGCGCCATCGCGCTCAAGGACTCCGCGCGGTTCCAGGCGATCCCCGGCATCGGCAAGAAGACCGCCGAGCGCATCGTGCTCGAGCTGGAGGGCTCGCTCGCCGAAGTAGTCCCGCAGCCCGGCGCCGAGCCGTCTCGTGAGCTCGTCGCCCGTGATGCGCTCGTCGAGCTCGGCTACACGCTCGTCGAGGCCGAGCAGGCGCTCGCTGGCGTCGATCCCGACCTGCCGGCCGAGGAACGCGTCCGCGAAGCACTGCGGAGGGCTGCGTGACGTCCTCGCAGTTCCTGGCGCCTGTGCTGCGCGAGGGCGACGAGGAGGTCGAGCAGTCGCTGCGGCCGCGGCGACTGGACGAGTTCGTCGGCCAGGAGCGCGTCAAGGAGCAGCTGGACATCGCCTTGCAGGCCGCGAAGGCGCGCGGTGAGGCGCTCGACCACGTGCTCTTGGTCGGACCGCCGGGCCTCGGCAAGACGACCCTCGCCACGATCATCCGCGAGGAGCTCGAGGTCGGGCTTCGCACGGTCGCCGGCCCGGCCCTCGAGCGCAAGGGCGACATGGCGGCGATCCTCACGGGACTCGACGAGAAGGACGTGCTCTTCGTCGACGAGATCCATCGCGTGAACCGCGCCATCGAGGAGATCCTGTACCCGGCACTCGAGGACTTTCGCCTCGACATCGTCGTCGGCCAGGGGGCGGGTGCCCGCACGCTGACGCTCGACCTGCCGCACTTCACGCTCGTGGGCGCCACGACCCGAACAGGTCTTCTCACCACACCGCTCCGCGACCGCTTCGGCATGACGTTCAGGCTCGGGTACTACGAGCAGCGCGAGCTCGCGACGATCGTGCGCCGCTCGGCCGGCATTCTCGGGGTCGAGATCGTGGACGAGGCGGCCGAGGAGGTCGCGCGCCGCGCCCGCGGGACACCGCGTGTCGCGAACCGCATCCTTCGCCGGATCCGCGACGTGGCCGAGGTGCGCCACAGCGGCGGCGTCACGATCGACATCGCCCGTGAGGCGCTCGAGCTGCTCGAGGTGGACGAGGCCGGTCTCGAGCGGATCGACCGCGAGCTCCTGTCGTCGATCGCCCACAAGTTCGGCGGTGGGCCGGTCGGTCTCTCGACGCTCGCCGTGTCTCTCGGTGAGGAGCCCGACACCATCGAGGACGTCTACGAGCCGTACCTGCTCCAGCTCGGGTTCATCCAGCGGACGCCGCGTGGGCGCGTCATCACGGAGCTCGGCCGAAACCACATCGGCGCGGAGCGCGTTGCGGATGGTCTCTTCTGAGGTGACGACGCACATCTGGACACCCGGTCATGCCGGCCCACTCGACGAGTTCGTCAGTCGCCTGACGCACATGATCACCGCATTCACGCAGGAGAACGGGCTCGAGCAGGCCGAGGTGTGCATCGAGCTCGTCGACGGGTCGCGCTACACGCTCGACACAGCGAGCGCCGAGCCTGGGTTCGGCTTCTTCTCGTTCGCGCCGCACCGCGAGGACGACGACGACGAGCCGAAGAAGCTGATCGTCCCGATCGGCGCCGTCCGGTCGATCGAGATCTCCGCGCCGGATCCCGAGCATCCGGTCGGCTTCTCCCCGACCGAAACCTAGGACGGCGTGGGGTAGAGCGGCTCGAACCGCTCCCGGCCTTTCGCGATCATTCGGCGGCCCCAGGCGAAGAACATCAGGAGCGAGGCGACGAAGAGCGCCGCGCCGACGACGAGCGCCAGCACGGTTCCCGCGCCGAGCCCGATCGCCGCGATCGCGGCGATGGCTCCTGCGACCACGGAGTCCATAACGGCGACCACTCCGGGTGCTGCGATGAACCCTTGCGACCGGCCGGGCCACCCGCGCATCGCGATCGACGACTGGATCACCCCGAGATCGTCGTCGTACTTGCTCGTGACGAAGTAGGGCTCGAGCTCGGGGGCGATCTCGAGGTACGCATGGCGAATTCGATTCATGCCCTGCACCCAGATCGCGTCCTCCCAGTTGATCTGACCGAGGCGCGCGACCGTGACGACGCCCAGGAAGTAGACGACGGGCAGAAGGACGAGCGCGAAGGCCACGAACCCGTCCCCGAAGTCCGTGGCCTGACCGACGAGCGCGAGCGCGACCACCGAGCCCGTGAGCGCAGCGACGAAGATCGAGGTGCGGCTCATCGACTCGGTGTAGACCAGGCTGCGCGACGCGAGCAAGCTCCAGTGCTCGGTCATGAGGATCTGCAGCGTGTGCGGCCCGGGCTCGTTGCCCGGCGCGCCCGACACGGTGGCCGTCGTGCGCGTCGTCGGGTCGGGCTCGAGCACGTCAGCCCCGGTACTGCAGCTCATTCCAGGAGGGAACGGGCGCCAGCTCGAGCAGCGTGCGCCCTCCCTGCGGCTCGGCATAGCCGAAGTCGCCGGTGTCGTCGATCCACGACACGTCGAGGAGGCCTTCCTTGACGCGGTGGTCGAGCCACGCGCCGCGGAACACGAGCTTGCGGAGCCAGTAGACGAGTGATTCGCCCTTCTGGAGCGAAAGGCGCTCCCAGTGGCGCACGAGGTAGAGGCCCAGCCCGCTCCGCGGGTCGACGATGCGCCCGTCGGCCGCGAGCTCGACGAGGTCGGCAGCTTCCTGCTCGTCGACCTCGTTCGACGCCAGGAGCTCGAGGCGTACGGCGGCGGCGATCACGCGCTCCTCGAAGTCCGTCGCGGAGAACTCGAAGCGGTGGCCCAGGAACTCGACGACGAAGTCGTCTCCCGAGCGATAGTTGGCTGCCAGCACGAGGGCCAGCGTATCTACCCTTCCCGACATGGGAGACCGCCGGATGTGGGCCGTGATGGCCGTCGTCGTCCTCGCGATCTGGCTCGTCGGAGCCGCCGTGACGAAGTACTCGCTCGAGCAGATGGCGTACTACACACCGATCGCAGTCGTCGTCGTCGGAGCGACGATCGGCCTCGTTCTGCTCTGGGTCAAGGTCGTCTCGGACTCCCTGCGCCGGCGCCGCGAGAACTAGTCATCGCGCGCGCAGACGCCGTCCGACGGCGTCCATACCTTCAAAGGCATGACGAGTTCGTGGACGATCGCGTCCGTCGATGCGCCCGCGGTGGCAACACTGGCGCGCGAGCTGGACGTGAGCGAGATCACGGCCTCGGTGCTCGTGCGGCGCGGGTACGACGAGCCTGACGCGGCGCGGCGGTTCCTCGATGCCGATCTGCCCGGGCACGACCCCTTTCTGCTCGGCGACATGGCGACCGCGGTGGAGCGCATCCGTGCGGCGATCCGCGAAGGGCGAAAGATCTGCGTCCACGGCGACTACGACGTCGACGGCATCTGTGCGACCGCGCTCGCGATCCTCTATCTGCGTGAGCTCGGCGCGGACGTCGACTGGCATCTGCCAAGCCGCTTCGAGGAGGGCTATGGAGTCTCGCGCGAGACCCTCGGCAGGCTCGCGGACGACGGCGTCGGCCTCGTCCTGACGGTCGACTGCGGGATCACCGCGGTCGAGGAGGTCGCCGAGGCGAAGCGGCGTGGGCTCGAGCTGGTCGTGACCGACCATCACCGGCCGGGCGCGACGCTTCCGGACTGCCCGATCGTGGCGACGCGCCCCTCTGGTTACCCGTTCCCCGAGCTCTGCGGCACGGGCGTCGTCCACAAGCTCGGGGAGGCGCTTCTCGGAACCGAGCACCCGGCTGTGCGCCGGAACCTCGACCTCGTCGCGCTCGCGACCATCGCCGACGTCGTCCCGCTCGTGGACGAGAACCGCGCGCTGGCGTCTGCCGGCCTCCGCGTCCTCGCCGCGACGCAGCGGCCCGGGCTGCAGGCGCTGATGCGCAGCGCCGGAGTGGATCCGGCGACCGTGGACTCCGGCGGCGTCGGCTTCAGGCTCGCTCCGCGCATCAACGCCGCGGGCCGGCTCGGCCGCCCGGACATCGCGCTCGAGCTCGTGCTCACCGAAGACGTCGACGAGGCGCGCCGCCACGCCGCGACGCTCGAGGAACTCAATCGCGATCGCCAGCAGGTGGAGGACCGCATCCTGCGCGAGGCGGTCGCCGCGGTCGAGGAGATGATCGAGCCGCGCAAGCGTCGGCGCGGATACGTGCTCTGGAACGCTGACTGGCACGAGGGCGTCATCGGGATCGTCGCCTCGCGCCTCGTGGAGCGGTTCCACCGTCCGGTCGTGCTCATCACGCGCTCGCAGGACGGCTGGAAGGGCTCGGGCCGTTCGATCGCGTCGTTCGACCTGCACGGCGCGCTCTCCGCGTGCTCCGGTCATCTGCAGCGCTTCGGCGGTCATCGCGCGGCTGCGGGGCTCTCGATCGCCGAGGAGAGCATCGAGTCGTTCGCGGACGCATTCGCCCTCCACGCGGATGCCGAGCTCGATGCTGACGACCTCTTCGAGATCGTGAAGGTGGACGCTGTCGTATCGGCACGAGATCTGACCCTCGACCTCGCGGAAGAGCTCGCACGCCTGGCGCCCTACGGCCTCGGCAATCCCGACCCGACGCTGCTCGCGCCCGCCACCGAGGCTGTTTCTCCGGCGACGGTGGGGGAGGGCAAGCACCTCCGCTTTCGCGTCCGCCAGCACGGTCGCGACGCCGGGAGCGCGATCGCGTTCGGTCAGGGAACGCAGATCGACCGGCTTCGCGCAGCCGGTCGCTTCGACGTCGCGTTCAGGCTCAAGGAGAATCACTGGAATGGCACGGTCGCGCCG